>JACQXE010000030.1 GCA_016208915.1 Nitrospirota bacterium | reverse complement strand
TAAAGACCTATGGCTTTATCCAGAGTATGAGCAGGAAGGGCAATTGTTACGACAATGCGGTTGCTGAGAGCTTTTTCCATACGTTAAAGACAGAGCATGTATATGATTACCGCTATGAAACACGGGCAGAGGCTCGGCAGAGCATTTTCGAATATATTGAAATGTTTTATAATCGTCAGAGGAGGCATTCAGCCCTGGGATACCGTTCACCGGTATCATTTGAGCTGGAGGCTATGGCAGCCTAACTTAACTTAGTGTCCGTGAAAACAGGGGAAGATCATACTGTCTTTTCTAAAAGAAAAACGCGGTTCAAATTTATATCTTTGGATTATGCGAAGGTTTCTTGAATATGGAAGGATTGTTGATGTTCTTAATTAGTTTAAAATAGATGAAATAGCTGGATCTCTTCCCAAACTACAAATTACCTCATATGCTTTTAAAAAATGGAACCGGCTTATTGAAGTTTATGGAAAACATTAAGGAAAATAAAACCTGTGTTCCTGCAGAAAGCTACAGGAAATAGTCAAGTTTATGAATCTTATTGATCAAATAAAGCAAGCAGCAGTAAGGAAGATTATTTATACCTCACATGCAGTTGATGAGATGAACGCAGAAGACAAGCTGATAACGGTGGCAGAAGTCAGGCAGGTAGTCTTAAATGGCGAGATAATAGAGGATTATCCAAAAGATAAAAGAGGACACAGTTGCTTAATGCTTGGAATACCTGAAACCCAAAGACCCATTCATGTCGTATGTGCACCTAAAGAAGAATATCTTGCTATAATAACAGCATATATCCCCTCTTTGGAAAAATGGCAAGAGGACTTTAAAACAAGGAGAAAAAAATGAAATGTCTGTTTTGCAACGGGGAAATGGATAAAGCTTCAGTCTCATACACCGTGGACAGAAATGGATATCATCTCTTTATTGAGAAAATCCCTGGTTATGTATGCTCGCAGTGCGGGGAAAGATACTTTGAGGAAAAAGAGGTTGAGGCGATCCAGAATATGCTTAAGGCATTGGAAGAGAAGCTAAGAGAAGTCTTGGTAGCGGCATAACCGAATGCCTTGCGAAGCGAAGTGAGCAAATTGTTATAGGGTTTTTATAGGAAAATAGCTTGTTCGCTTGTCGGCTGCTTTGAGAGGAAACTATGAAAAACTATAGCAGTAAAAGAATCCTTGTAACAGGTGGTTCGGGCTTTCTCGGGTCGCATCTATGCGAGAGACTTCTCAATGAAGGGCATGAAGTCCTGTGTGTTGATAATTTCTATACTGGCAGGCGTTCAAACATTGCGCATCTTATTGCAAACCCACTATTTGAAGTCCTACGTCATGATATATGCTTTCCGCTTTATATTGAAGTTGATGAAATCTATAACCTCGCCTGCCCTGCCTCCCCTATTCATTATCAATTTGATCCTGTCCAGACAACAAAGACCTCTGTTCATGGGGCAATAAATATGCTTGGTCTTGCCAAAAGGCTTAAAATTAAAATACTTCAGGCATCAACATCTGAAGTCTATGGTGATCCAACAGTCCATCCACAAACTGAAGCCTATTGGGGGAATGTTAATCCCATCGGATTCAGGTCATGCTATGATGAAGGCAAACGGTGCGCAGAAACACTCTTCTTCGACTATTGGAGACAGCACAAACTTAAAATTAAAGTAGCGAGGATATTTAATACCTACGGACCAAAAATGCATCCCAACGATGGCCGCGTTGTGAGCAACTTTATAATGCAGGCTTTAAGAAATGAAGATATTACAGTCTATGGGGATGGCAGTCAGACAAGAAGTTTTTGTTATGTTGATGATTTGATTGATGGCTTGATTAAACTTATGAATAGCCCTGATGATTTCACCGGGCCTGTTAATTTGGGCAATCCCACTGAATTCACAATCCTTGAACTTGCAAGAAAGGTGATCGAACCGACAGGTTCGAAATCGAAGATTGTTTTTAACCCATTACCACCAGACGATCCGACGCAAAGGCAGCCTGATATTACACTTGCTAAGGAAAAATTGAACTGGCAGCCTACTGTTCCACTAAACGACGGATTAAAAAATACGATTGAGTATTTTGAAAGTATGATCGAAAATGAGAAAAAGTGACGATTTCTATCTTGCAGGCTTGCTCGCTTGATGGCTTTTTAGCTTATTGTGATGGAAAAATAGAATATTCCGTTTTCTTCATGATATAACATGGCTAATATGACTTTATTAGAGAGAATTGAACTTGATCCAAGAGTCTGTAACGGGAAACCTGTAATAAAGGGAACAAGAATCCCAGTATCAGTTATTCTTGAACAGATAGCAGAAGGTGAATCCTGGGAAAAAATACTTGCTGGATATCCAGAATTAACACATGAAGATATTCATGCTGCCATTCATTACGCACGTGCGTCTCTTGATCACATAGAACTCAAAGCTGTTAATGCCTGAAACTTATAAACTGTATCTGGATCAAATGTTCAGCTTGGATGTAGCTCAAGCATTACGTAACCATGGAGTAATACGGCTCAAGGTTTATCCAACAATCTCACATAAGATTATAGAGATTCTTCTGCCTCTTTTAAGCCAGCACAACCCTGAACAATTTAAAGATTATCTGGTAATCGTTTCAGAAAAGCGTGCAAAATGGATTTATACTACATAATAACAGCTTCTCACTGGCTTGTCAGCTTTCTCGCTTATTCGCTTGCATCCCCCTTCCCTATTGAGAAATAGGCAACCTGATATAACATTGGCTAAGGAGAAATTAAATTGGCAACCTACGATACAGTTGAAAAAGAGATAACACGAGATGAATATATCGAAGATTTGTATAAAAGAAAGGCTACTGAAAGACTCTTGCAGGAGTTGATTGAGGCAGCCATCGATATAAATACGCATATCATTGTCCAGACTGGTAACATAGCCCCTGATGATTATTATGAAAGTTTTATTAGGGCAGGAGAACTCAAGATAATTCCGGCATCTCTCGCAGAAAAACTTGCCCCATCAGCCGGCCTTAGAAACAGACTTGTCCATGAATACGACCTGCTTGAACATTCATTGGTTCACGACGCAGTTAAAATGGCTGAAGAACTATATCCTGAGTATGTGAAAACAATAGAGGATTATATTTCAGCTAAACATTAATTATTAGCTATAGCCTTTCCTTCTGATTCTTCATAGAAAACCCCTTCAATTCAACGCTCTCCTTCCCTTTGTGCTGTATCATCACCTTATGAGTCTCTCCTATTGTTCCGGGAAGGATAAGCCTCTTAATCTTAGCTACCTCGAACACATAATCATCTGAGCTCTGATGTATCCGGGCAATCTCTTCATCAATCCCCAAAGACATCAGGAATGTCCCCTGCCGGCAAAAACCAATTGTCTTAATCCCCAATTCTTCACCCCACTTTTTAACAGATGAAAAATTAACATGCGCAGTGATATCCTGTTCACCCAGATTCTGATAAGGGTCTTCTGTAACTTGATGTTTATAGTAGCAGAGCAATGTCCCCCTATCATTTTCCTCGCTGTAATAGTCCCACGAAGGATAACCATAATCTATCGTCAGGATAAAACCCTCTGTTAATGCATTGTCAATCTCCTTAAGCCATTTCCTGATTTCCAGGTTCACTTCACTCCTGTATCCCTTCTGAATCTCGATAGAAAATTCTTCGAGATATTTGGCAATTTCATCCGTGCTTGGCATCTGCTTTTTCTCTATTAATTCCTCTTCCTGTAAACCAACAAAGATTTCCTTAATCTCATCCTCCATCTCTATAAGATGCACAGGGAAGGCATCCAAAAGCTCATTTGAAAGAATACATCCCTTGATATCTTTTAGTTCATTCAGAGACGACACCCACCCTACTCTGTCCAGAAAATCAGCCAAAAGATTTTTCTGACGGTCTTTTATCACAGGATTCAGTTCGACTATCCTATATTGAAGATTCTTAAAGATATCCCTCTCCTCACTTGCTCCTTTAACCCTTGACCCTTGGCCCCCTTTATAGTAATCAAGCATATCCTTACAGAGATAACCTGCACCAGCGCCCATTTCAACAATCTGAAAATCCTGTGGTTTCCCCATCATCTCCCACATCTCTTCAATCTGTTTTCCGATCATTGTTCCGAACACAGGGTGAAGATGAGAGCTGGTATAAAAATCTCCTTCTCGTCCAATCCTTGCTTTTCCAGACGCGTAATATCCGAGTTCTGGTTCATACAAAGCCATATTCATGAATGTCTCGAAGGTGATCGGGCCTTTGTCTTTAATTTTTTGTATGATTTTTTGTTTTAGAACATTCATGTGAAGAGATTATAAACTTTGACTGATATTATTCCAAGTGGATTGTTATGGCAGGACTGACTTTCGCTTTCTGCAGATATCGCTCAAGCCAATCCTGCCAACAAAAACATATGAACTTAGGCATCCCTCAGAATATATCTGAATTTTGCATACTATCGCATTCACCCTATTTATTTGACAAAACCCAGCATTAACAAGTAATTTAATCTATGATTGCGATTGTTGATTATGGGATGGGAAACCTGAGGAGCGTTGAAAAGGGCTTTCTTAAAGTCGGCGTTGATGCGCGCATTGTCACTGATCCTGCATCAATCGACAATGCCAAAGGAGTCGTCCTTCCGGGCGTAGGCGCATTCATTGACTGCATAAAAAACCTCACTGATATGAAACTGACAGAAGCCATTATACGGGCAATACAGAAAGGGAAGCCTTATCTTGGAATCTGTCTGGGGCTTCAGGTGCTCTTTACTGAATCAGAGGAATTCGGGGTGTGCAAGGGGCTCAACGTCTTTCAGGGAAAGGTTGTGAAGTTTCCAAAGAGCGAGTTAAAGGTTCCGCACATGGGCTGGAATACCCTTGATATGAAGAAACGACCGCCTGTCTTTGATGGAATAAAAGATAAGGAATATTTCTATTTTGTGCATTCCTTTTATGTTGTGCCTGCTGATCAAGAGATCATTGCATCGACAACAGACTATGGCATCAGCTTTACTTCAATGGTCTGGAAGGATAATGTCTTTGCAATGCAGTTTCACCCTGAGAAAAGCCAGGAACTTGGGCTGAAGATTTTAAAGGGATTCGGGGAGTTTGTGAAAAAGGCATAAATTATTTTGATAACACAGGAGGGAACAATCTTTTCGCTCATTCCCTGCCTGCCGGCAGGCAGGTCGGCCTTACGGCCTCCGAAGTATTTTGCCTCTCAATTATTTAATTTCATACTGCTGGAATATCGGCAAAATAAATCCGCTCAAAGACAATTCCCTCCTGTTTTTTTTTACAAGCAAGCATATCTGGTGAGAAAGTTTTGAAGGGACACGATATGTCTGATTAGAGAAACGAATTGAGCATTTTCCTTATTGTCTTTCCTGTCACAGGATGTCTTAGATCCGGGGCAATCTCACACAGAGGTTTCAAGACAAACTCCCTTTCATGCATATGAGAATGGGGAATTTCCAATTCCTGTGTCTTCAAGATCACGTCGTCATAGAAGAGTATATCAAGGTCAATGATACGCGGGCCCCATCTTTGAGCATCCTCACGACCCATTGTTTTCTCTATGTACTTTAATACATTCAACAATTCTTCAGGGGTTTTGTCTGTTTCGATCTCTATTGCCATGTTCATAAACTTTGGCTGGTCTTTTATTCCCCATGGAGCTGTTTCATGCATAGAAGATTGTTTTTTTATGACAATGCCATTTTCTTTGAGAAGATTTATAGCATTATTGCAATTTTCTTCTCTGTTCCCAAGATTTGAGCCTATGCCTATGTATGCGATTGACATATTATCAGTCCCTAAGCGCCTCTTTTGTTATCCTCTCTGCTGTCTCAAAAACAGCCTTCTTTCCCTCTTGTGTCCTTGCCTCTATATAAAACCTCACCTTTGGCTCTGTGCCTGATGGCCTTATCATCAGCCATGAACTATCATCAAACACAAGTTTCGTTCCGTCAACTGTTATCACATCTTTCACCATTCGTTTCTGTCCGCCTACATCAACCTCAGTCCCTTTTTTATAAAGCTCTCTGATAACCGAGAGCTTTGTTAACAGGGGTTCTCCTACAAGAGCGCGGTCAACAGCAATGCCTGAACGGTCAGGGTAATAATATCCGAATTCATCCATAATGTCTTTTAAGTATTCACTCAGATCTCTGCCTGTAACAGCTACCATCTCGATTGCCAAGAGGAGGCCAAAGATCGCATCTTTTTCGAGTGTGTGATTATACCCTGTTATCCCATCTGATTCTTCAAAGGCAACTATTGCCCTTTCTTTTGAGGTCTTGAGAAGATATGGCCTGAAGTTTTTAAACCCGACCTTTGTCTCTTTAACAGATATGCCCTGCTTCTCTGCTATAGCATTTAGGAGATTGCTCGTGCCGACAGATTTAACAGCAACCCCTGAAATTCCCTTATGCACATTGAGAAAATGGAAGGCCATTGCTCCGAAATAGTTCATTGGCAGTTGCATCTTTGCATCTGTATGCCTTATGCGGTCACCGTCAGGATCCATGATAACGCCAAGTCTGAACCTTGCCCTGCTCTCTCTTAAGACCTGTTCAACTCTATGCATATTCTTTTCTGAAGGCTCAGGGGCTACGCCACCGAAAAGAAGATCATCCTCTGTTCTCAGATATTTAATCTTTGGACTATCTCCGAGAATTCTCTGTATCTTTCCCCTTGTTGCTCCATGAACATTATCTACACAGATTATGCAGTCTTCCTTGTTAATAAAACTGCGTATTTTTTCCAAATCAATCGTATTTCTCTCTGTAATATATTTTATGTAAAGAGATGTAAGATCAATATTCTCTATCTTTACTGGCTTAGCCTGCTCAAAAATAAGAGACTGGCTCATCTTGCTATTTGCAATTTCTTCAATTTTAGAGGTTAGCTCTGTACCTGCAGGCCCGCCATCTGAGGGATTAAACTTAAACCCTGCATAGTTTGCAGGGTTATGTGATGGGGTGAGATTTATAGAACATGCAGCATTGAGCATCTCAATGCCTGCTGATATCTCAGGCGTTATTGTCTCTCCTGCATACCATGTCTTTATGCCTTCTTTCTGAAGCATCCCGATAACCTCAAAGGCAAAATCTTTTCCAAGGAACCTGTTGTCATGTCCTACAATAATTCCGCGTCTTTTTACCTCATTAAAATCTGGTATGCCCATTGCATCCATTACAGATTTATCTTCACTTTTGAGCATCTCTATTATGGCAGAGGTTACAATACGCAGATTGTTGAATGTAAAATCATTCCCTATCTCTCCCCTCCAGCCAGATGTGCCAAAAACGACTTTTGCAGGGGCATTATTCTCCATTGCAAATTTCTCTATAACAGAAAGCAATTCTTTATTCTTCGAGACATCAGACATTATCTCTTTCCAGCAAGAAGAAGCGTCCTTAAATTCTTGAGCCATTTATCCCTCCGTATACTCAACTGCATTTAAAGTAATGAAGGTGTTGAGAGAAAATTTATTTTTCGATACCTTAATTTACTTTAATTGATGATATTAACAATTTAACTTTGTCTATAATACACAACTAGATGACTTTAATAATAATCGAGTTAAAGAAATTTTCGAACAATGGCTTCATTGCTTTTTTAAAAGTTCTTTTGCCTTTTTCATTATATTCTCTGATGTAAAACCGAATTTTTCAAGGAGTATCTCTCCAGGCGCAGAGGCTCCAAAATCATCAATGCCTATTATTATACCGTCTGTCCCTGCATACTTATGCCAGCCATGCGTTGAGCCTGCCTCCACAGATATTCTTTTCTTGACATCAGGAGGCAATACTGCATCTTTATATTCTTCTGGCTGCATCTCAAAAAGCTCCCACGAAGCCATATTTACAACACGCATCTTAACATTCTCAGATTTAAGCCTTTCATATGCCTCCAGTGCAGGATGAACTTCTGACCCTGACGCAATTAATATTATCTCAGGATTTGATGGAGAGGAATCTGCAAGCACATATGCGCCTTTCATAATTCCGGATGCCTGACCATACTTCCTTCTGTCTATCACAGGCACTTTCTGTCTTGTCATTATTAAGGCAACAGGTCCATTCTTATGTGTAACAGCTATTTTCCATGCCTCTCCTGCCTCATTTGCATCTGCTGGTCTTATAGCAGTCAGCCCTGGCATGGCCCTGAGACTTGCAAGATGTTCTATCGGCTGATGGGTTGGTCCGTCTTCACCAAGTGCGATAGAGTCATGAGTGAATATATAGATAACATTTAGCTTCATCAAAGATGCCAGCCTTATAGAAGGCCTCATATAGTCTGAGAATATAAGAAATGTGCTTGCAAACGGGAGTAATCCTCCATGAAGTGCGATTCCATTCGTTATACATCCCATTGCATGTTCTCTTACACCGTAAGCAATATTTGCGCCGTCATAACCCCATAAGCCTGTTGCAGCGCCCTGAACATTTTTGTCTCCTGGATCAGGGGATTGAAAATTTCCCCTACCTTTTAATTCAGTGTTTGTTGAAGGATTAAGATCTCCAGAGCCGCCAATTAAAAATGGCATACGATCAGCAGTTGAATTTATAACCTTGCCGCATGCAGCGCGCGTTGCAATACCCTTTTGATCAGTGGAAAATACAGGCACATTCTTTTCCCAGTTATCATGAAGTTTCAGGGTCATCATCAGATCCCATTCTGAAGCGAGCTCTGGATATTTTTTCATATAAGCTTCAAATCTGTTCCTCCATTCTGTTTCAAGTTCTTTGCCTTTATTCAGAGCCTTTCTGAAATGTCTGAGAGCATCTTCAGGGATATAAAATTCAGACTCAGAGGTCCATCCAAGATTCTTTTTTGTTGCAAGAACCTCTTCATGCCCTAAAGGAGAGCCGTGAACCTCGTATGTATCCTGCTTTTTGGGACTGCCATAACCTATATGTGTCCTTATCGAGATTAAAGAGGGACGAAGTGTTTTTTTCTGTGCATTTACGATTGCATTGAAAATTGCATCAATATCATTTCCATTTTCAACAGATTGAACATGCCAGCCTAAAGACTCGAATCTCTTGCAGACATCTTCAGTGAAGGTCAGTTTTGTCTCACCTGCAAGAGAGATATGGTTATTGTCATAGAGATAAATAAGCCTTCCCAATTTAAGATGCCCTGCCAGAGATGCTGCTTCATACGAAATCCCTTCCATCAAGTCTCCATCGCTCACGATCGCATAGGTATAATGGCTGACTACTTCAAAATCAGGACGATTAAATTTTGATGCAAGAAATCTCTCGGCTATTGCCATGCCAACACCCATTCCAAATCCTTGCCCAAGGGGACCAGTTGTACATTCAACACCAGGAGTGTCTCGAGATTCAACATGACCTGGGGTCTTGCTCCCCCATTGTCTGAAATTCTTGAGCTCCTCTAAAGACAGATCATACCCTGTAAGATGCAAAAGTGAATAAAGAAGCGCTGAACCATGCCCTGCGGAAAGGATAAAGCGGTCTCGGTCAGACCATTTCGGATTTTTGGGATTATGCCTTAGAAACCGAGTCCATAGCACATATGCCATTGTAGCCGCACCCATTGGCATGCCGGGATGGCCGGATTTTGCTCTCTCAACCATATCAACAGAGAGCATCCTGATAGTGTTTATGCAGAGATCATCAATACCTGTCATTCCTTCTTCCTTTACTATTCATATTTATCCGAAAAAGATTTATGAAAAGGCTGAACGCCGAATAAATACAATGAATCGACAGGATATTAAGATGTGCAACCTTGTTTTGATAAGCAGCTTTAAAGGGAACAATGTTATTGATGTTTCTATTAATACTCAGATGTGGATTAATTTTTAAAGGTGTCGTCATTGTATTTCTTTAGCATTCAGCCTTTTCCCCAGTTATTTTCAACAGTAATAATAATTATTAGATTATAAGATAAGACCGACAAAAATTGCATGAGGCAGGCTGAAAGCCTGCCTCATGATACCTTATGGGATAAAAATACATTATCTGGGAGACAGCGTTAGATAGATCGTCGAACCGTTCCTGTAGATTAAAAGCAGCACGCTCTGATCCTGTTTTACCTTTGAAAGCACTGTCTCATAATCTTTGCTATTGGCAATCTTAGTTCTGTTTATCTCCAGTATGATATCATTCGCCGCTAAAATCCCTTCTGCAGGGCTTTCATCCTCTATATCAGTAATAACAACGCCGCCTATCCTCTTAGGTATATTAAGGTTTTCTCTTAGTTCTGGAGATATATCCTGAACATGAACTCCCTTCATAATATTTTCGAATACCCCAGTGCCTGACATTTTCTGTCTGTCTGCAGGGAGTTCAGCAATCACAACCTTCACTGTTTTCTGTTTCCCGTCATGCAATATCTTGACAGTTACTTCAGTATCAGGTGGAATGCTTGCAACCATATTCCTGAGATTTGACGGGTCATCAACCTCCTTGCCTGCAAACTCTACGATAACATCTCCCCTCTGAAGTCCTGCCTTTTCTGCAGGGCCGGCTTCAACAACATCTCCAATCAGAACACCTTTTTCATTTTTCAGGCCAAATTGTTTGGCAAGATCAGGCGTGATCGGTTGTATTGAAACGCCAAGCCAGCCCCTCACTACCTTTCCCTTCTTTACAAGGCTCTCCATCACAACCTTAGCCATATTGCTCGGTATGGCAAATCCGATTCCCTGATAGCCGCCTGATGTGCTGAATATCGCAGTATTAATCCCGATAAGTTCTCCCTTTACATTCACCAGTGCGCCGCCTGAATTGCCGGGATTAATCGCTGCATCAGTCTGAATGAAATCTTCATAATCTGCAATACCCACATTCGCCCTGCCAGTTGCACTCACAATACCTGATGTCACAGTCTGGTTTAATCCAAAAGGATTTCCGATTGCAATAACAGTCTCTCCAATCCTCAATTTATCAGAATCTCCAAGTCTGAGTACAGGAAGATGATCTGAACCTATCTTTATAACAGCAATGTCAGTTTTTAGATCAACTCCGATAATCTTTCCCTTAAACTCCCTTTTATCTGACAACTTCACTTTTATCTCGTCAGCATCCTTAACAACATGGCTATTCGTAAGGATATATCCATCCTTGTCTACAATAACCCCTGATCCAAGACTCGCCTGCTTATGCTCTCTCTGCCTTTCATGAAATCCAAACTCATCTCCAAAAAATCTTCTGAAGAACGGGTCATTAAAGAATGGAGACATTGCTTCTGGAGTTTTTATCGTTCGTGTCGAAGATATGTTTACAACTGCCGGCCGTACTGCAGCCGCAACCTCAGCCATAGCCTGCCCTGTTTTTGAAAGTATATCTATGGCCTCTTTTGATATCTGCGGCTCTTCAGTATAAGCCTTTGAATGAATATTAAAGTTTGACGATATACCAAGTCCGATAATCAGGCCAATCAGGATACATATCGTCGCCACAATCACTGTCCTTTTCTTTGGTGTCATAAGGTTTCCTCCTTTGAAAAAGTTAATCGTAGTATTCTATTATATCATTAGTCTTCCTTTGTTAAAAAGTATGACTCTTATTCCGAGAGCATAGAAAAAAATGCTTTTATAACAACTGGTTACAATAGGTTATGAAATGCTAAAGAAATATTTTAGCGTGACAAGGAGCTGTCCATAGATGATTCGAAATGATGAGTTGGCTCCGCTCTCAAATTCTCTGCGAACTGTTCCAATATTTTTACCGAACACAATTCATCAATGTAAGAAACTAAATTTAAGGAAATGAACCCCACCCACCCGCAGTCTCGGTGCTTCCCGATGTCGCTTACGCTTATCGGGATAAACTCCCTTCAGCCAGCCTGTCGGCTGTCTTCCATTCCCTCCGCTCCGAGCCTGCCTCCCTTATCGGTCTGCCTTGCCTGCCTGCAAGTCAGGCAAGGCAGTTATGCGTCCTCCACCGAGCAAAAATTCTTTATTGAATTCTTTTTTTAATATGGGCGGCGGGAATATTCTTTATCGGTGTTTTTTGCTCGGTTGAGTCCGCCCCCGCCGTAACCGTCGGGGATTAAACCACATGCCCCACCACCCAAAGCAGTCTCAGTGCTCAGGGCTGAGCCAGTAGTCTCAGCCTACTTGCGCTCTGAGCCTGCTTTCCCCCTTAAAGGAAGAAAGGAATTTTATCAATTAAAATAAATTGCCACCGCCTTTAAATATTCATCACTATCCCACCATTTCTTCAAAATAGCGGGAAAGACCGCAACACCAAAAGACATTACCGAGTAAGTCGGTAAAGACTTTTGTCCCATCGGGATTCGTGTTGCTTGATGAATATTTTCCCCCGCCCACCCAGCAGTCACAGTCAGGCGGCTTCATCCCCTTTGGGTATTCCGCATCGCCCTTTGTGTGCCTACTCCCCCTTAAAATAGTGACAAAATAAAGAATTTATGTGAAAATATGGGGGATTTGGTTAGAGAGGTTGAATGAAGTTTGAAGACCCTATTTCTTCGGCTACCTTAAACTTTTCCTTTAACCTTTTCTTAACTGTTCTATAAGTTAGCTACTGTTGCCCCAGTATCTTTATTTATGTAAATTAAATGAAATTTAACACCATCTATTTCATGTTTCCAATATTTTCTTATTCCACCAACCATATTTGCGAGGGTTTTTACATCCACATTTTTACTAACATCACAAATCAATTTAATCTCTACGAATTCATCTGCAATATTAATCACATCTAATTCAATTGCCCCCGGTTCTAATTCGTTCATCCAAGGACGTCCCCATTCTTGAGCATTATCACAAAATACTAACAAGAAAGCGAACGGAATATTCTGAAGTAAAGCTTTCTGCACATTAAAAAGATCTTGATAAACATCAAGAGCATGAAGTGCAATTGAAAAACCTCCTTCTAACACTATTTTGGAAATATCTGGATCATCAAATTTTTCTTTTAAGAGCCGATTACTAAGAACTAATGCCCCAAACAAACCATGATTTTTCTTTCTCATATCTGACTTAGACATTAATATTGTAATAAAAGAATAATGTATTTCTGCTGCTTCATCTGACTCAAAGGGCACAGCAAGCTTTTCCCTAATCAGTTTTATAAGAATATTCTTATAGTATTCGTACTTCTCAACTGTGAATAGATTCTCCCACAAAAACACAAATGGCAATTTTTCTTTACTCAATTCAGAAGAAAATAATGTCTTAAAATACTCTCCAAGCCAATCATTAATCTTTTCAATCGAATATGCAAAATCATGAAAAATTGATGATAAAAACCAGCACCTTATTACATTATCAAAATTATCATTGATTCCATTCGCCTTAAGATAACTTTTCATTGCCGTTTGGATCCTTTTATTGCTATTTATAATATGAAGCCCTAACAAGAAGACCTGGAATTGGTGTATAAGATGTTCTCTATATCGAAGACCTGTCCCTAAGATTTCCTCATATTTTCTAGTGATCTCTTCAATAATTTTGATACAATCATTATCTTTAAAACCAAGTATTTTATTGATATCCTTTATAATTATAATTATTTTATCGTACATTTTTTCTATTCCATAAATATTCCATTTCAAAATCTCTTTTGAGAATTTTGATATTTCTTTCATAAGAGCCCTATTCGTACCATCAATACTATCTTTATTTACTTCATGCCAATTTATTATATCAACCAATAGTTTAGCTCCATTAAATAACTGTTTATAAGATTTAGGCTCATCAATTTCTATCTTCTGAATCGCAGCAGATACACAACTGGATAAAATAGATAGAATAAACTTATCAGCTTGATCAAATTCTTTTTTATTAACAGGATTTTCAACTTTTATTACTCCATCAGCCTTTGCTCGACCTTTTTTATTCTTATCTTTTTTGAAATATAAAGGAACTTCTACAATTGATTGGCATTCCTCATTTTGAGTTTTTTCAAATTTACCACGATGTTCTGGATGTTTCTCAAACTCATCTCTTCCGCCATATCTAACAGATTCTCCTGTTTTAACAACCCACGCTGTGATGCCCATCCCAAGTTTTCCTTCTTCAATTAATTTCTTTTCTTCCTCCCACGTGTTATACACATATGTTTCTTCAGGCTTTTGGGAAAGAGGGTTTCTTTCAGGAACACAATATTTCGCTTCTGCTTCTGTAAGCTTTCTACCAATATCACCAGAACCAGCTACTATTTCTAAAGTCCCCTGACCATCTACTAATAGAAATATACTGCAAGATTTTGCTTCTAATTTTTTACTGCCTATTTCAACTACCACATCTAAAAAATTTTTAAGTTCTATCTTTCCAATTGAAGCACTCAAAACTTTTTCCATAATTTGTTTAATATTTTCCAATTCAATATTTTCTAATTTTTCCATGTTTTTCCTTCTTCCATTTTTGCCAGTAGTTGACCATTAATAATAATTTTATACCCCTCCTAAAAAAGCCTTTTTTACCTCTTTACTTTCAAGAAGATTCTTACCTGTGTCTTCCATGAATATTTTCCCTATCTTAAAAACATATCCCCTATGAGCTATTTCTAAAGCCATTCGAGCGTTTTGTTCAACAAGAAGAACACTTGTCCCTGATTTATTTATCTCAATGAGCTTTTCAAAAATTATATCTACATAAGAGGGGGATAAGCCAAGCGATGGTTCATCAGTTAGAAGAAGCTTTGGTTTTTGCATCAAGGCCCTGCCAAGGGCAAGCATCTGCTGTTCACCTGTGGAGAGCACACCAGCCTTTTGTTTTCTCTTATCCTTTAAAACAGGAAGAAGTTCAAGAATGTTTTCTATATTAGCCTTACCATTATTACCCTTCCTTAGAAAAGCACCCATTTCAAGGTTTTCTATAACCGTCATTGAAGGGAACAGCCTTCTGCCTTCAGGTACAAGGGAGATTCCCATTGAGACATGTTTATCAGGTCTTACATCTTTAATGCTTTCCCCATTAAAAAGAATGTCGCCTGATAATATATCAACCATCCCAAATACAGCCTTAAGAGCGGTTGATTTCCCTGCCCCATTAGGGCCTATCATTGCCACTATCTCATTTGAATTGACATGAAAAGTTACATCCTCTATAGCTTTGACTGCCCCATAAGAGACACTTATGTTTTTTGCTTCAAGCAACAATTTTTCTCCTTTTCCCCATGTAAGCATCAAGCACGGTTTCATTGTGCTGTATTTCAGAAGGAGTGCCCTCGGCAATCTTCTGCCCGTGGTTAAGCACAATAATATTATCTGAAATATCCATCACGACTTTCATGTTATGTTCTATAAAGAGAATTGTTTTGCCTGAAGCTTTAAGCCCTTCAATAATATCAAGAAGCTTAGGTATAGTATTTGGAAACACCCCTGCTGTGGGTTCATCAAAGAGATAGAATTCAGAATCAGTCCCAAGAGTCCTTGCTATCTCAAGCAGCCTTCTCTGTCCATGAGAAAGATTTCCTGCAAACTCATCCCTTTTCTCCACGAGTCCAACGGTGTTAAGGAGTTCCATCGCCTTCTCTTTGTTCTCTTTTTCTTCCCTGAGCATTGCAGGTGCTTTAAATATTGCTGCAGAAAGACTCTCTCCGTTATTATATTCAAGACCCAGCATTACATTATCAAGCACCGTCATCTGTGGGAATAAGCGTATGTTCTGAAATGTCCTGCCAATACCGAGATTAAAAATTTTGTGAGGAGCAAGATATGTAATGTCTCTTTCTTTAAAATAGATTTTGCCTGTTGTTGGTCTGTAAAAGCCGGTAATCAGATTAAAAGTTACTGTCTTTCCTGAGCCATTAGGACCTATGAGGGCAGTGATTGTCCCCTTTTCAACTCCGAATGAAATGTCATCAACTGCCCTTATTCCATCAAAGGTTTTGGATAGATTTCTTATCTGAAGTATTTCCATTACTTAAACCTATATCTCCCTATAATTCCCTGTGGTCTCTTAATCATTAAAACAATTAAAAGCAGTCCGTAAATCATTTGTCTGAGCGGCGCTGCTATTGAACTCGGCATTCCCAGAAATCTGAGCATTTCAGGGAATATCACAAGTATTAAAGCGCCTATAAAAGAACCCTTGATGCTTCCCATCCCGCCAAAAACAACCATTAAAAGAACAGCGATAGATTCCATGACAGTAAAGCTTGAAGGGTCAATGAAAGTTATATAATGGGCATACAAACTTCCTGCAATACCTGCAAAAAATGCCCCGATGACAAAAACAGTGAGTTTATATTTGTTAACGTTCTTGCCTATTGAAATACTTGCTATCTCATCTTCCCTGATGCTTTTCAGGATTCTGCCAAAGGGAGAATCTATAATCCTGTTAATCACAAATGCTGTGATAAAAACAAATGCTATGACTAACACTAAATAAGCCCATACAGGCTGAAGCTCAAAACCAAGAAATGAAAACTTCGGTATTCCGGGCAGACCCATCGGCCCCCTTGTTAAATCAACCCAGTTTTTCGATACAGAATAGACAATCACCCCGAAGCCAAAAGTTGCAAGGGCGAGATAATCGCCTTTCAGCCTTATTGAAGGAAAACCGATAATAAGTCCGAGTATAGAAGCAAACCATGCTCCGATAACAAGCCCAATCCATGGTGATATGCCATAATTTAATGCAAGGAGACTTGATGTATAAGCGCCGACGCAGGCAAAGGCAATATGCCCTAAAGCAGGAAGTCCTGTAAAGCCAACTATGAGGTTAAGGCTGAGGGTAAGAATTATATAGATGCCTGAGATTATGATTATATGTAAAAAATATTCCATCAGAATCTTTCCTTATCTGTTTTATTTCCAAGTATGCCCTGGGGCCTCAATAAGAGAAAAATTATAAGAACTGCAAATGCGATAGTGTCTTTCCATCCAGCCTGAATCTTCCAGATACCAAGGTTTTCAACTATGCCGAGGAAGAAACCTCCAAGCACTGCACCCGGAATACTACCGATGCCGCCGATGATAGAGGCAATAATCCCCTTGAGGATTGCATTCAGTCCCATGGTAGGCTCTATATTTGTTTCAAGAGAGATTAAAATCCCTGCCATGCCTGCAAGGGCAGAGCCAATACCGAATGCATAAAGGATAACCTTCTCAGGATAAATACCTGAAACGCTTGCACCAACCGGGTCATCCGCCACCGCCCTGATTGCTTTTCCCATCTTTGTTCTGTCCACAATAAACCAGAGAACTGCAAAGATTATTAGTGAAGCAGAAAGGATAAGTATCTGTATTGGTGTTATGACTGCCGAGAATATCTGATAGCCTTCAACAACAGGCCCGGTTCTTAAAGTGAGTATTTGTGCTCCGTATAGAAGCTGGAGAAGGTTTTGAATGAATATGAATATACCGAATGAGGCTATGAGAAAGACCAATCCCGGAGAGTTGCTTTTTCTCAGAGGAAAATAGACAATCCTATCAATGGCTATGCCGAAGATGGCTGAAAGGATTGAGGCAAAAAAAAAGACAGGATTGGATTTATACCTAAAGAGATTGAGAGACTATAGGCAAAATATGCCCCTGCTGTATAGACAACACCATGAGCAAAATGGAAGAAACGAACGGTTTTGTAGATGACGGCAAAGCCGATAGCGATGAGGGCATATATGCTGCCTGCGATAATGCCGTTTAATAATAATTGGTTAAACATCTATTCTTCCTTGCACTCTGCTATTTTTTGATGTCAGCAAGCATTTTTTCATCTACACTGCAATTGCAACTTCCTTGTGTCTTTTGCCGGTTTCGGGCTGAGTTTTAATGAAACTGTTAACATCCTCATTGACTCTGTTTACAAGGCGGTTGACTTCTTCCGCTACATGGCCTGAGACAAAGGATTGTCCACACTTGCTGCAAATGTTGGCAGTAACATACTTGATCGTTATTTTGATGCCTTTTAATTCATAAACCATATCGGTATGTCCAGGCTCTATTTGCCCCTTGCATTCCGGGCACAATCTCCTTTTTTCTTTAAGCATTATCTTTTCCCTCCTTTTTTGCGTTTTTGATAATTGCATGTCCATTCATCATCCGAAGGAATATACGCCGTGACAATATACATCAAAGTCGGATCAGAGTAGTTGCAAACTACATGCAACGGCACTCTATTGATCATCTCCCCATAGACCAGAACTCTTTCGCGTTCCGGGTACGATTCAGTGATTTTGCCGGTAAGTAATACATAAATTATGTCTTCAGGCTCAATACCGTCTTTTTTTGCTTCAGTGATAGCGTGAACGTAAAATTCATAGTCTTCGTTTTCAATAAAACTTCTAATCTTCTCAATGGGTATCAAATGTTACTATTCTCCTTATATCTTGTCTGAATCAGTAATCATAGCATTTTGATCAAATGCCGTACCCTATGGCTCCAAGATTATCCTTTTTGATTTCTGTATAACCTTTTATAGTTTTTTCATTGATTTTAGGCTCAAATCGAATCTCTGAAATATATTCTCCGAATACCTCATCTGTCTCTTCCTTTCCTTCGATCAAAAGCCATCCAAAATTTCCTTCACCCCAATGAACTACCCGATTCTCACTGAAAAATACCCTTCTGCCTTGCTGTAGATAATATTTTGCCACTTTCCTTAAGAAGGAAACATAACAATCAACGATTTCCTTTTCAAGACCGTCAAAGTTCTTTTTCGTTTCTTTGTAAAGAGATTTGAGATTCTGCATCTATATTAAACAGCAACCTCAATAACTTTAGCATCCTTTGCCATTTCTTCTTTTGAAGGTCTTAAATATAACTCAATAGCCTCAAACAATATTTTTACGCGCCTCTTTTTCAGTCTTACCATATGTTACACATCCGGGCAACTCAGGGCAATATGCAACAAAAACATCCTCGTCAGGCTCTATTACCACTCTTAGTTTCATAAAACTCACCTCTCTCTTTTATAAAGTCTGTTCTCCTAAGTTTCATGTCTACAGTCTAAAGTCTGCATTTCCCATTTTACTCCCTAACTCATGAACCCATCAACTCATCAACCTATTAACCCATTAACTCATTAACTCACCAACTCATAAACTCATAAACTCAATTGAAGCCGAGGGTTATGAGGGCATAGATAGAGCCTGCGATAAGGCCGTTTAAGAAGAGTTGATTAAGCATATTTTGTTTTTGATGTCATTTATTATTTTCCTTAATAATAGCTTGTTTGTTCCCCTCCTCTTTAATTTCGTAATAAATGGGGTTAAATAAAACATTTGCTATCAATAGTTGAAAAGCAGTAGCTCCACCGATAAACCCTGCTGCTACAAATTTTCCATGAAATCCTTCGATAATATGTCCAAAGATAACAACCAGAACGACTGCTATAATAATGCCTATATCGAATTCAAAAACAAAGTTCCAAGAATCCGTGACAAGAGGGAAATATCCTGATTTCTTAAGTAAATAATCCATTACGAAGATATAAATAGAAATCGCAATAGCTAATAAATTAAAAACGAATGTTGGCCAGTTCTGCAACATCCCGCTTCCTAGTCCAAACGCTACTAAAACAATTAATGCAAGAAATCCTAAACCACAAAAAGCTATAACTGGTTTTAATGCAGGAACAAGTTTATCGAAACTGTTATAAGTAATATGAAGTAGTGAAAATCCAGTTATTAGTAATGTGATTATGAATCCAGCAAATATCCAGATATTCTGAAAATAACGTGTCGAAGGTTCATCAGAAATTTTTTGTAGTGTCATAATAGTAATTACAACAATAATTATTATTCCAATAGCTATGCGATATACCAGCCTTCCTAAAATATGTTGCGCTATAAAATTGAGCGTTTTATCCATCACAAGACCTCCAATTTACCAATTCCTATTAAAACAATAAGATGTGGTCAGAGATTCCAATTTAGTACTATGATGATTCTTGGAAAGATTCTTCTGAAGATCATAAATCATATTCACGCATGATAAATCTTTGTTTCTCTCATAAAGCATTTTTTCGCCAGCACATAGATAAGCCCCGGCGTAAGGATTAATTTTTTTATAAAGAGCAACACGATTATCCGAAATGTCTCGAAGATTTTCTCGGCAGACATTACCAATAGTAAATTCAGTAGAGACTATATTTGGACAGGGATAAACATATCCATCTGGAGTTATATAAAAGAGCCCCTGATACGCCGCCACACATTCGTTCGACGTCTGACAGTGCTCATAAGTTTCTCTATGTTTTATGTGTGGTAAACTTCCCGCGAGTAACTTTCTGGTTGCCTCATCGGCATTTTCATAAATTTTAGAGAGGTGCTTATAGACATCAAGATGAGGAATCTGAAATAGACGTAAGTCAGATCCCATACCTCGTGGAACGAAAGACAAAAAATTCACCTGACAAGCACCATAAGCATTGGCAATATCAATATATTCTGAAAGCTCATGAATATTTCCCTTATGGAGTACGCAATTTAAGTAAAAAGACAATCCATATTTTTGAAGCCTTTCAAGAAACTTTAGAGTCTTTGCGAACTGTCCCTTTCCTCTAAGTATTGCATGTGTCTTTTCAGTAGCACCATCCAATGATACAATAATAGTGACATGCCCATTGAGTGCGTCATTGCAACTATAAAGCATTCTAAAAATATTCTCATCTACAAAGGTACCATTAGTCGTCATCATCAAGCGGAGAGATTGTAGCTCCGATAACCTATCCAGTACATCTTCGAGATACGGCACCATAAAAGGTTCGCCGCCCTTAACGTGAAAGATGCCGCCGTATTGGCCGCGCTCTTCCAAAACAATTTCGCTCCATTCATCAACTATTCTTAAGGCAACATCCTTTGGAAGAAACTCTTCGGTATGATCCGGCAGATAGCAATGTTTACATCTCAAATTACATGCATGCGTTGGTGCTAAAATAAGGTGATAGATATCCAGAGTTTTATCCTCAGGATTTCCTTGCATGATGTAGGGTGCTTTTGCTTCCTCCCTCTTTAAGATTTCGTAGGATACTAAATCTTCAATTTCAGTTAAGTCTTGCAGGCTCATTCTATTTACCCCCTTTGATTATACTTACTCAACTTCTACTTCTACAGGTTTTCCGTTGATAATCCTATATATTTTCTCTATCCTATCGGCAGATCGGTTTTCACCAAAAATTGAAATCAAAGCCTCTTGAAGCGTTCTTTTATGAAGTTTCATCGCTTCGGCAACTTTCATTATTCCATCGTAACCGAAAGAAACAAGGGCAATATCGAAAGGAGCTTTTTTGTACTTATTTTTATATTTCTCGGTCAATAAAGTCGCATTGTTAGACTCTGTATAAATATTTGTCAAATAAGCTCCCTCTGCTGATTTGCCTGCAGCATCAATGACCTGTTGTATCAATGCATCACCTGTTAAAAGCGGAACTCGCACCCCTAATTCTTTAGCTTGGATTAGAAAGAGAGAAGAGTTTGGGGGGACTAATGCAACATAAACACTATCGGGGCCTGCCTTTTTAATTTTGGAAATAGCAGTTCGATAATCTGTATCCGTAGGCTGTAAAGTTTCTTTAAGAACTATTGTTCCACCCGAATTTCTAATTTTAGTTTCAACCGATTCAGAAATAATTTCAGCCCATGGGTCTACATGTTTTATAATTGCAAACTTTCTTAAGCCTAATTTGGAAAAAGCAAACTCTGCCATCTTCTCGCCAGCTTTTTCTGTTGAAAACCCATTGCTAAAAATATATTCACCATCTTCTTTAATAAATTTATTACTATCCCATAAAACTATAAGTGGAACTTTACTCTTTCCAAAAAATGAAGAAATAGGCCGCGATTCCTCAACTATCATCGTCAGCCCAACATCGATTTTATTTACAGTGATCAATTTATTCGCTGCGTTAACACCAGCCACCGGAGACAAGCTTTGGTCATCTTCGTAAAATACGATTAAAGGCAAACCAGTACTTTTTGTTTCTTCTATAGCAAGTTCAATACCTTTTTTTATCTCCTCCCCCAAAATTGCAAAATCCCCAGTCAAAGGCAATATTGCCCCTATCTTTATCTCTTTCTCCTCTTTCTTCATACACCCAAAAGAAAAGACCATCAAAGAAGCTACGATTAGAGAAATTACTATAAGGACTGCTAAAGGCTTATGCTTAATTCTTTTCATAATACCCTCCATATTTTAAAGTTCAGAGTTATGAGTAAAAATAGTTGGTTAAATTATAACTACTTTATCAGAAAAATCAAAGAAAAATAAAGACTTATAAAAATATTCCCGCCGCCCATATTAACCCTTCGACAAGCTCAGGATTTATTTCGAGATAACTGTCGCAATTTTGCCATATCGCTCTTTATAAGTGCTTCTTTCTTTGCTTTTGACCAACGTTTCAATTGATGCTCACGATTCTCTGCTTCTTTTTTTGATTTGAATCCTTCTGAATATTTGAGGCTAACTGGAAGGCGTGCACGTGTATATTGAGCTCCATCGCCGGATTGATGATCTCGAATACGCTGTTTTAAGTCATTTGTCAATCCAACGTAAAATGAACCATCGCTGCACCTGAGAATATATACAGTCCACATAGTTCGACCTTGCTCACTATCCAGTATGACATTATATCTAATAGATCTGTATTTGGAAATGGTGAGCAACGTCGAACCATGATGAATTTTTTCGCCCACAGATTTTTATCAATTCCTCTTTTCTCAGAGATGCCTTTTACAAAAAGTTGAAGGGTTTGCCATTCATTCGGAAGCTCGGCTAAGAGCTGCCTTACAAAACAGACGTAAAGCAACACTTAGCCGTGAATTTTATCCATATCCCTCTGCCCACCCATGCTGTCAAGACTTATCTGTCATAGTCCTTGCTAATAGTTCGACAAGCTCACACTATGGCAAGTCCATCGCCAGCTAAGACTTGCCAGCCCCTTCCGTCCCCCAGTGGACTCCCTGAAAAAAAAGGAAGGAAGCAATTTAATTTGAAGGACATTTCTAAATTGGTTTGACAAACTTAAGAAAAACTCTTGACAGGATAAAATTAAGTGTAGTATAGTGTAGTAAATTTAACTATACAATTATATACAAGGAGAAAAATGAGCAATCCATTTCGTCCAGGTAATGGAATAATGCCACCTTATCTGGCAGGTAGAGAGAATGAAATCCTCGGGTTTGAGAAATCCTTGAGTTCTGCACTGTCGCTTCCACAAAATCTGGTTCTTTCAGGAATACGTGGAACAGGCAAGACAGTTTTGTTAAGAAAGTTTGAGGAGATATGCACCAAGAAAAAATGGCTCCTTGTGAAACGCGAGTTTAATATCAAACTCAATCATGAGAGTGAATTTTTAAATGCCCTCTTGACAGATATTATCGCAAAGACAAAGGGAATCTCTCTGGCGAAAAAACTGAAGAAGCCTCTAATAGGTTTTGGTAGAGGATATAAGGAAGATATCGAGGGAGATTTTATTTCTGTTCTTATCCAAAAATATAAAGGGACACTTGGAGATAGGTTGGAAGCTGTATTAACGGATGTTTATGAATCTATTCTTGATTCAGGATACAATGGTCTGGTTTTTCTCTATGACGAGTTTCATTTTATTGAAGATGGTAAGATAGCTGACAACCATCCTCTCTCTTTACTCCTTGAAAGTTTTTCTCATGTTCAACAGGAAGGGTTAAGATATTATCTTGTGCTTTCAGGGCTGCCTCAACTCTTTCCTAATCTTGTTAAAACCAAGACCTATTCAGAAAGGATGTTTACAGTAAAAAGCATAGGAAATCTCTCAAAAGAGGCTTCTCAAAAGGCTATAATGTTGCCTTTGAAAAACTCAGATATTAATTTTACAAATGAGTTGATTGATGCCCTTACAGAAGAAACCCTCGGCTATCCATATTTCTTGCAATTCTATCCTTATTATCTGATCCAGAACGTCCCCAAGAAAAAAATAGGATTAAAAGATTTCAAAGAGATGTATCCATTGCTCTTAAAAGAATTGGATGAAAGTTTTTTTGCAGGTAGATTTAATAAAGCTTCGGACAGTGAACAGAAAATACTTTTTGAAATGGCAAGATTGGCACCGGAAATAAGATTTTCCGAATTAAGAGAAAAGGCAAAAATAGATAAAAACTACCTCAATCAGATATTGATAAGCCTTATGGAGAAAGGGTTGATATTCAGAGTAGGAAGGGGTAAATACAGGTTCACCTTACCTCTCTTAGAGAAATTTCTATTAAGGAAGGGATAACTGTGTATATCTTTCTAATACACATTACTACACTGCTTTATAAAGAGGGACTAAAGATATGAAATGTGCCATCTATACACGTGTAAGCACGGATAATCAGGCTGAGGTTGAGTTTAATTCTTGCGAAGCTCAGGAAGCTAAAATCAGGTCATTCATTAATAGTCAAGAAAATATGGAAATCTTTAAACTCTATTCTGATGCAGGATTCACAGGAGCCAACATAAACCGACCTGCTTTAACTGATATGCTCAATGACATAAGACAGAATAAAATCAACCTTGTCATTTCATATAAGATTGACCGCCTGACGAGATCACCAAAAGATTTTTATCAGCTTATCGAACTATTTGAAAAGCATGGTGTTGATTTTATTTCTGTAACTGAACGGTTTGATACTTCGACGCCATCAGGCAGGCTTCTTAGAAATATCATGCTCACCTTTGCTCAATTTGAGAGAGAACTTGCCAGCGAAAGGACAAAAGATAAAATGCTTCAGCGTGCTCAAAAAGGCATGTGGAACGGTGGTATTGTTCCCTTTGGCTATAAATCAGAAAATAAGAAACTAATTATTGATGAGAAAGAAGCACAAATCGTCAAAGATATTTATGAGAGATATATTACATCCCGTTCTTCTTTTAAAGTTTATGACGAACTGAAAAACAAGGGTATCAAAGATAGAAAAGGGCTTGCTTCCTCAAAAAGTGCAATTTCTCATATTCTGAGAAATCCTGTCTATACCGGAAAGATTAAATATGCTGGCAAGTTCTCACAAGGACTGCATCAACCAATTATCTCCGAGGACATGTTCGATTTAGCTCAAGAGATACACAAGAAAAGAATACGAACTCTGAGAGTGTATAAAAATTATCCCTTAGCAGGTCTGGTTAAATGTAAGGAGTGCGATTTACATATGACGCCCTGTCATACTAACAAAAGGAAACAGGGCAAGTTAACAAGGTATTACTACTATCGCTGTACAAAGACATTGCAAAGAGATTGGGATAGTTGCGGAACGAAACAGGTCAGCGCAGACAGATTAGAAGACTACGTCTTTCAGAATCTCGAAAGAATATCCCTTGATAAGCATTATATCGAGAGTTCGATATTCAGGGCGAATAATACCCCATCGGGCGACCGTTTGGGACTCGAACCTTCGCAAGTATGCTCCGAGTCCTCAAAAATATCCCCTGAAATTTTCGGGCAAACCCTTCAACTATTTGTAAAAGGCATCTCTGAAAAAAGAGGAATTGAAAAGAATCTTTGGGCGAAAAAATTCATCAAAAATATTCTTTATTCAAAATCTGACATTCAAATAAATCTTTATTATTCAACTGATTTTGGCGTTTTTAAAAATGCCGTTCTTCCAAATGGGGTCGGGATGGGCGGGGATAAAAAGACTCAAAAAGAACAAAGGACTTCCGCTTTAAATCACGAAAGCCCCCAGTTCGTATTGTGCAAAATGGCTCCCGGGGAGGGATTCGAACCCCCGACAGGGTGGTTAACAGCCACCTGCTCTGCCAGCTGAGCTACCCGGGAAATCCTCTGTTTTGGGAATTTTATTATACTACAAATTGTCGATAGGCTGTCAATTAACCTTTCCGCTCAAAAGCCTTTCCGCCCACAAAGACAAAGGCGACTGATGCCAGAACAAGAATCAGGATATCAGTTAAAAAACTAAAATCAGGGCTCATATTGCCTTTTGTAACCGGTGAGACGACATGTTTCAGTGCATCTATCCCATAAGTCAGGGGATTCAGTTTTGAGACAAATTTAAGCACATCAGGAAGAAGCTTTACAGGATACATTGCGCCTGACAGAAAAAACATAGGCATTATTATGAAGTTCATGATAACGCTGAAACTCTCGTAGCTCTCATAGAAAGTTGCAAGCACGATCCCAAAGGCTGATATCGAAAAAGAAACCATTGCGCATATCAATATGGCGCTCACAATATTCAATAGATCGAGCTTAAGTCCCAAAAAAGGGAACAGCGCAAGAACAATAACAGTCTGTATCGTTGAAACGATTGTGCCGCTCAGCGCCTTTCCAACAACTATTGAAAGTCTTGAAACAGGCGCGACCAGTATCTCTTTCATAAAACCGAACTCCTTATCCCAGATAATGGAGATTGAGGAAAACATAGAGCTGAAAAGGATTGTCATCCCTAAGATGCCGGGAAAGATGAACTGTATATACGAGACACCGTCTACAGGAGCAACCAGCCTCGACATTCCAGCGCCCACAAGAAAGAGCCATACCAGCGGTCTTGCTATCGCTGAGATAAGCCTTGACCTCTCCCTTATAAACTTCTTGAATTCCCGTGAAACTATTACATATATGGCATTGAATTCCATTGTTTAATAAATTAACCTCATTTATATTATATTAAACCATGCATAACAATCATCACAATAAGGTAAGGGTTTTCCACGTCCCGTTCATCCACAGGGGCTTCACAGAGACTCTTTTGAAAACATGTATCTCAGAAATAAAAGGGCATGACTACTCCCAAATACTCTACATTGCCCCCACTCCAAGAAAGATAAAAGGCAGTCAGAAGGCGCTCAATAAACTGATAAAAGGCGTTTACATCCCTCCTGATATGCTGACCATAAAACAGTTCTCGAAAAGGATTTATTCATTATATGGAAATAAGACCCTGATATCCAAAGCCCTTGTTCCTGTTATTATCTCGAGGCTGTCAGGCAAAAATATTGGTTTTTCTACCATCATTAGTAATTTTATCAATGAGATTAAACAATACCGGCCTGATAGGGATATTAAAACTATCCGCACCGAACTGGAGGATCTGTTTAAAAAACTAAACGTGCCTGAAGAAGGTGCGAAAAGGGCAATAGATGCTGTTGATATATTCGAGATATATCAGGAAGCTCTGAACACAAAAAACGTACTGGATGATAATGATGTCCTTATACAGTGTCCTGAACTGATAGAAAAAAGCCTTTACAGCCCTGATCTCTTGATTCTCGATGGTTTCTATGAAATAACCCCGGTAGAAAAAACAATATTGAAAAAACTGATCGAAAACTCAAAGATGATCCGTATCTCTATTCCTTATGATGAAAAGTTTGCTGAAATAACAGAAAGCCTTACTGATTTTATCAGAGATAATTTCGCTCCTGAAGAGATTATAGTCCCCTTTGATAAAAGATCTGTGAATATTGCATACACATCATATCCAAGCATAGACGAAGAGACAGAAGCGATTGCACGCCATATAAAGAATCTGTTCATCTCAGGTAAAAACAGGATTCTGGACAATATAATAGTGACATTTCCAAAACTGGATATGTATTCTGATATAACTGAACGGATATTCAGGAGATATGGCATTCCATGCGATCTTTCGCCGATGAAACATATCGGTCATACAAGACCTTTTCTTGACATCTTAGCTATGCTCGAGTCGGTTGATGATGACTATCCAAGGCTGGTGTTTTCACAATTTCTAATCTCTCCTTATTTTAAAAAGATTACCCAAATACTAAGGAAATTCATCCCTCAGGTTTCATTAAAGTCAGGGATAATCAAAGGAAAAGAATCATGGATCCATTTTCAGGGATCAGGGCTTAGTGCTCAGGATTTAGGGATAAAGGATGACGTCCTCTCTGAAATCAGCAATGGATTGAGATTGGTACTCAAAAAACTCGCTTTGCTCGAATCCATGAAAGATTCCGGAACATATACTCAATTCTCCACTGTCCTCAGCAGACTCCTTGAAAATCTTGCTTTCTCAGCCTCTGATATTGATTTCACAGAACAGGTTGCTCCTATGCTTAAAGAACTGTCCATTATTGATGACTTAATACCAGCATGCACCAATATCAGCCTCCGCCAATTTATTGACAGCCTGAAATACATCCTGAATTCTATCGAGACAGAGGCTGAGGGCGTTCAGGTCGCCGGGTTCTTTGAACTCAGAGGAATCGAGCCTGAATATCTCTATTTCGGAGGATTGAAAGACGGTGATATGCCATTATCGCCTGACATTGACCATATACTTCCTGACAGCGTACGAACAGGACTGGGTCTTGTTAATATGAAACGATATCTGAATCTTCAGAAGTTTCTATTCCAGAAATTGACAGGTTCTGCAGTTAATATGCATCTTTCCTATCCTGCCATGGAGGCAGACAAGCTATTCCTGCCTTCGCCTTTTCTTCCATGGGAGGATGAGGTCAAGGAAGAGACGCCGGGGATATTATGCATGGAAGAACGCCTTATAAATGAAGGGAAAGATCCATTATTCTCCCATATAAAAGAGATTCGCAATATAGGAAATGCGTTCATCAATAAACGGTTCGGAAAGAATAAACATATATGGATTACAGATATTGACAATTACAAAAACTGTCCAAGAAAATTTTTTATAGAAAAAATATTAAAAATTGAACCTTCGAAAATTAAGGAATATGAGATCGAGCCGAAACTTTTAGGAAGCATAATTCACGAGGTGATGGAAAAACTGCTTCGGGAGGGATTTGCAGACCTCGAAGATATGAAGAAGAAGTCAGAAAAACTTCTGCCAGAAATACTGCATGAAAAGCCAGTAGAGAAATACTGGAAAAAACTTTTAACAGATTCTTTCCTTGAAATCCTGCCTGAGGTCTATAAAATAGAAAAGAAACTCAAAGAAGAAGGCTATTCATTTATGGAGGCAGAATTGAAAGTTGAAGGAGAGGTCATTAAGGGAATAAAGCTCAGAGGGAAAATAGACAGGGTAGACATTAAATCAGGAGGCGCTGGCAGCACTGTTACAGAAGCGCCTGAGGTCGAGATTATTGATTATAAAACAGGCAATGCACAGATTGTTAAGACAGACGTCCTTACCAAAGGTGCAACCTTACAGTTATTTCTTTACGCCATATTAATGAAATCGCTCGGGTTCAAAGCAAATCGCGTAGGCATCTATTCTCTCAAAGATATTAAGGTTACATGGGTCCCGGGCGGCACAGATTCACGCACAGGAAGAACAATAGAGGATTACATTACAGCAAGTTTAAAATACCTTGAGGAAATCTTAACAGAAATCAGAAAAGGAAACTTTACCGCATCTCCGTTAGCTGATCAAACATGCAGAAACTGTTATGAAAGGCCATACTGCCCGTATATTCAGATTTCCTGATTTTTATTTCTTGGAAACTATCTTGATAAGTTTGGTTCTTTCAGTCATCTGTTCTGTAAGAACCTCTTTCATCAATACGCATGCCTGAATAACCTTTGGATTGGAAACGCTGTAGTAGATGCTTACACCATCTCTTCTCGTCTTTAGGATACCCACACGTCTCATAACTGCGAGGTGCTGTGATACGTTTGCCTTTGGGGCGCCAAGTATCTCTACGAGTTCGCTTACTGTCTTTTCACCGTTCTTTAGAGCGTTGAGTATCTCAAGCCTTTTGGGACTTGATAGTGTCTTGCATACTTCTGACTGCATTTCATATAATGTTTTATCCCGATTCATTGTTTTATATTTTATTATTAGAGAAGGGTAAAGGTCAAGTTTTAATCCTGATTGATCTCCATTAACCTTTAACCAAGAATATGGATATGAACAGATCGAGAATGGTCATTATAATAATTGTTGCTTCTTTTTGCATTATATCATTGCTTTATTTTTTTACCGGAACTCCAGACGGCTCAGAGATATTTAAAAGAGAAGGCTGTATCAATTGTCACAGTTTTAAAGGCAGGGGCGGTAGTGCAGGCCCTGACCTTACAAGCATAACAGAGATAAAAGACAGTCATTGGATAAGAAATCAGATAAAGAATCCAAAAAAACATAACCCTAACTCGAGAATGCCTGAGTTCAGGGATCTCTCATGGAAAGAAATTCAGGCGCTTATCAAATATCTAAAAACATAAATAAGTGCTTTAATCAGTAAAACTCTTTCAGTGTCTCCTCTACCATCGAGATATCAATCGCATGCTTCACTAATGGACTGTCTTTGATTATGGGGATTCTCTCTTCTAAAATTGCACGTTGGTTTCTGTAAATAATACCGATGGGAATCCTGTCCCCCCATTCCATTGCCTTTTTGAAAGCCTCAATCCTGTTTTCTGGTTCATATTCAGACTCGATATGGTAAACCCTCTGTTTGTACCATTCATATGTATTTATCTTATTGAACGTGACGCAGGGTTGAAGGATATCAACAATAGAAAAACCCTTATGTCGTATCGCCTCCTTTATAATGCCCTTCAAATGTTCTGTATCGCCTGAAAAACTCCTCGCAACAAAACTGCAGTCAAGCGCAACAGCAAGCGCAATTGGATTTAGTTGCTCAGAGAATGCGCCGAACGGCTGATTTTTTGTGACCATGCCCTCCATGCTTGTTGGAGAAGCCTGTCCCTTTGTGAGGCCGTATATCTGGTTGTCATGCACAAAAAGCTTTATATTGATGTTCCTTCTGATAGCGTGGATAAGATGGTTTCCGCCCTCTCCATAGCAGTCACCATCACCTGCAACAGCAACTACAAGCATCTCATGATTGGCAAGTCTTATACCTGTGGCAACCGGCAGGGTTCTTCCGTGCAAGCCGTTAAAAGTATTACATCTTAAATAATGCGGAATTTTTCCTGCCTGTCCTATTCCTGAAACGATCGTCAACTGATGTGGTTCAATTCCGAATTCAACTACTGCATCTTTAAATGCCTTTAGTATCCCAAAATTCCCGCATCCCGGGCACCATGCAGGTGTTTGCCCTTTATAATCTTCCAATGCCGGCATCTATATCTTCCTTTCGAAACATTTAAAAAAGCAGGATATAATATTTGAGCGGCTTTTTTGCCTGCAATTCATATAATAATTTTCGGAAATAAAAGCAGGCAAAACCTCGGAGGGCGACTCAGGCGACCGAGAATGAGCGAGAATATCATATCCTGCTTTCCTGATCATATTTTATTGTTAATCTGGCTTATTAATTCTTCAAATAAAAACGGCCTTCCATCGTACTTGTTAATTTTATTTTTAAATTCATATCCTGTCTCCGCCCGCATGAGCCTTGCGAACTGCCCTGTTGCATTGTTTTCTATACAGACAGTTAATTTTGCATTATCCAACAGGTTCAGATAGTCAAATTTCTTTATTGACGGGAAAGGAAAAACTTCGCTGAAATGAAGCATTGCTATGCTTTTATTTCCTGATAAGGCATCTACCGCCTCTTTCATTATGCCATATGTGGAACCCCACCCTGTCAGGACTATCTCAGGCTTAGCATCACCAAAAAGAAATGGAGGCTCAATATCCTCTCTGATAAGAGGCAGTTTTTTTAGCAACCTTTTTTGAACCATCTTTATCCTTGTATCAGCATCCTCAACAATATGCCCTTCTTCATCATGTTCATCGCTGTCTGTCACAACTAAATGCTGTGAATCTCCTGGGACTCCAAGGGGCGAAATACCACTTGGAGTAAATTCATGCCTTCTGTATTCCTTAAGATTCCTGAAGTTTTCGCCCCTGAGCCTGTAATCATTGTATACAAGTTTCTTTAGGTTAAAACTATCAAATGTCCATTCTGAGTCTGCGAGATACTGATCAAAAAGTATAATTGCAGGCACTTGATATTTTTCTGCCATATCAAATGCCTTACTTGTAAGATAAAATACTTGCTCCGGCGTTCCTGGCGCAAAAATAATTCTGGGAAATTCCCCGTGTGCAGTATAAACAGCAAACTGCAATTCGGCCTGCTCTGTCCTTGTTGGAAATCCTGTTGCAGGGCCTGGTCTCTGTCCGAGAGCAATCACTATTGGTGTCTCAGTCATGCCGGACAAGGATAGTCCCTCCACCATTAACGCAAAACCTCCGCCGGATGTGCCTGTCATCGCCCTTACGCCTGCAAATGACGCGCCGAGAGCCATGTTAATTGCTGCAATCTCATCCTCTGCCTGTTCAACGATAATGCCGTATTCTTTGCCCTTGCCCGCAATATAGTTCATAATACCGGTTGAAGGCGTCATTGGATAAGCAGAATAGAACTTGCAGCCTGACGCAATAGAGCCAAGACCTATGGCCTCTATTCCGTTTATAAGAATCTTACTTTGCTGCTGAGAAGATATAATATCAAATGAACACTTCATGCAGGACTTTACTGCAAAATTATGGCCTGCAACCGCAGAATTGATATTCGCCTTAATTATGTCCTCGCCTTTCCTCTTAAAAGTATCTTTTACAATCTCATGCAGAATATCCAATTTCATTCCTAGCATCCCGAGCACTGTTCCTGTGGCAACAGTATTTGACATTATCTTGCCGCCGCCATACTCGATTGCCATACTCACAAAAGGGATATCGAGAAACCTTGGGTCTTCATATCTCTGTTTTAATTTGGATGAATCATAAATTATAAAGCTGTTTTCTGAAAGTTCCTTCTCATGAAGAAGTATGCTGTCTTTATCAAGAGCAACCAGTATGTCTATCTTCTTTCTTGACGCCATTACAGGTTTATCAGAAAACCGTATCTGGAAAAAATTATGTCCGCCCCTTATACGCGACTCATAATCCTGATGCGTGAAGACATAGTATCCTGCCCTTGAAAATACCTTTGTCAGAGTATCACCTATCGTCTGAATGCCCTGACCTGCCTCACCGCCTATTTTTATTGAATAGTCCATGCCTATCTGCCAATTACTTTCATGTATGCCTTTGACCGCAATTCCTCTATGTGCATCTTCAGCCTGCGATTTACCTGATTCTCTACAAGGTAATCTTCTATCTTATCCCTGACATCATCAAGATCAGCTTGTCCGAATTCGCTTCTGCTTTTATCGTAAAACTCTCTTATATCATATTCTGTCACCTTAATAAATGTCTTAATCTTTAATTCTATATATTCCTTGATAATTCCATCCTCTGTCGAACTCTCGATCCTCAGTTTTTTTGCTTCTCTCAAAAGGAGTATTCTGTTTAGCATTGTGTTAAGTACTTCTTCCCTCTTTATGTCAGGCTTTATCTTCGCTGTGTTACTGTAAACCTCCTCAAATTCACTCAGGGTTATTGCCGTGTCATCAACAAAGGCGAGGACCTTATCGATCAATTCAGCATGGGAAACAGAAGGCAGTAAGCAAAAGACAGTAAGCAGTAAAATTGGGAACAAGCAACATTGAAGGCAGCAAATAACAAGCTTGCAACTTGTAACTTGTAACTTGTAACTTTTAGAATGCATGTCCGATGCTAAAATGCACCTCACCACTGCTCTCTCCTGTTTTTCTGTCTAATTTATGCCCGTAATCAATGCGTAGAGGCCCAACCGGCGTGTCATACCTTATGCCAATGCCGGCAGTGTATTTCATTTCCATGATATCTATCTCGTCTATCTTTGCCCATACATTTCCACCATCGAGAAAGGTCACAAAGCCAAAATTTCTGCCGAGAGACGTCCTCAGTTCAAGGTTTGCAAGAATAAATGTATTACCTCCTGTTGGAGTGCCATTAGCGCCTTTTGGACCGAGCGTATCCTGTTCATATCCTCTCACAGTCGTTCTCCCTCCGAGGAAAAATCTTTCGACAAGAGGAAGTTCCCTCGTATCCCTAAAACCCTGAGCTATGCCGCTTTTCAATGATACTGCCACTACAAATCTCCTGCTTATAGCTTTATAAATACTGCCTGTAAATATTGCCTTTATAAAATCTGTTTCTGAGAGCAAAAATCCTGAAGCAGCCTTTACAGATATTCCGGCAAGCACGCCTCTCCGGGGGTCGAATGGATTATCCCTCGTATCATAAACTATCCCAGGCTTTATTGAGCTTATCAATAGAGTACCTGTATCTTCCTTTGTGAGTATAACATCAGGCTTTACATCCTCTGTCTTTACCAGTGAGAATTCATAGAAAACCTCACCCTTGAATTCGTTGCTGAGTTTTTTTTCTATACCGGCGCTTGCTGTATGTCTTTTGAGTTTATATCTTATCTCGCGTGTCTCAATGCTCTTCTCTGTTCTTTCTTCCCTTATGAGCAACGCCCTGAATGGAACAGGGCTTTTCAAAAACCATGGTTCAAGATAGCTCAGGATATACCGTCTTTCAATAGAGCTTAATTCTGCCCTGAAAGACGGCTGCCTGTTCATTCCGAACAGATTTCTGTAACTTACATCGAAAGATCCCCTGTAATGCTCGTAATCTCCATAACCAACGCCGAGTTCTATCATCCCGGCATTACCCTCCTTAACCCTGATATGAATATCTCTTACCTTGCCTGTTTTTTCCGGCGACTCTATGTCTAGATCAGTAAATAATCCGAGTTTATATAATTTCTGACGCGTCTTTGTCAGCAAGGTATAATTAAACGGCGTGCCTTCTTCATAAAGCAACTCTCTTTTTATCGCCTCGTGTTTCGTTCTTGTGTTTCCGCTTATTACTGTTTTTCCGAATAAGGTTATCAGGCCCTCATCTATTTCGAAAATAACCTTTACACCCCTGCCGGTTATTTCCTGCTTTATGTCAACCTTTGCATCTATGAGACCCCGGTCCCCATAAAGATCTATAATCCTGTATCGTGCGTCTGCTATGTCAACCTCATTATAGGGATCTCCCTTCTTAACCATGATCACCTTTTCGATCTTCTCTCTTTCCACAAGCAGAGAGCCCTTTATCTCTATGTCTTCTATTTTTACCTGTTCCCCTTCACTGACAGTGATGGAAATCTCAGCCCGCGAATTATTTATCTCCACCTTTACATCATCTATATTGGCGTTAAGATACCCGAGTGCGTTGTAGAACTCGAGTAAGGTTTCTTTATTAGAATCTATCAGGTCAGGATTATATACGTAGCCTTCCCGGATAGACATCATCTCTTTAAGATTTCTCCTATTTATAGTCACCTCGGTGAATCTGACAGTTTTAACTATGATCTCATCTCCTTCAAATATGAAAAAATATATCGAAATCGTATCTTCGTTCACAGATGTAACAGGCGCGACTTGTACAAAAGGATATCCCTTTGTGTGATACAAGGATATGATCCTCGATATAGACTCTTCTATAAGATCATCCCTAAAATCCTCCGCATCAAAAAATGACATCTCCTTTAAAAGTGTCTTGGAATCTATTGCAATATTACCTTCAAATCTTATATCAATCTTTCTTCCGGGGTTGACGCTAATCTCGAGTTCGCTTTCGCTTGCCGGATACAGCATCACTGACGGACTAAGATAGTTGTTCTTTTTATAGTATGCCCTTATATTCTCAACCTCCTTATCGAGCCTGAACTGGTCATTAATGCTGCCTTCCTTAACAGTCATCAATTGTCTCACGTCTTCCTCAGGTCCATGTATTCTTATCTTTTCTATAACTGCCGGTTCCCCTTCTTCCACCGTCAGAATAAGATTGACCCTGTAAGGACTTCCTGTCCTGGATACCTCTATCCTTGCGTCAGCGTGATGAAACCCTTTTTTATATAAAAAATCTTTTAATTCGCTGACCACAGAATTCAAGAGATCATATCTCATAATCTGATCTTCCTTCAGCAGAAAATTATCTCTCAGCTCTCTGCCTGATAAATAATCATTCCCTATGATGTAATTTTTTTTTATGACGTCTTTTTCAATAACATTTATTCTTATGTGAGTCTTATCGATATCATCTGTCTCTACAGATATATCCTCGAATATGCCTTTGAGAAATGCGGTCTTTATGCCCCTGCTTACATTTGATGGATTTAATATGCCTCCAAGCTTTATATCTAAGAGGTTGAGAAATTCCTCACCATCCATAGAATACAGCCCTCTGATCTCTATCTTTTGTATTGACGGTGTTTCAGAAGCTTCGATTGACGGAATGCATAGCAAGAGAGAAAAAACTGCTATAAAGAAGAACAATAGTTTAATTAAATAAAGTTTCTGCGCTGTTTTCTTATAATATTGTAACGGTCTCATTTGAACTCAAACCTGAACTTGATGTCTCCGCCCATGCTTCCCTTCTCGTCTCTTACACCGACTAATGACACATTCTTGCCAAGTAAATATTCGAGACGCAGTACCTGCTCCTCTGTTGAACCCACAGCAGATATGTAAGTCACAAACAGCCGTTCACCGATAAGCCTTTTCGATACTGTGACCCGGGGACCGACAGTGCCTGTAGATTTTGAGACATAGGGATCTACCTGCACCCTGTCAAGACCTGTTATATTTCTCAATCTTTCCTCAAATACATCCTGAACCTTGCCTGTAAGAAATGCGGTCGCCTCACTTGCTCCGATACCGCCTTCAAGACCCTTTAACTCTTTTCCTATCTGTCCGACTGCAAGCAGACTCAGGATGTCAGTCTCTTCAAGCGGCGGGTCAGAGATAAGGGACAGGGTAAAATGCTGGAACTGACCTTCAAGGCTCAGTTTGATATTATATCCCTTTACCGTAATCTGTGCCACGATCTCGACTATAGGATTTATCCTGTTTGGATCGGTAAAATCAGCGCTCACATTTAATATGCGGAACTCATTATTCCTGAAATATACATTGCCTTCTCTTGATTCTATTCTTCCAAAAAGCAACGGATGTCCTATTGTGCCTCTGAGTATCATATCCACCTTCATGGGAGTGCGTGCTATATTGTTATCCACGATAATATTTTCTGTCCCGTATATCCTTACATTCAGCACTGTCTTTTCCATCTTTGTCGGTTCAGCCTTTGGTTTCTCCTTAGGCCTTGCCTTCAGAAGCCAGCTTTTCCATTCAACCCTTTCCCTGTATCTTGCCCTTTTTATCTTCATATCGCCCGAGATATTCTGTGACTCAGGGGTGCCTTTACATATAATATTTCCGTCAAAATTAACAACAAAATCCCTTGACACAGATGTCGTGATATTATTCATCTGCGCATCAAGATAGAATCTTTTCAGGGCAAATCTCTTAAGGTATAAAATCCCCGCAATATTAATGTCTCCGCCGCTGAGCTTTCCTGAGAGTTTCTGTATGATAACCCTGTCCTCTTCAAAATAAATATAGGCGCTTATTGAGCTGATACGTTGATATACATCCTTCAGTCCGAACAATCCGTTTGTAACATTGAGATTTCCGCTTATTCTGGGATTATCCCATTTTCCTGCGATATCAAGCTTAAAATCAGCGTCTCCTCTGAGAACGCTGATTTTTTCTGAAAACCCTTTAAGAGGCGCTAAGGCTGTTTTACCTTCTAAAAATATATTATATTCTCTGCCTGTATCTACATCACCTTTGACCTTAAAGGATGCATCTCCGCTTCTCATTGTAAATTCAGTAAACGACATCTTGCGATCTTCGAATTTTAGCTTTATATCCGAAGCATTCGAGAAACTATGATCGAAAAGAGAAACAGTCATCTGATCTATAAATGCAGAACCAGAGTAATGCTTTCTGTCTCCTGTGAGATTAGCATGTCCTTTCATATTTAAAAGCAGGTCTTCCGGTATATCTTTCAGCAATCCTGAAAGCAAGAAATCATACCTGCCTGCCAAGACATCCACCTCCGCAGACCATGGAAGCTTATCATCAAAATACGCAATGCCCTTTATTTTTATCTTCCCGTCAAAAAACATAGCATTCAGTAAGGCATGCCTGTCTTTCACAGAGGCGTCAATTACACCGTCACCCAATGATTTTCCCCTAAACTTACCTCCTGAAATCTTTCCTCTCAGATTAATAGCAGGATTATCAAAGGTGCCTATTCCTTCTGTATTCAAGCTGATTACAGCGTCCTCCGGCATGAACTCAAGCCCTATATCCCTCAAAAACAGCTTTTCAGTATATGCCTTAAATAAAAAATTTTCTTTTTCCGATATCATTCCTTCAAGCAAAACAGATGAGGCGCCTTTCTTAAGCATTGTTCTGCTCAATATGAAATGCATATAGTTATAGGAAAAATCACCTGATATAGAGTCAACCTGGAAACCGTATGCTGTTGCATCGGAAATAACACCTCTTCCTGAATATTCAGGTGTTGGGCCATTACCTGTTATCTTGAGTTTTGAATCGAGCCTTCCTTTTATCGGCAGCTTTCTATAAACGATTTCGGCAAGTTTCTCAAAATCTATCCCTTTCAGTGATGCTGTTAATCCGTAGAACGGTTTTCTGAGATCAAATATTTCCTTCGCCTCATCGAATCTTATGAAGCCTTTGACTGCACACTGTTGTTGTTCTGTGTGGGCTGACAGTTCTGTCACATCGAGAAAATTTTTCCTGTATGAAACCTCTCCTGAAATTTTTCCAAGACCATAATCATCAAACGATGCCGATGGAATATCAAGTTTCCCTGATATCTGAGGGTCGCCTGATCTGCCTGTTACCGCGCCTTCAAAAACCCCAGAACCATGCAGCCGGTTAAAATGCGGAAATGTAAGGTCTTTGATGTCTGAAGTCTCGAGCCTGCCTTTAAGATCAAGCACAGATGCTTTTATATCAACAGTGCCCTGTATCCCCAGAAAAGATCTTTCAGTCCTGGCCTCAGTATTGTAGAGAGATAGAATATCTCCCTGCACCTTATAATCTCCTTTGATCTTTTTGACTCTTCCAAGCACATCATCTCCGGCCTTTCGGCTTTCATAATCAAACCAGCCTGAAGGATTAAACTCTTTCCCTGATGTGTGCATCTCGCCTTTTACCTTGCCTTCAGGAATTTCCGGCTGCCAGCCGATTAATTTGAGTGCATTACGGCTGTCAACATCAGTAAAATTAACTTTCACAGAATAATCTTCAACGCCCGGCAGCTTCATTGATGCCTCTGCATCCGCATAACCGTTATATAATTTTGCCTTTCCGTTCTGAAACTGCATCACTCCGTCACTGTACATTACCCTGCATTTAAGCTCATCAACAGCAACACCAAAAAGATTCCCTTTTCTCAGCCGGGCCTCTGCACTGCCTGTGATATTCTTAATGGCGCCGCTAATGCCGCCTTCAAAATCCACCATTCCTTCGACCTTCTCTTTTACACTCAGAAGCTCCATCAGGGTCTGGAGATAAAAATTGCCCTTCAGTTTAATATCAAAGAAAGGTGATCCATCTTCAAATCTCACATCTCCTTTTGCATCTATCTTTCCCTCGCCTCTCCTCTTTAAGCCGAAAAGCCTTTTTACAGAATCAACAATAAGATTTATATCCGTCTTTAAGGCGCCATTTCCTTCTGCTGAATAAAAACCTGCTGTCTTTATCTCTGAGCCGAATGACCTGACTGTTATATTCTTTATATCTATGCCTTTCTCTCTGAAAGACAAAATGCCTTCTATTTCACTTCTTAATTCAGGCATGTTCTTGATATTGGAGATAAGTTCCTTTATGTGCGCCTTCAGCCGGGGAGTTTCGCCAAGCAGTATTTCACCACTTAGATGTCTGCCTGCAAGACTCAGATTGTAATTATCATCCTGAAATGAAAAAGCGCCATGACGCACCTCTATTGCGTCTGCCCTGACCTTTATCTTCTTTGGGTCTTCCTTGGCAAGATATTTTTTACAATTGCTGATTATGTCATCGATCTGCTCCCTGTTTGTCCAGACCTCAGGCTCATTTATCACTATCCTTCTCAGCCCTGCCTCTTTTTTGAGGAAACCCCAAAATTTAAGGTAGCCTTTTACCCTCTCTACTGTCAGAACCTTATTGCCCTGCTCATCAAAGACCTTGAGACCTTTCGCCTCCACAAACAGGGGGAATATATTAAGATAAATCTTCTGGGCTATTACCTTGCGGCCTGTCATGTTTTCAAGCTCAGGCAGTATCATCTTTTTTAATGCATTAGATATGTAAGGTCCGCGGGAGATAAAGATAATTATCCCGATAAGAAAGGCTGCTGATATGCTGTAAATTATGCGGTTCTTTCTCTTAGTATTCTCCATTAACCTTCCCTACCTCATAGAACAAAAAATCATAATATAATACTACACAATAGCGCTCAGATGCATTAGAGAAGTGTTGCAAATATTTAATATACTAATGCCTATGGAACCGGGAGGTTAAGCCAGAGTTGAGATATACGAAATACTTCGGACATAATCCCAAATCTGGACAAAAAGCGAAGTAGTTCGTCTATGAACAAGTTATACGCAAATTGCATCCCTGAGAGATATTTATAGTTACTATAAGAGTGTGAAAATGATAAGATATTGATAAGTTTCGACAAAGGAGGTGCTAACGATGGAAACTTTGAAACAAGAAGCAATCAGGGTAATATCTAAATTACCAGAGACAGCAAACATTGATGATATAATGTATGAACTTTATGTTGTTGATAAAGTCAAAAAGGGTAGAGAAGCGGTTGAACGTGGAGAATCTACTTCTATTGAAGACTTAAAACGAGAAATACAGTCGTGGTAAAGTGGTCAAAACCTGCAAAACTCGACTTAAAGCAGATTCATGATTATATCGCAAGAGATTCAAAATTTTATGCACAAAAAGTCATAACGCTCCCTCAAAGAGGGAGGCTTGACGGTTGTGAGCCGTCTCAAAGACGGCCGTTTAGGTTTATACTAAAATCTGCCCTCTTCTTGTTCACTGTCCAGCTTTTCCTGATTAGCAATGTAGTCTTTGATCT
>JACQXE010000033.1 GCA_016208915.1 Nitrospirota bacterium | reverse complement strand
CAGCGGCAAAAAGAATGTAGAGGTCGGGAGTTTTTTTGGCATAAAGGGACCGGCAGTAAGAGGTGCCATAAAGGCAATAGAAGAACGGTTGGATAAAGAAAAAAAGGTAGAAAAGGAAATAGCGAACTTGAAGGAAATATTGATAAATGTTGATAAATGAAAAATGAAGGTTTGACCCCACTATCTTGTTATTCGAGGTGGATGTGAATAATGTAATAACAAAATACTACATTCATGGCGCTGGATTAATGGCGATGGTAACACCAGCGAATGAAGTTTATACATATCACTACAACGCAGTTGGGAGTACAGTGGCAATGAGTGATTCGTCACAGACTATCGTTAACAAATATTCGTATGATCCGTTTGGTAATATTCTCAATCAACAAGAAACCATCAATCAGCCTTTCAAGTTTGTAGGACAGCATGGCGTAATGACCGAACCAAACGGATTCTACTACATGCGTGCAAGGTATTATGATCCGAATGTGGGAAGGTTTATCTCCGAAGACCCGATTGGTTTTGAGGGTGGGGATGTGAATCTCATGGCGTATGCCTCGAACAACCCCATTTTGCTGATTGATCCAAGTGGTTTGGTTAATTGGAAACGGATGTTTATGGGAGCTGTAGAAACGGCAGGAGGAATAGCTGGTATTGGTTTCGCTGCAACTACAACTGGAGCAACTGGCGGCGTGGGAGCATTGGCTACAGCAGGATTGGCTATCTCAGGATCTGCCGCAATAGCACATGGTACAATCGAAATGATTGCTGGTGCATTTGAAACTAGTAGTAATCCAATACCTAAAATTCCTTCAACTTCAGCTGCCTCGTTAGGCGCTTTAGTAGTAACTGGCAATGTGAACACAGCAGAAAAAGTAGATTTAATAAGCAACTTGCTTTTGTTTGGTAAGACAGTTGCCACAGCAGGGGTTGGTAATAAGAGTTTATGGGAAGGAATAGGGGCTGCAACCGATTTTATTAGCTTAACTAATCAATTAACCAGCTCATCATGTGGGCGAAAGTGTGGTCAGTAAAAAATTGAAGGAGAAAAACCTACAATATAATGAGTAAAGAGAAAATTAATAAGATTTTCTTTATTATTTTAATGGTTTTGTCATTGATACTGATAACCAATGACTTTATAGAAGTCGCGAAGGGTTCTAAATATGAAATTTGGAATATTACCCACATTGGTTTATTTGTTTTTGCTGTCTATCTTTTTTATCTCGGTAGAAAAAATGAACGCAAAATGGAAGAAAGCTCTCAAAAATCAGCAGGCTCAAATGGAAAAGTTTTAGATATAAATATGTTAGAAGTAAAAGAAAAAGTTGATCTCAAGAAAGGAATGCAGACTTTATGGATTATATGGGCGTTAATGATCGGCTCATTGGCAATTTATGTGGTTGCTTGTTATGTAACAGGTGATAAGATAAAAATCAATTTAGAGATATATTCTTTTTCGCTTTTTAAAAATATCCTCTACATAGTAGTAGCTGTAGAATTAGTTGTCGCCCATTATATGCGAAAATTTTTATTGAGAGTTCGTTCAGGTAAAATTGCCAAAGAATCAGATGGTTCAATATATCGTTCAGCTTTAAACAAATATACGACTGCATTGGTTTCTTCTCTTGCAATAGCAGACAGCATTGGGATTTACGGAGTAGTTCTTTTCTTTATGAGCAAAGACTTCCAATCCCTATATATATTTGTAACAATTTCTGCTATAGCGATGTTCATTTATCGTCCAAAAAGAGAGGGCGTAGAGAAACTGGCTATGAATTTAAAAGGGTAAATAAACAAGGGGACGTTAATAGAGACTATTATTTAAGAAGACTTTAATGGGACGGTTCTAATTAAATGAAAAATTTATTAGCAATGGAAACACCAATAAATGAAATGTATTGCTATCACTACAACGCCATCGGCAGCACGATTGCTATGACAAATCAGAAAAGCACTAAAAAGAGAATTATGCTAAAGAAAATTATTTTGATGTTGTGTTTGATGACGCCGGCGATGTCATTTGCTGATGAGCTGCCTGTATTTTTTGAATCACTGAGGTATGAGCCGTTTTTTCCCGGCGGCATTAATACATGGAAGCTGAATGCAAAAATTACAGAGCAAGAGCTAACGACTTTTCAATGGATAAATGAAAACAAACATGAATTGTTATTAAAATATCGAAATGCCTCTCCAACTACCATTGAGAATGTATATGGGAGTTTTGCTAAAGAACTTGATGAACTGATAAAAAGTAAAAGCGGACAGATTCTGAAATTAGGCGAATTCTTCGCTATAGTTTTAATTAATGAAAACGAATCAAATCAGTCAATGAATCTTTTATACGGAACACCAGAAGGTGCTTACTTATGGAAATATCTGTTTCCGAAAACATACAAGTTCAGCATTGAAGATTATATGAGTAAAGTATCGCTGGCTGCCAGAGAACACCAGTATAAGACTGCTTTTAAATTAGGGAATGTCATAATGGGACGGTGGGGTTCTTCCATTCATGAGTATGCTAAGCTTCTTTTGCAGACTGGTGATTCTAATGCTGAGACAGTCTATCATCATCTTTTACGAACAAGTCCTTCCAATTATGAAGCTCACGTGGAATTCATTTCTTTGACAAACGATAAAGAGAAAAAGATTGAAAGTGCCAAAATTGTGAAAAGAGGAGCAGAAGAGGAAAAAATATTAAATGCGGCATCTCAAATTCTTAATGAGGATATTCCCTTAATTGATTCTTACCCTACGATTAGCCCGAAAGACGATGGTGTTAAAGTCATCCTAATGCCATTAACACCTATTAATCCATGGATATTGCAGGAAGTCGCTAATACTTTTGAATCTATTACAACGATACCTGTTGTTATTCGGAAATTGCCTGAGACATGGAAGTTGCCTTCGCCTTCACGATCTGTTTACAGGCGACATCTTGAACAGATAGCCTCAAAAATCTGGCCCACAAAGGCTGACTTTTCAGACTGGTCATTATCAAAATTGCAGGAAGAACTTATAAAACAAGCTGAGATAGAAGGTCCTCAGGCGGTTATTTATCTTAAGGAATTGTATAAAAAAACAGAAGAAGAAGGTGGTCAATGGGATGCAGACCCTCTCCTTGATTGGCTTTCTAAGGCTTTGTTGCCTTACCGTTCAAAAGACCCTAACACAATGGTTGTTGGCTTAACAGAGATAGATATTTATTCGGGTGATTCAAACTTTATTTTTAGCTTATATGGCGGACTGGAGGAATCTCCTGTTAGCCTTTTATCCTATGCAAGAATGAGGGCAAAGTTTACTCAGGAAAGTCAGTCAAGAAAACGTTTAGTGGAGCGAACAGCAAAGGAATTGGTGCCCGCAAGTTTGAAGAGGCTGGGAATACCAAGGAGCATGGATCCCACCTGCCCTTATTCTTATTCAAGCGGATTAGAAAGACTTGATGAGAAGACTTTGATATTATCTGATTCTGTAAAAAAAGAAATACAGAAAATAAAAGATAAATTAGAAAAAAGACTTTAAAAGACGGTTCTATTAAATGGAAAAAGCTGTTAGCTTTTAGCATTCAGCGGACAGCTTATGAAAAGGCATGAAAGATTATAAGAAAATGGATGAGAAACGGGGTCAAAGCTACAGAATACATTTTACAGCATTGAAAAGGATGCCGGACCGATCCCGGACAATGCCGGGACAAGAGCTGGCATGACAGATAAAAAAAAGGAACAGCATGGTTTCATTACAACTTAATAGACTTCATCGTGAGGGCCGAAAGTGAGAAAGACTATGGTATTTAAATCCAGTTTTTTGCAGAGCAAAGGCAAACAACCGACAAATTTCTGGAAGTTTTTTGCCCTGCATTCTTCACAAACTGAGAAAATAACTCTAAAAGACTTGGTGATCCTTGCAGAACGCAACCCTTTAAGTTCGCCGACAAGCAGCTCGCTTTTACAATGCGTATATGGATTCTCCGACAACAACTTTATTTTATCAGCAAGCAATTTCTTAAGATGCCGATATTTTTTACCTTGTTTCAGAAACTCAGGAGAGAAATATGTCTTATAGATTTTCGAATACCTCGTCAAAGGACAGCAATTTGGTTTTAGCGCGCAACTCCTTTTTTGCCCTTCTGATAGACTGCATTAATTCTTTGCTGGACATAATTTTCAGGGTTTCGCTGACTCTTTCCCAGTCTTTAAGGCTTAAGACAACAGATTTGGGTTTGCCCTCAGGTGTGGTGATAAACTCAACTTTTGGCAATTCAAGTGTTTTTAGCAATGTAAAACCTCCTTTCACTTTGATTAAAGGTAGGATAACAAAAGGGAGAGATTTCGTCAATCGGGAGAGAAAAAAGGCATGAAAGAGATAAATAGGATAATATAGGGAGGATAATATAGGGACAGCGACCATTAAAAACGCATAACGCTTTAAACCGTATAAAGACTGTAGGAAGGAAAAGGACGGGTACAATTTTAGAAAATGATGACATATCAAACATATTCTAAGGCATTATTAATCCTGATTATACTTTATGCAGTCTATGTTGCAAAAGATTTATTTGCTGGATCGCATCAAAAAGGAACGATAAAAAATATTGGGAGGAAATAAGATAATGATAAAAAGAATTGCTGTGTCGAGGAGTATTCTGTTCATCGTGGTATTTATTTTTATTTCGTTCAGCTCTTCCTATGGGGAGAATATGAAACATGCCTACGATGACCTAAACCGGCTGATATGGGCGGAATACAGCGATTGGACAGTTACAGAGTATCAATATGATGAAGTGGGTAACCGGGAGGTGAAGGCGACCTACAAGCTTTCAGTAAATTTCTCCTGTTCTCCAACCACAGGCATGGCGCCGTTATTTGTGACCTGCACCGACCTTTCCAACGGGAACCCTTTTTCCTGGCTGTGGAATTTCGGTGACAGCTCAACCAGCAGCAGCCAGAATCCTCCAATTCACAATTACAAAAATACAGGGGCCTATTCAGTTTCCCTTAGCGCAACTTATCCAACCGGACCTCATACAGCAACCAAAGACAATTATATAAATGTCCAGCCATGCCCCAACCAGCCGGTGAAAAACGGCACAAGTTATTACTCTACCCTTCAGGCGGCCCAAAATGCTGCTGTAAGCGGGAATACCCTGCAGAGCCAGGCGATAGATCTCGTTGAAAGTCTTACCGTCAACAAAACATTGACTCTGGACGGCGGCTATAATTGTGAATTTACGTCTAATCCGATGAAAACAACTCTTAAGGGGAATTTAACAATTGATAGCGGGATATTTCAAGTAACAATCGGAAACTTTATATTGGATTGAAGATAGAACAATAAAAGGAGGAAAGGATGAAGAAGATAGTTTTGTTTTTAACGATTTGGTTTTTATTGATTGCAACCAATCTTTATGCAGGGGATTTGATTGTAAACGGCAACGTCGGCATCGGGACGACGAGTCCGGGGGCGGCATTGGATGTGAAAGGCGGAGTTGATGGCACTAATATGTTTCTTCGTAATTCTACAGGACAGACCACAAATTATCTTTCATTTTATGAAATTACAGGTAATCAGTGGAATGTTGGAAACTATGCAACATCTAAATTTGCGATTTTCCAAAATGGCTCGGCGCCAGGAAACAGTGGCGTTGTATTTAGCGGCGGCAACGTCGGCATCGGGACAGCGAGTCCTTCTTATAACCTTCATGTCAACGGTTCTTTTGCTGCAACCTCCAAAAACTTTGATATCCAAGACCCTCGTTACAACGATCCAAATAAAAGACTTATTCATGCATCACTTGAAGGTCCAGAGGTAGGAGTTTATTACAGGGGAGAAGCCAGACTTATAAATGGCAAGGCTGTTATAGAATTACCTGACTATTTTGAAGCATTAACAAGAAAGGAGGGTAGAACTGTTCTTCTGACACCTAAATTCGAAAAAGATGACGAACTTATAAGCAACCTTGCAGCATCTGCTGTTATAAGTGGGAAATTTGAAGTGCGGACAATAGACAAGTATAACCTTGAACAAAAATTTTATTGGGAAGTTAAAGCTTTAAGATCAGATGTAGAGTTATTACAGGTTGAAGTGGAAAATAGATTATAATAACAGTGTATGTAGAAACAAAAAATAGAACGGGTTGTATTTCCTTGGCATAAGGAGGAAGCAAATTGTCTTTCCTCCTTAAAGACTTTTAAAACTATTATAAACTTCCTTACCTATTTTATCGATGAGGATTATACCAGGAGGATGCTATGAAAAAGAGAAGTGAGAAGTTGGGGATGGGCTTTGTCATTTGTATTCTTGTGCTTATTTTTATGGTCTCATTCACTTTTGCCCAGGAGACTCCCTATGAGAAGGCTCTTGAGGCATATGCAAAAAAGGATTTCGAGACCGCAATCAGGTATCTGAAAGACTATGCATCTCAAAAGCCTAATGCGCAGGCATACTACCTTCTCGGCTATGCGCAGTATAAGCTAAAGCATCTGGATGATTCAGCAAAACATTTCAGGGAGGCTTATTTAATCAATCCTGCATTTGATCCGAAGTCAATAAAGTTTGACGGGAAGTAGAACGGATTGAGAAGCAACAGGGAAGGCAGAAAAGCTCTTAAGTCTTTGTCTTGAGATGCTTTGAGATATAGACTACGCAATCCTCGCATATCTTTCCGTTTTCCCTGTTGCATATCATCCGGTTCAGCTCCCAGCAGGGTTTTGCGTTGTCTCTCAATGCAGAGCATTTATTCTTCCTCTCTTCAGAGCATTTTGTTATCTCCCAACACGGAGCATATTCAAGGAGCTTTTTGATTCCTTCTATGCTTATCTTCCTATTATGGATGATCTCCCGTAAACATCTCAGCCATCGTACATCGTTCTCAGAATAAAATCTGTTTTTATTTCTTCTTGCAGGCTTTATCAGCTTGTGTTTTTCATAAAGCCTGAGCGTCTGTGCGGTCGTTCCTATCAGTTCGGCTACTATACCTATAGGATACAGGGGCTTCTCTTTCTTCTCTTGTTCTGTAAGCTCTTCTATCATGAGGCTCCTTTATTTAAAATTATTTCATTATAGCATACGGTTAAAATAATTATTACCGACAATTATTAAATACCTTTAAAACTGCAAATGCAAGATTTTTTGTGCAGATACCCTATGCAAAAATCTTGCCGGGGTTGAGTATAGCCTTTGGATCAAAAAGGTTTTTTATGCCCTTCATAATATCTATCTCATTCTTTTTTAGCTCCATACTGAGATACGGAGCCTTTGTCATTCCTATGCCATGTTCTCCTGAAATTGTGCCTCCGAGACTCAGGGTCATACTGAATATATCTTTTACCAAAGCTTTAGCTTTTTTATATTTCTCAGCATCATTTTTGTCAGCCATTATATTCACATGTATGTTACCGTCTCCTGCATGACCGAAATTAACTATTGATATTCCGCTCTCTTCAGCAAGCTTTCTTAGCCCTTTCAGCATTTCAGGGATTTTATCTCTCGGTACGACAATATCTTCGTTTATTTTTTCGGGGTAGAGGTTATAAAGTGCAGGCGATATTGCCCTTCTTGCTTCCCAGAGCTTTTCTCTTGCAGAAGAATCTTCTGCTATCTTTATATCTGCATTTAGAGATTCGCAGATTTCAGCTATTTTCTCTGCCTGTTTTGTTATTGCTGAGGGATGTCCATCAAGTTCGATCAGAAGCAGCGCCTCAACATCTTTAGGCATACCAACAGCCTTATATCTCTCAACAGCAGTGATCGCTTCCCTATCCATAAACTCAAGGGTGCGGGGCATTATTTTTGCCCCTATTATTTTTGAAACCGTCTTACCTGACGCCTCGAGGTTATCAAACATTGCAAGTAGTGTTATAACCTCTTCCGGCAATGGAAGAATTCTAAGCCTTATCTTTGTTATCACGGCAAGCGTTCCTTCTGAGCCGGTTAATAATCTTGCGAGGTCATACCCTACAACTCCTTTTGATGTTCTTACGCCTGTTGTAATAACATCACCATTAGGAAGCACTGCCTCAAGCTCCATCACATAGTCTTTTGTAACCCCGTATTTTAAAGCCCTCGGTCCTCCTGCATTCTCTGCAACATTTCCTCCAATAGTACAGAAATTCATACTGGCAGGATCAGGAGGATAAAAAAACCCGAGATGTTCGAGATCTCGCTGTAGTCTGCCATTTATCAATCCGGGCTCTACTATGACGTTCAGGTTATTTGTATCAAGCTCTACAAGCTTGTTCATCTTCTCGAAGCTCATGACCATAGCGCGATTCAATGGAATAGCCCCTCCTGTCATGCCTGTGCCAGCGCCTCGTGGGACAACAGGGACTTCATTCTGGTAAGCATATTGCATAACCCTGACAACATCTTTTGTTGTCCTCGGCCAAATAACTGCCCTTGCATGTCCTTCAATTCTCGAAGCGTCAAAACCGTAACATAAAAGGTCTTCCGGCTCCTTCGAGATTTTTATATCAGGCAGTTCATCAACAATTCTTATCATGGAATTATTTTTTGCCATAGTCTATTCCTCAAAAATTCTTGCTGTATTCACATGGCAGAGCGCAAGGGCAAGAGCGTCTGCGCTATCACTGGACAACCTGAAACTGATATTGAGAATCTTTGATACCATGCTCTGAATCTGATGTTTTTCTGCCCTTCCATAGCCTACAATTGCTTTTTTTACCTCAAGTGCGCTGTACTCGTAAACAGGAACCCCGCGGGAGGCTGCAGCAATCAGTGCTGCACCTCTTGCATGTCCGAGGGTAAGCGCTGACCTTATGCTTTTTGCAAAAAAGATTTTCTCAATAGCGACCTCATCAGGGGAATACTCATTCATAATACCTGTAAGACCATCATGTATTTCTTTCAGCCTCACATGAAGGGCATTCTTGGATGACAAAATAATCCTGCCTGATGCTATATAAGAGTATTCCGCAGCATGAGAAGCAGTCTTTATCAATCCGTAGCCGCAGACAATACTTCCGGGGTCAATACCGAGTATTATCTTCCTATTTTTTTCTTGGCGCCTCAAATAATATCTCCTCCACCATCTGGCAGAGGACATGGCCGAGCGTTATGTGGGTCTCCTGAATTCTTGGTGTATTATCAGACATTACTACAAATGAATATGTAGCCTTTGATGCGAACTTTTCTCCCTTTGCTCCTGTAAAAGCTATTGTCTTCAGTTTCTTCTTTTTTGCCACATCCATTGCCTTTAGCACATTTCCAGAGCTTCCGCTGGTGCTGATTGCGATGACAATATCCCCTTCCTCACCTAAGGCCTTAAGCTGTCTTGCAAACACCTCTGAATAGTCATAATCATTGGCTATAGCTGTTATCACCGCCATGTCTGTATTGAGCGCAATGGCAGGAAGACTCGGCCTTTCCCTTTTAAACCTATTAACGAATTCAGCAGCAATATGAGAGGCATCTGTGGCGCTCCCGCCATTTCCAAAAAGAATAACCTTTTTCCCTTCATTGAAGGCATCTGCAATCGCCTTTGAGACCTCAATTATGGTATCAACATTATCTTTTACAAACTTATCTTTAATGCTTATGCTTTCTTCAAATGCCTTTAATATCTTTTCTTTCATTCTCTGTAGAACTCTCCTTTATGAAAAATAGAGACATCTTTTTGTATAGCATAGAGTAATTTAATCATGCTTTTCATGTCAACCATAATGCTGTTTATATTTTATAAAAATATCTATAAAATATAAACAATGATAAAGAAATACAGCCAAGTGGAGGATATGCAGAGAAACTACCCCTTGCCCGGCAGGATGGAGAGGGCAGTAAAACTTCGCGAGGTCTTTGAAGCGCTTCGGGAAGTGAACAAAGACACGCCTGTCATAGTCGAAGGCAAAAAGGATGCGCTTGCCCTCAGGAAACTCGGGCTCAGCGGTGATATCCTCATACTGCACAGCGGGCAGAATATGTATGATTTTTGTGAGGATATATTAGAAAAATTTGCCCGTGTTATAGTCCTCCTTGACTGGGACGATAGGGGCGAAAAACTTGACAGAACCCTGTGCAATCTTTTAAAAGGCCACTGGGAAGAATTCTCAGCATTCAGGGAGATTCTAAAGATATTATGCCAGAAGGACATAAAAGACATAGAAGGCATACCAAAACTGCTAAGGAGACTCGAAGAAAGTGAAACTCATTGGCAGTAAGGGAGAAGACCTTGCTGCAGAACATTTAAAACGCAAAGGCTACAAAATTATTGCAAGAAATTATAAAACCCCCATCGGAGAGATAGACATCATCGCACAGGACAGAGAAACTCTCGTCTTTGTTGAGGTTAAGACCCGTTCAAGCAATGCCTTTGGATCTCCATTCGAGGCAGTTGATGCGAGAAAGCAGATGAAGCTGAAGAAGCTGGCTTTGTTATACTTAAAAATTCAGAAAAAAAATCCTCCTGTCAGATTTGATGTCCTAAGCATATATTTGAATAACACTGGAAAAGAGATCGAGCACATCAGGGATGCATTTGAGGTGTGAGGCATCTCTTGAAAACAATATGATTTTTATAATACTATATCAGAATGCCGAAGTGGTGGAACCTGGTAGACACGCACGTTTGAGGGGCGTGTGGGGAAACCCATGCGGGTTCAAATCCCGCCTTCGGCACCATTTACTCCTTGTCGGAAAATTCCCGTGTTCTTTATATCAACAATAATCTTTCCCCGCGCTATTTGCGATAACAGGACTCGACTTATGATTCCGAGTAATGTATTCTAAAAATAAGGAGGGCAATAAAATGAAACATGTCCACAAATATGAATCAATATCTCACCATAGTATCACATCTGAACTCATGGAACTCGGCATAGAGGCCGCTGAGATAAGGAGATGCAAAACCTGCCAGAAGGAAATACCATTCTTACTGACCAGAAAAGGCAAGTGGCATCCTCTCTTCCAAGATGCAGAGTCTAACGAACAGGATATTCTGCTGGCATGAGAAGGAGACGTACATGCTTATTGTGATGCATCATCAGGCAAGCAGCAGGGACATTGAAAAGGTTAAAAAAACAATCATTGCTATGGGACTTAGACCTGTTGCAATCCCCGGCGCTGAGAGAACTGCCATCGGAGTCGTAGGGAATCAGGGATGGGTTGACGATATGCCATTGCGCGACATACACGGGATAAAAGAAATAATCCATGTCACAAAACCGTATAAGTTAGTAAGCAGGGACTTTCACTTTCCAAACACAATCGTTCGCATAGATAAAAATACGAATGTTGGCGAAAGACGCCCATTTCTGATTATTGCAGGGCCTTGCGCTATAGAGAGCAGAGAGCAGGCAATGAAGACAGCTTTATTCCTTAAAAAGCTCGGGATCCCTGTTATGCGAGGCGGGGCATTCAAGCCGAGGACAAGTCCCCACAGTTTTCAGGGGTTAAGGGAAGAGGGGCTTGATATCCTTTCAGAGGTAAGAGAACGAACAGGAATATCAACAGTGACAGAGGTTATGAGCCCTGAGCACATAAGCATTGCTGCTGAAAAGGTAGATATGCTTCAGATTGGCGCGCGTAATATGCAAAATTTTGATCTCCTCAAAGAAGCAGGCCGCACAAAAAAGCCTGTGATTCTTAAAAGAGGGCTCTCTGCAACTATTGAAGAATGGCTTGCCTCTGCAGAATATATACTTCTTGAGGGAAATCCTAATGTCATTCTCTGTGAACGCGGGATAAGGACTTTCGAGACCCTAACCAGAAACACGGCAGATCTCTCAGTTATTCCATTAGTAAAATCAATCTCCCATCTTCCTGTTATTTTTGATCCCAGTCATGCAACAGGCAAAAGAACTCTCGTCCCTGTGATGTCGCTCGCTTCTATTGTAGCAGGAGCACACGGAATCATGATCGAAATACATCCTGATCCTGACCATGCACTATCTGACGGGCCTCAATCGCTTCATTTCAATGAGTTTGCAAAACTCAGAAAACATATGAAGGATATGGAGATTTTTGTCAAAAAACTATAAACACTAAGAAATTGCATCCGCTTAAATACTATTTCCTGCCTATAGGACTAAGAACATGGTAAAATATAAAATCTTAAATCTCAAAACAGGGGGTAAGAGTTATGATGTCTAATATACCAATAGACCTTAAAAAGGTTAAAAAAGGAGACATAGTTAAAGAAGCACTTCGAATAGGGATGATTGCAGAGCTTGACGCCATAAATCTCTATGAACAGCTTGCAGCCATGACAGACAGGCCTGATATTAAAAAGGTCTTTCTGGATATCGCAAAAGAGGAAAAAACTCATGTTGGCGAGTTTCAGGAACTTCTCTTAAGGGAAGACAGGGAGCAGGGAGAAGAATTACAGCACGGCAAAAAAGAAGTGAAAGAATTAACAGGAAGGTAAGGCTATTACCACTCAGTGCTATAGTTAGGGGCTTCCTTGGTTATTACGACGTCATGCACATGACTTTCCCTTAAACCGGCGGCTGTTATTCTTATAAACTTTGCCTTCTGCCTCAATTCAAACAGGTTATTGCATCCACAGTAGCCCATACCTGAACGAAGTCCGCCTATTAACTGATGGATACTCTGCGAAAGTGGCCCTTTATGCGGTACCCTTCCCTCAACGCCCTCAGGAACAAGTTTTTTGCTTTCAACGCCTGCCTGCATATATCTGTCTTTAGAGCCCTGTTCCATGGCTCCGAGAGATCCCATGCCCCTGTAAACCTTATAGCTTCTTCCCTGATAGAGGATCGTCTCTCCGGGAGACTCATCAGTGCCTGCAAAAAGGCTCCCTATCATTACTGAATGAGCGCCTGCTGCCAAGGCCTTTGTTATGTCTCCTGAATACTTTATGCCGCCATCAGCTATCAAAGAGATATTATATTTTTTTGCCGCAGCATGGCAATTCATTATTGCAGTAATTTGCGGGACTCCTGCACCTGAAACGACACGGGTAGTGCATATAGAGCCAGGTCCGATGCCAACCTTTATTGCATCAGCGCCTGCCTTTATTAAATCTAATGTGCCTTCAGGAGTTGCAACATTCCCTGCAATTACCTCTATGGTAAATTGTCTCTTAACCTTCTTTAAGACCTCTATTACTGACTTTGTATGACCGTGTGCAGTATCTATTGCAATGATATCAGCTCCTGCCTTCACAAGCAGCCCTGCCCTGTAAATTGCGTCCTCTCCAACACCGATTGCTGCGCCTACCCTGAGCCTGCCCATCTTATCCTTGCATGCATTCGGATACTTGCGCCTCTTTTCAATGTCCTTAATTGTTATGAGTCCCTTCAGATTAAAATCCTTATCAACTATCGGGAGTTTCTCGATTTTGTATTTATGAAGAATGTCTTTCGCCTTATCCAGGTCTGTCCCAATATGAGCTGTCACAAGATTCTTTTTTGTCATTACTTGTGAAACCTTCTTGTTAAGGCTTGTCTCGAACTTCAGATCCCTGTTTGTGAGTATTCCGATAAGTTTGCCGTCCACTGTGACAGGCACGCCTGATATCTTATATTTCTCCATCAGCGCCATTGCCTCTGAAATAGGTTTCTCAGGGGATATTGTAACAGGGTCTCTTATCATCCCGCTCTCCGACTTTTTTACCCTGTCAACCTCTGAGGCCTGTCTCTGCGGAGACATTGCCCTGTGAACTATACCGATGCCTCCCTCGCGTGCCATTGATATTGCGAGTTCTGATTCAGTCACTGTATCCATCGCTGAACTAAGCAGTGGGATGTTTATCTTTATCTTTCTGGTAAGGCTGGTTGTTATATCAACATCTCGCGGAAGGATATTAGACTTTGCAGGCATAAGCAGGACATCGTCAAATGTTAATCCTATAGGTATCTTATATTCGATCATAGCTTGCCCTTAAAAATTTTTTACATTTTAGCATTTCTTAATAAAACAAGGCAATCATTCAGCCTCTGCTAGGACATTTCTAAATCGGTATAACATCATTCAGCCTCTGCTGAATGAACAGGGTTTACTATCTGTGCCTTAAAAATTAAAAGGCAGGTAAGTATACTTACCTGCCTTTTAATTTTGCTATTACTAAAAATAAGTAGTGTTTAGCCCAGATGTTTGTTTACCAGCTTGGTCATCTCAAACATCGATACTGTGCCCTTACCCCCAAACACTGCCCTGAGGTTTGCATCGGCATTGATATTTCTTCTGTTAACTTTATCCTGAAGCTTATGTTTTTTGATGTACTGCCAGAGCTTCTTTGTTACCTCAGTCCTTGGAATCGGCTTGCTCCCAACAACCGTTGCCAGTGCATCACTGATCTTCATTGGTTTCATGAACTCCGGATTCGGTTTCCTCTTGGTCTTGGCCTTTACAGCTTTCTTTTTTACGACTTTTTTCGTTACAGCCTTCTTTACGGCTTTCTTTACCGTCTTTTTCTTTGCTGCTTTTTTTGTTGCCATCTTTTACCCCCTTTTATTATTTAAGGTCTTATGACCTTATGATTCTATATAAAAGTTAATAAAATCCTATCAGACAATATTTATATTGTCAATATGTTTTTAAAAATTTTTTGGTATATTTTTAGGGGTAAAAAACAGGGCATAAATTTTAGAACCCTGCCACTGATATACGCGCAAAGTTTATAAACGAAGAGGGAAGAATTCCGATGATAAAAACAGCCGCAACAGCAATTGCAAGTGCAAGGCCGATACCGGAAGATAAGGCAAGCTGAACAGTCTGCCTCGGCTCTCTCATGTACATATACATTACTATTCTCAGATAGAAATATGCTGATATTGCGCTGAATATAACAGCTATTATCACAAGCCATGTGTATCCTGCATTAACAGCGCTCATAAAAACATAGAACTTTCCCATAAAACCGGCAGTCGGCGGAATCCCTGTTAGAGAGAACATGAATACAAGCATTACCGCTGCTGCCAGCGGATGCGTCTTTGCAAGCCCTTCATAATCTGAGATGCTGTCTCCCTTGAAACCTTCTGACCTGAGCAGTATAACAACAGCAAATGCGCCGATATTCATGAATGCATAAATAAGCAGATAGTTCAGAACGCTCGCCAGACCCTCGGGAGTGCCTGAAATAATCCCGAGCAGGACATAGCCTGCGTGCGCTATTGAAGAATAGGCGAGCATCCTCTTTATGTTTGTCTGTGAGAGTGCAACAATATTTCCGACAGCCATCGTGAGTATTGCTATGGGGATGAACAATGCTGCCCATTCAACCCTGACAGAGCCGAATGCCGTGAGAAAGACCCTTCCGAGCACTGCAAAGCCTGCTGCCTTTGGACCTACTGACATGAACGCTGTAACAGATGTAGGCGCACCCTCATAAACATCAGGCGCCCACATATGGAAAGGCACAGCAGCTATCTTGAATAAAAAAGCAACTGCAAAAAAGATTATTGACAGAGTCAGGGCAGGATTGCCTGACAACCCGCTTCCGGTTATAAATCCTGATATTGCCCTTATGTCTGTTGTGCCGGTGAGTCCGTATATCATTGCAGTTCCGTAAAGCAGAAGTGCCGATGCAAATGCGCCGAGCAGAAAATATTTTATGGCTGCCTCATTCGATTTTAGATCGTATTTTATAAAACCGGCGAGTATATATGCGCTTAATGCCATTAATTCAAGACCGAGATAAAGGACGATTAGGTCCCCTGACGAAGCCATTATCATCATGCCGAGGGTTGAAAAGAGTATCAGGCTGTAGTATTCCCCGAAATTAACCTTTTCTATTTCTATATACCTCGCTGACACAAGAATTGTAAGGACAACATTCAGGAAGAAGACAAGTTTAAAGAACGTGCTGTAACCATCAGAAACAAACATTCCGTTAAAGGTCGTGCCGAGAGAACCTGCAAGAAAATAGGTTGCGGCTGCAACGCTTGCTATGCTAAGAAAGGCTATGGTCTCTTTCCTTTTGATAACCAGATCCAGCATAAGTATGCTAAGCGCCAGTATAGCCAGCACAGCCTCAGGCATCACAGGCCTGAGATCAGGGATAGCAAATGTCATCATCTTAGAATCTCCATAATATTTTTTGCAACATTCATCCCATTCCCGCCTCCTGCGTTTATCCTTTCAAGCAGGTGGCGTACAGACTCATGCATAAAACTGAGGAATGTATTAGGATAAACCCCTATCCAGAAGATCAGCAGGATCATTGGAAGCAGCGCTATGATCTCTCTTGCATCAACATCCTTAAGCCCCATGACCTTTGGACTCGTCTCCATAAAAAATACCCTCTGATAAAGCCAGAGCATATAACCTGCGCCTATGATAATGCCTATTGCTGCAAGCACGCCTGCCCACTGGTTCGCTGTAAATCCGCCGAGGATTATGAGAAATTCCCCTATAAACCCGTTTGTTGCCGGAAGCCCTATTGATGCAAGCGTGAACACCATAAACATTGCTGCATAAACAGGCATTACAGAGGCAACGCCTCCGTAATCAGCTATCTGCCTCGTATGCGTCCTGTCATAGATAACACCGATGCTCAAAAAGAGAGCGCCTGTAACTATCCCGTGGTTTATCATATGGAGTATTCCGCCTTCCATTCCCTGAGTGTTCAGCGCAAATATGCCGAGCGTCACAAAACCCATATGACTTACAGAACTATATGCAATCAGCCTCTTCAGGTCTGTCTGGCCAAGACAGATAACAGCTCCGTATATAATAGCTATGATCGACAGAGTCAGCATTACAGGTGTCATTGCCTTTGACGCCTCTGGGAACAGAGGCAGAGAGAACCTGAGAAAACCGTACGCCCCCATCTTAATGAGCACAGCTGCAAGTATCACACTCCCTGCTGTTGGCGCTTCTGTATGCGCATCAGGAAGCCATGTATGAACAGGGAACATCGGCACCTTTACTGCAAATGCCGCAAAAAATGCCCAGAAGAGCCAGAATTGCAACTGGTAGGGATAAGACATTGTCATTAGGTCAAGGACGTTGAATGTATGCCCTGAATTGAAATAAAGTACGATTATACCGACAAGCATGAGCAAGCTTCCTACGAGCGTATAGAGAAAGAACTTCACAGCTGCATAAATCCTGTTCGGGCCTCCCCATACGCCTATTAACAGATACATAGGGATAAGCATAGCCTCCCAGAAAAGATAAAAGAGCATAAAATCTAATGAGCAGAAGACGCCTATCATTGCGCCTTCCATAATAAGTATGGATATGTAAAATTCTTTCACTTTTGATTTTATCGAATTCCATGATATAAGCACGCACAGGATTGTTATCAGGGTTGAAAGAAGGACGAAAAGTATGCTTATGCCGTCAAGACCTATATAGTAATTAATATTCCATGACGGGATCCAATCATGCCTTTCAACAAACTGCATAAGATGAGTGGACTTATCAAAATTCGTGAATAACGGAATTGAGATAATAAAGGCTGCTATGCTGACCGCAAGAGCAAGCCATCTTATGAAGTTTTCCTGCGACCTTTTAATTAAAAGCAGAAGCGCTGAACCTGCAATTGGCAGGAATATCAGTATGCTCAGTATCGGATATCCTAATTTATTCGCAATCACCTGTTCCATAACTCACTCCGTGAATAGTTTTTGTCATTCCGTTCCTGAATCAAGTTCAGGACAGGGCTTGACTGAGCCTGCCCCGCACTTGATGCGGGGGAATCCAGTGTTTTTCTGGATTCCCGCTTTCGCGGGAATGACGATTAAGTTGTCTTATTAATGAAATCATTAGTTTCCTCTACCTCAGCAACATAAAAGCAACAATGATTAATATGCCCATAGCCATTATTGCTGCATAATTATGTAATAAACCTGTCTGTATCCTTCTAAGCTGCTGGCTGAAAGCGCCTATGGCCTTTGGCACTCCGTTCACAACAGCCTCTATAATCTTTGCGTCTGTTATGCCCATGAATATGCTCTTTGCAACCCACAGGGTGGGCCTTACTATTAAAAAGCTGTACAACTCATCTATATAGTACTTATTGAAAAGGATTTTATGCGCCTTGCTGAAATTCCTTGCCAACATTACCGGGATATCAGTCCTTACAAGATAGAATAATGCTGCAAGCCCTATCCCTGAGAACCCTGCTGCTACAGATATAGCCACTACCATCCACTCCTCGGCATGCGTGCCATGCCCCTCTGGATGGCCTAAGACAGGTTTCATAAACTCTGTGAAATGCGCTCCTCCTCCGAGCAGATGAGGTATGCCAACCCAGCCTGATGCAACCGCGCCGATACAAAGAATCATCAATGGAATGGTCATAACCTTTGGAGATTCATGCAGGTGATGCTCCTGTTCATGCGTCCCTCGGAATTTTCCATGGAATGTGAGAAAAACGAGCCTGAACGAGTAAAATGCCGTAAGAAATGCCACTATACTACCTATTGCCCAGACAAATTTTCCCACATGGCTTGTGCCTGAATAAGCAAGCCATAGTATCTCATCCTTGCTGAAAAATCCGGCAAATCCCGGCACTCCGGAAATGCTCAATGATGCAAGAAGCATTGTCAGGTACGTAACAGGCATATATTTTTTAAGTCCGCCCATTTTCTGAAGGTCAAGCTCTCCGGACATTGCATGCATTACGCTGCCAGCGCACAGAAACAACAAAGCCTTGAAGAATGCGTGTGTATATAAATGGAATATCCCTGCTGTATATGCTCCCACGCCGCATGCAAGAAACATGTACCCGAGCTGGCTTATTGTGGAATATGCAATTATCCTCTTGATATCGTTCTGCACAAGACCGATAGTCGCTGCAAATAAAGATGTTATCGCCCCTGTTAATGCAACAACCATCATCGCTGTTTCAGAAAGGCTGAATATCGGATTACACCTTGCAACAAGAAATACGCCTGCTGTAACCATTGTCGCTGCATGTATTAATGCACTGACAGGCGTCGGGCCCTCCATAGCATCAGGGAGCCATACATGAAGAGGTATCTGCGCAGATTTGCCGACTGCCCCGCAGAACAGAAGAAGGGAGATCAGTGTCATGAGATTTACATCATATCCCAAGAAATTTACAGTGGCTGAAGCAAACCCATTCACCTGATTAAAGACAGGCTCGTAATATACAGTCCCGAATGTGAGGAATATCATTATTATTCCGAGTCCGAAACCAAAGTCTCCGAATCTGTTCACTATAAAAGCCTTCTTGCCGGCATCTGATGCTGATTTCTTGTTGAAATAATATCCTATAAGAAAGTATGAACAGAGTCCGACCCCTTCCCATCCAAAATAAAGCTGGAGGAAGTTATTAGCCATAACAAGCATGAGCATGCAGAACGTAAACAGGCTCAGATAGGCAAAGAACCTGTAATATCCCTTGTCTCCATGCATATAACCGGCTGAATATATGTGTATGAGCGTGCTGCATGTAGTGACAACAATAAGCATCACTGCTGTCAAAGGGTCTATGAGAAAACCTACAGAGACCTTAAAGCCGCCTGATACAATCCATGAATAGAGATCCTGATTGACTATCCTGCCTGCAAGGACATCCATCATTGTCATCACTGCGACAACCCATGCCCCGGCAACTGCGAGTATAGAAACCCAGTGCGCATTGTCTTTTAAATACTTCCTGCCCAAAAGGATATTGATTAAAAATGCTGCTAACGGCAAAAATGGTATTAGAAGATAATTATTCATAGTCATCCCTTCATCTCGCTCATCTCATCCACATGCACAGTGGACTTGTTTCTGAACAGCGCTATGATAATGGCAAGCCCTATGGCTGCCTCTGCTGCAGCAACCGTGATAATGAAAAACACCAGTATCTGTCCCCGCATGTCCTGCATATAATGGCTGAGAGAAACAAGACTTATATTCACGGCATTGAGCATCACCTCTATCGACATGAACATTATTATGATATTTCTTCTTGTGAGGAAGCCGAACACTCCTATCATAAACACGATTGCGCTAAGAACCAGATACCAGTTTAAAGGTACCATTCGACACCCAATATGCCAATACACAAATCCCAAATTTCAAAATTTCTGATTACTGATTCCTGGCTATTATTTATTATCATTATGACCTCGTCTTTTTCTTTGCAAGCACGATAGCGCCTATTATGGCAACCAACAGCACCAGAGAGGCTATCTCGAACGGGAACAGATATTCTGTATAAAGGATTGTTCCGAGCGCCTTTGTATGTGTCTCTCTTTTTATGAATTCAATTGTATGCATCCCCTGAGGCGCAAGAACAAAAGACCTTAACGCGCTGATTATTGCTACTATGATTCCGCCTGATATTAAAAGCCCTGCAGGCCATGAACGTATAAACTTAGCGGTCTGAAGCTCCTCTCTAAGGTTCAGCAGTAAGACTACAAAAAGGAAAAGCACGAGTATTGCGCCTGCATAAACAATAACCTGAATCGCAGCAATAAACTCAGCGTTCAAAAAAAGGTAAAGGCCTGCGATATGGAAAAACAGGAGCAACATCCACATCACGCTGTGAACAGGATTCTTCCTTGTTATAACAAGGACAGAAAGGAATACTATCATTGCTGCATAATATCCAAAAAATAGTTCAGGTAACATGCTTACTCCTTACCTTCTGTCATGCTGAACTTGATTCAGCATCTCACGAGACCCTGAAATACCCTGAATCAAGTTCAGGGCAGGGTGACATTTTTCACTTTTCATTCTTTATCCCCTTGAACATCGCCTGCCCTTCATATCCTATGAAGTCCTCTGACTTCGGACGCCAGAAATCCCTGAAATATCTCTTCCCTTTCTCTCCTGCAAAATGCTTGTCCCAGTTGGAAAGTAGTTTGTCTTTTGTCATATAAAATGGTTCCCTTGAATAATCAGAATATTCATAATGCTCGCTTAATGTTATCGCCCCGAAAGGGCATGCCTCAACACAGAAACCGCAGTAAATGCATCTGAGAACCTCTATCTCATATCTGTCAACAACTTTCTTATGGTCTTTTCCGTCAGACGTATAAATATATATGCACTTTGACGGGCAGTAAGCGCCGCAAAGACCGCATCCTACGCATTTCATCTTTCCGTTCTCATCCTTTGCAAGCGCATGGAGACCTCTGAACCCGGGCTGCACAGGCCTCTTGACCTTTGGATATCTCCTTGTAACTGCAGGGGTAAACATCGTTTTAAAGGTCAATGCAAGACCTTTTAGAATCTCTATAAAGAATATCGCCCTTATTAATTTAGCGGCTGTCATACTGAATAAAATGAACTGCCTCGTAGCAAGTTGCAAGGCAGAAAGTCTGTCATTCCGGCTTGCCTGCCTGTCCGGTAGGCAGGTCCGGAATCTTTTTTTGTTTTTAAAAAGGATTCCCGACGCGCTTTACTTGCGGGAATGACAACTGTTAGGTTTTTAATTGTCGAAGCATTAATATGTTTCATAACAATATTTTTACCATTGCCGTAACCACAATATTTAAAAGCGCCAGCGGGATAAGCATCTTCCATCCGATAGACATGAGCTGGTCATATCTGTATCGCGGAAGAGTTGCCCTTACCCAGTAGTAAAAGAACATAAATGCATAGACCTTTGCAAGAAATACCAGCACCCAAAACCACGCCGGCAATTGAAGTAGAAACGGGAACCAGCCGGTAATAAACTGCGGAACAGTCCATCCTCCGAGAAAACAGATTGCCGATATCGAAGACATGACCAGCATCCCTGTATATTCTCCGAGGAAAAACAGCGCAAACCTGAATCCGCTGTATTCTGTAAAGTAACCTGCCACAAGCTCGCTTTCAGCCTCAGGAAGGTCAAATGGAAGCCTGTTTGTCTCAGCTAATGCAGAAACAGTGAATATGAAAAAACCAAGAAACTGCGGCACTGCAAACATCCCGGTAGGATATTGCTGCTGTGCCTTCACAATATCAGAAAGATTCAGGGAGCCAGCCATGATCATGACTCCGACCAGACTCATCCCCATTGCAATCTCATAGCTTATTACCTGTGACGCTGACCTCAATCCGCCTAAAAATGCATACTTTGAGTTGGACGACCATCCTGATATTATTATCCCGTATGCGCCCAGAGAAGACATTGCAAACAGGAATAGCAGCCCGATATTTATGTCAGCAATAACAAAGCCTTCAAAGAATGGCAGGACAGAGAGCGCGGTCATGGTTGAGACAAAGAATATAACAGGCGCAATATAGAACAAGGGCTTGTCTGCATTTGCAGGTATTATGTCCTCTTTGAAAAATAATTTTACGCCGTCTGCTATAGGCTGAAGCAGGCCGTGCGGACCGACCTCTATAGGGCCAAGCCTTACCTGCATATGTCCAATCACCTTGCGTTCCCAGTATGTGGCATAAGCAACATGGAGCAGCGCTACGCCTATAACAACCGCAATCTTTAAGAGTATCATTCCTATGTTCAGCATTAAATCAATATACATCTTCTCTCCTGTCAGCGCATCAACTGCTTGAGTATTCCCTTTGCATTCTCATCGTCAGGATTCAGTTCTAACGCCTTCTGCAATGCCCATATTGCCTTCTCTTCATTGTCGTTCTTCCAGTAGGAGAATCCTAAGTGAAAGAATGCGTCAGAGTCCTTAGGGCTGATTGCAACTAGTTTCTCCAGCGACTCTATCGCCTTATTTGTAAAATTCTTTTTTGTATATGCCCGGCCAAGATGGTAATAAGCCATAGCAAACTCAGGGTCCTTCTGGATTACATTTTCAAAATGTTTTATGGCCTTATCAAGACTGCCCTTATGGTAATAAGCCAGACCCGCATAATAACACGAAATAATATATTCAGGATTAAGGCTGTACGCCTTTTCAAATACTTCTATTGCCTCGTCAATTCTGCAGAGCCTGTAATATGCGGTACCTATTTCAAAATACACATCAGCCCATTCAGGGCTTGTCTCAATCGCCTTTTTATAATAGTTAAGGGCGTCTTCAAGAAAACCATTATCATACATAAGCTTGCCCATATAAAAATTGGCTTCAGCATTCTGAGGATCAAGTTTCAATGCCTGTGTCAATTCAATAAGCGCATTTCCCTGAGCGCTGCCGCCTCCCCTTCTCCTGTAAAGAAGACCCCTGCTTATATGCGCTTCAACGTCCTGCTTAAGGAGTGCGCCGCATCCCTTGCAGTATCTGCTGTCCTCAGTATTTTCTATTCGACATCTTTCACATATCATATTATCCCCCTCCCTTCTCTATGCTCACTTCTATGCCTTCGATTACAGGGGCATTTGTCACAGTGTCAATAGTATATTCTATCAGGCTGAACGCCCCCTTGCCCTCAAAATTATTTGTAAGCGCCACAACCGAATTCTCAAGCCCGTCGTCAATAGCCACAGGAAGCTCCAGAAAGCCTTTCTTTGTGGAAACCTTCACCTTATCTCCGTTTTTTAACGAATACGCCTCGGCAGTTAAAGGACTGATTCTCGCAACAGCCTCGGGATAGACCTTCAACAATGCCTGCGCCCTTCTCGATAATGTGCCTGAATGAAACAGCGGTCTTTCGATTCTTAAATACAATCTGCTGACAGCAGTAATGCTCTTGCCTTTATGTATCTGAATATCCTCGCCACCTGTCAGTGTCTCTCCTTTATAAGGGTAAATCGAGTTTCCCATTTCTATCTCTTTATAGCTCAGACCCTTGTATAAGGGAGAAACACTGCTTATCTCTGAAAACACATCTTCAGCATCTGAGTAATTAAACTTCACTCCCATATTGCCCGATATATTAGAGATAATCCTCCAGTCTTCTTTCCCTTCCCTTATCACTGCCTTTCTGAGCAGCTGGATTCTTCTCTCCATATTTGTAAATGTGCCCTCTTTCTCTGACCAGCTAAGCGCAGGCAGAACAACATCCGCTATTTTTCCTGTCTCGCTTAAAAAAATATCCTGCACAACAAGGAAGCCAATATTTTTCAGCGCTGCTTCCGCTTCTTTGGAATCAGGCAAATTATAGACTGGGTTTTCACCCATTATGTACATTGCCTTTATAGCGCCGTTCTTCGCAGAGATGATCATCCCTGATAATGACAGCCCTTGTTTTTCAGGGATGGCTGTTTTCCAGACGCTCTCATATCTCTTCCTGAATTCTGAATCTGAAACTGACTTATAGCCGGGCAGGATGTCAGGCGCGCAACCCATATCAATAACGCCCTGCTCGTTTGAGCGCTCTGAAAGAAGATATATTTTCCCATTTATAAGATAGCTTATTGCCGAGAGAAGAAGGAATTTATAGCTGTTGCCGTTGCTCTGCATCAATTCTCTGCCAATCACAATTGCAGGGGTGACGGATTCAGAAAGGAGATTGGCAAATTTTTCAACATCTTTTCCTGAAACCCTGCTGGTCTTTTCAACATCATCAACTGAAATATTTATATCCTTTATACGAGTTTCAATCTTCTTGTTTGAACCGGGGAGCCCTTTTCTGTCTTTCAATGCAGTAACCAGCCCTTCAAGCAAAACTGTCTCTGTAAATAATTGCGGTCTGAGTTCAACAGGATTAAAGTTTCTCAGCCCCTTAGAATGTCCTATGGTAAGAAGACGGCCTCCATTTCTTGAACATGCCCTTATCTTAAGACCGAATACCGGATTTACTGTGGTAGGATCCCCGCCTGCCACAAATATCAGATCAGAATTCGAAAGTTCGCTTATCTGATTAGCTGTTACGCCCCCTCCGAATATATTTTCAATAAATCTCAGGGTTCCGGCATAACCTAAGCTTGCAGTGCTGTCTATATTATTTGTGCCGATTGTGCCTCTCATGAATCTCTGAAAAACGTAATTGTCCTCATTTGTGCAGCGTGGCGAAGCTATCCCTGCGATTGAATCACTGCCATATTTCTTTCTAATTTCACCAAGTCGTGTTGCAACCAAATCCAGCGCCTCTTTCCATGTAGCCTGTTCCAGTTTCCCATCCTTTTTTATAAGCGGTGATGTAAGCCTTTCCTCGCTTCCTACAAACTCATAGCCAAATCTGCCTCTTGAACACAGTAGTCCGCTATTAACACCCTTGCCCAGTCTGGGGATTACCCTCTTGATAACATTATCCCTCACCTGTACTACAAGCGTGCACCCCACACCGCAGTAAGGACAGATTGTTTCTGTCTCGCTTACTAACTGCCACGGCCTGTAGCTATGCCTGTGCATCCTTGACATAATTGCGCCAACCGGGCAAACAGAAATGCAGTTGCCGCAGTATTCGCAGTCATATCTGCCTCCTGAGAAAGGCTCTATATGCGAATGCCCTCCTCTGTTTATAACTGCTATGGCAGAAGCTCCCTGCACCCCTTCGCACATCCTGACGCATCTTGTGCACATAATACATCTTTCCATATTGCGCACAATAACAGGATCTTCAAGATTTTCAGGAATTCTTCTCTTATTCTCTTTGAACCTTCCAGTGGTATGACCATACTTCTCTACCATGTCCTGAAGTTCGCATTCTCCTGCCTTATCACAATAAGGGCAATCAAGCGGATGATTTATCAGCAAAAACTCCAGAACACCTCTTCGTGCATTAGTTACCTGCTCTGTCTCTGTTCTTATCACCATGCCGTCTGTTACCACCAGTGTGCATGCCGTCTGAAGTCTCGGTATCTTCTCAATCTCTACAAGACATAATCTGCAGCCGCCATACTTCTCGAGCTGTTCATGATAACAGAGCGTGGGTATCTTAATGCCTGCAGACCGCGCAGCCTCAAGCACTGTTACAGGCTTTTCAAGCTTAATCTCTTTACCGTTTATATTTACTGTAATCATAAACTTCAAATTCCTAAAGACTGGATATAGTATTTGAGCGGCTTATTTTGCCGATATTCCGACAGCAATAAAACAAGAATATCAAGAGGCAAAATCCTCGGAGTCCGCCTTAAGCGACCGACCTGCCTGCCGGCAGGCAGGGAATGAGTGAAAATATTATAGCCAGTCTGTTTTTTATCTAAATCTGCATTTTGCATTCTTTATATGTTCCTCGAACTCATTCCTGAAATGTTTTATAAAATTCTGCACAACTGACGCGGCCCCATCTCCAAGCGGGCAGAAAGTCTTACCCATCATATTGGATGCCACAGAGAGCAGTAATTCTACGTCTTCCTCCCTGCCTTCACCGTACTCTATCCTCCCGAGTATATTCCTCAGCCATCCTGTGCCTTCACGACATGGAGTACATTTTCCGCAGGATTCGTGCTCAAGGAATTTCAGAGCCCTGTAACATACCTTCACAAGGCATACGCTTTCATCCATAACTATCACAGCGCCTGAACCGAGCATGCTGCCATGTTTTGGCATGTTAACGAAATCCATCGGGCAATCTATCTTATCAGCAGGAAGCACAGGCGCTGTTATACCGCCTGGGATTACTGCCTTTAGTTGTTTGCCGCCTTTTATTCCGCCACAGTGAGTATAAATAATATCCCTGAGGGTTGTGCCCATTGGCAGTTCATAAACTCCCGGCTTTTCCAGATGTCCACTCACGCAATACAGCTTAGGGCCCGGACAGTCAGGGCTTCCGATCTTGGAATAAGCCTCTGACCCGACCTCTATGATATATGGGACATTTGAGAGAGTCTCAACATTATTTACAACAGTCGGTTTCTGCAGATATCCCCTGTTAACAGGGAATGGCGGTCTTATCCTCGGCTGACCTTTTTTGCCTTCAAGTGATTCTATCAATGCTGTTTCTTCACCGCAGATGTATGCGCCTGCGCCCTGATGTACGTAGAGATGAAATCTTGCGCCCTTGCCGAGTATGCTCTCTCCGAGATAACCTTTTTCATAAGACTGCTTTATTGCGTTAAGAAGTATGTCATTAGCCTCAGGATATTCACCCCTGAGATAAACATAGCCGTATTCTGCGCCGAGGGCGTATCCTGAGATAATCATTCCTTCTATCAGAAGATGCGGATTTTTCTCAAGGATAGGTCTGTCCTTGAATGTCCCGGGTTCTCCTTCGTCAGCGTTACAGAGCAGATATTTAGGCCTGTCAGTGGTCGCTACTGCAAAAGACCATTTCATTCCTGTCGGGAAACCAGCACCACCCCTTCCCCTCAAACCTGATCGCTTAACTTCCTCAACTATATCTGCAGGTTTCATCTCAAATGCCTTGCGAAGTGCCTTATATCCGCCTGCATTCATGTACTCATTTATATCTGCAGATTTTGGGTTCTCTATATTTTTCAGGAGTGTCTTTTCCACGAATTATTTATAACTCTCCAGTATCTGTATTATATTTTCCTGAGTAAGATTGTCATGGAAGTCTGTGTTTACGAGCATTGCCGGCGCTGTGCCACAGGCGCCTATGCACTCCATGATCACAAGAGAAAACCTTCCATCAGGAGTCGTGCTATTGGGTTCAAGCCCGTACCTTTCCTTTAATATATCGACAAGCCTTTCAGCGCCAAGTATCATGCAGGAAACATTTGTGCAGAGATGGACAATATTTCTGCCCATTGGCTTGTGCTTGTACATCGCATAGAACGTGGCAACTCCTCTTGCAATTGTCTTTGGAACGCCGAGTATATCTGAGACAGCCTCATAAGCCTCTGGAGAAAGCCATCCAAACTCCCTCTGTGCGATATATATCGCAGGAAGCAGCGCAGCCCTCGCATTGGGATATCTCTGTCTTATCTCTTCCAGTTCTTTTATTACCGCTTCACTAAGCATTTCCTTAAATTTTCCTTGTCGTCATTCCGCACTTGATGCGGAATCCAAGGTTTTCTGCGAAAACTGGATTCCCGCCTGCGCGGGAATGACAAAATTGGAAGCTTCTCATCTGTCACATTCCCCGAGCACTATATCGATCGTCCCTATATTCGCTATGACATCAGCAATAAACCCGCCCTCGCATAATCTGGGCAGCACCGAGGCATGAACAAATGAGGGCGCCCTTACTCTCATCCTGTAAGGCCTGCCGGTGCCGTCGCTCACAAAATAAAAGCCGAGTTCACCCTTGGGAACCTCTGTCCCGACATATATTTCTCCTTCCGGAACAGTCGGCCCTTTTGTGATTAATACAAACTGCTGTATAAGATGCTCCATATCCTTCAGCACCAAATCCTTTGGCGGAAGAGTAAATTTGGGCGCATCTGCCATTACAGGGCCTGCAGGGAGTTTCTCTACGCACTGTTTGATTATCCTGTTTGCCTGTCTCATCTCTTCGATTCTTACAAGATACCGGTCATAGCAATCACAGTTTTTACCAAGCGGAACATCAAACTCAACTCTGTCATAAGCGTCATAAGGCGCATGTTTCCTTACATCATAATTCACACCGGACCCCCTCAAAGTGCCTCCTGTGAGTCCCCAGTTTATGGCTTCTTCTGCAGATATGACACCTATTCCAACTGTTCTTTCCTTCCAGATTCTGTTTTCAGTAACAAGGGTCTCATAGTCATCTATCTTTGAAGGAAAATCAAGAACAAACTCGTATAACTTATCAACGAATTCCTGAGATACGTCGTTACGCACTCCGCCAACCCTCGGATAGCTCACTGTCAGCCTTGCGCCGCATAACATCTCGAAGAGGTCCATAATTGTTTCCCTCTCCCTGAATGCATAGAGAAATGGCGTCGTAGCTCCGATGTCAAGGACGTGGGTGCCAAGCCAGATTATGTGACTTGAAATCCTGCCCATCTCAGCGACAATAGTACGTATGAATTTTGCCCTGTCAGGCGCCTCAATCCCGAACAATTTTTCAACTGCATTCACATATCCGACATTGTTGTTCATGGAAGAGATATAATCGAGGCGGTCAGTCAGGGGAAGCGCGGAAAAATATGTCCTGTTTTCCCCGAGCTTCTCTATCCCCCTGTGAAGATAGCCAACGTAAGGCGTGCATTTAACAACAGTTTCTCCGTCGAGGTTAAGCACAAGTCTTAGAACACCATGCGTAGCAGGGTGTTGCGGTCCCATGCTAATTGTTAATTCTCTTGTCTCAAATGGTTTTTCTGTGTTATCCATAATTCCTATTCTGTCATTCCTGCGAAAGCAGGAATCTATATTTTCCTCTATTCTGGATTCCCGCCTACGCGGGAATGACAGAAGCAGTTATCCGTGCCAATCGAACTCTCTGAATCTTTTCGCCTTGTCAAGAACATTCAGAAATCCTGACCATTCCTTTTCAGGCCCTTTCACAGGATAGTCTTTTCTTAACGGATAGCCTTCCCAGTCCTCAGGCATAAGTATCCTTCTGAGATCAGGGTGTCCCTCGAATACTATTCCGAACATATCAAAGCATTCCCTTTCATGCCAGTTCGCACCTGCCCATAGTGATGTTACACTCTTTATCCTGCAATCATTTTCAGGGACCTGCGCTTTAACCATTATTGAATGCCTGTATGGTATAGAGTAGAGATTATATACGACCTCAAACCTTGGCTCCTTTATTCCGAGGTAATCCACACCGCATAGATCACGCAACAAGTTAAAATTTAATCCGGGTTCGTCCCTGAGAAACCTTGAGATTTCAAACACATTATCCTTTCTCAGGGTTACTGAAATCTGCCCTCTGAATTCAGAGACAGAAATAATGTCATCAGTGAATTCTTCTCTTATTACCTGAAGCGGCTCCATCTGAAATGCTCCTTTTTTATCTTTTCCTGAAGCTTGATTATCCCTTCAAGCAATGCCTCAGGCCTTGGCGGACAGCCCGGTATGTATACATCAACTGGGAGAAAACTGTCACAGCCCTGCACAGTGCTATAGGTATTGAAGATGCCTCCGCTGCAAGCGCAGCTTCCCATAGAAATTACATAGCGTGGTTCAGGCATCTGATCATAAACCCTTCTGACTATCTGGGACATCTTTTTCGTAACAGTTCCTGCAACAATCATGAAATCAGCCTGCCTTGGGGAACCTCTGAAAATAACTCCCATTCTGTCCAGATCATAGTGTGACGATCCCGTCGTCATCATTTCAATGGCGCATCAGGCAAGTCCGAATGTCACAGGCCATAATGACGAGCTCCTTCCCCAGTTAATCAACTTGTCCATTGAGGTTATAATAATGTTCGGCGCCAGAATCTTCGTGCCTTTTTCCACCTCAACAAGCGGCTGGGAGAAAGCGCTTGTAATTAGTCCCATTTAAATGCCTCCTTTCTCCATGCGTAAACATATCCAACGAGGAGAATGACGATAAAAATAATCATCTCTATAAAAGCATAAAGTCCGATTTTGTCAAATACCACTGCCCATGGATAGAGAAAAACTGTTTCAACATCAAACACAACAAATAGCATTGCGATTATATAGAATTTTACAGAGAATCGCTGGCGAGGCTCTCCTACCGGAGGATTTCCCGACTCATAGGGCATAAGCTTTTCAGGATAAGGTCTGCGAAGTCTTAATATCGAACCGATTAAAAGGGCGCCCATCCCAAAGGCCGTAGCGACCATCAAGAAGACAAGAATAGGCAAATAATCTGATGGTAAATAAGTTCCAGGCATAAATTCTTTTTGCGAATTTGCAAATCTTAATAAAATAATTTACGCTCTTTATTATTGTCAAGCAAAAAATCTCAAATTATAATTTTAGGTTTTTGAAATGGCTTTGTATAATGAACTTATTGCCCTGTGTTTTCCAAAAGATTCAATAGCTCTTTCTTTTCAGGAGAGGCAGGAGAAAAAAGGCTCAGCGCCTTATTGAAATACTTCTTTGCATCTTTAATATTTCCCTTTGCAAGCATTACCAGCCCCATGCCCTTATGTGCAAGGGCGTGATTGGGAGCAAGTTTTATAGTCACTAAAAAGTGTTTCTGAGCAAGATCATAGTTTTTTATCTCAAGATAGGTTGTTGCAACCCAGTAACGGATATTAACATTGAGCGGCTCTGTTATCACTGCGTTCGTGAGACTTTCAAATCCCTTTTGTGCCTCATTGATCCTGAAAAAGCTCTTGGCCATCATAAGATAGTCATCTCCATTTTTTGCAACACCCTTTGTTGCAAGCCGAAAATATTCCTCTGCGTTATCTTTCATTCCAAGTAAAAGATAACATTCTCCGATATGCGTTAAAGGAGCGGGTGACTGTGGTTTTAACTCAAATATCTTTTTGTATTCTTCTATTGCTATGTCATATTTTTTTTGCGCCTTGTATACTGCACCAAGATTATAATGATAAATCTCAATTGCCTCTTTGTCAGATGTTATATTCTTGGCCATTTCTTTGAGGATTGTTTCAGCAATATTTAAGTTGCCCTTAAAAAAATGAGCGGTCGCCAGGTTCATATATGTCTCAATATCCCTGCCCCCCTTATTAATTGCTGTCCTGCATACATCGATTGCCTTATCTGCGTCGCCGCTTTCTCCGTAAGCCCCGCATAGATTTGTATACGGTCTGGCTTTCTGCGGAGACTTTTGAGCGGCGTCTGACCATAATGTGACAGGGTCTTTATATACATTATTACGACTGTAGGCAAGAATTCCCAAAAGAACAACTGCAGAGGCAGCGATAAATATTCCAAGCTTTTTATGCCTCAGATAAAGCAAAACCAATAATTCACTAATACCCAGTGAAAATCCTATTGATGCAGCATAGACCCATCTCTCAGCCATATAATCTTCCAGTCTGATTAATAGAAAAGGGGCTAAATTAATGAAAAACCAGATTATGGAAAAGGATAAAATCTTATTTTTATTTTTCAAAAATGCTGCGGTCAATAAAAGCCCTGCAAGAATCGCCACATAAAAAACTGCACTTAAATCGAGCGTTAATAACGCCTTTACATCGTGGTCGATATTTAGTCCAACAGGCAGGATTAATAGCCTTAGATATTCAACAAAGACCTTTAATTCTGTCAGGATATGCGTTAGCCATGGCCTGTTATACATTGCAGGCCTTGTAATATATCCTGAATAATAAAAAGAGCCTGCCAGGATTATCAGCCAGAACGGCAGATGGTATTTAAACCTTGATTTAAAGTTTCTACCATTATCAGAATCAGAAATAAAATAAAGATCGAATAAGACCATCAGCAACGGGGTAACTATTGCCGCCTCTTTAGTGGAGAGTCCGATAAGAAAAAAAAGCAGACTTAAAAAATAAAAAGCTAAATGGAATTTATTCTTACCCTCCTCTTGCCCCCCCTTACCAAGGGGGGGATAGGGGAGTGAGGTTGCTCTGAAAAAACACAGCATTGAAGCAAGGATAAAAAATGCAGAAAGCCCCGAAGATCTGCTCGAGATATATGTCACACTTTCAGTATTTATTGGATGGATGAGAAAGAGAACTGCTGCAAGGATAGGCACTACCGACCTGTTATTCAAACCACTCTGCCACTTGTCATTGCGAGCCGAAGGCGTGGCAATCCCACCCCCTCCCTTACCCTCCCCCCTCGAGGGGGAGGGATGGGTGGGGGGTAAGTCTCGCAATGATAGAGAAGGATAAACATATCTTGCCATTAGCAGATAGAACAAAAACGCCACTGATATGTGAATGAATAGATTGACCAGATGATAACCAAATGTATCAAGGCCGTTTATCAAGTAGTTCAGATAGAACGTAAAAAGCAAAAATCCTCTTCCTGTAATCAGCCTTGAATAAGCGCCTGTTATCCAGTTCAAGAATAGCTGGAATGATTTTATAAAGGTATTTTCTCTTAAAAAAGAGATGTCATCATAATGGAACGGGGCGCTCAGAGAATTAAAATATGCAAGAAGCCCTATTAATGTGAGGAAGATAAAGATTGTTCTTTTACGAACTGTTATTTTCAAAATAATACTCAATTAATAAGGGGGGCTAAGCCCCCCCATGATTCGAAATCATAACAGTCCGCTCTTGTACTTTTACACTTTTAGTATGGCCAGCCAGACGTCGTAGAAGTTGTTCTAACACTGGCCTTTGCTGAACCTGTCTCGGCAGTAAAGGGGAAATCACGATTCCCTACGCCGGCAGCATATCTGAAATCACTACCGTTAATGCTCCAGCCTTTTGGAAGACCGCCATCTAAACAGGATTCAAGCTCTTCTGCTGTGCTTAAATCGCCAGTTACGCCACCATTACACCGAGTAGATGATGTGCCATTAATCAAGGCTTTTGCAAAAGCAACGCTCGCAGCGGAATTCAGGCCTCCAACGACAGCGTTTGCGTTAGCCTTATCAGCATCATCTTTTAAATCAGCATACCTCGGTATTGCCACCGCCGCCAATATTCCGAGGATGACGATTATCATCACCAGCTCGATAAGCGTAAAACCCCTTTTGTCTTTTAGCATAAACATCTTTAAAAACCTCCTTTCATTTTAGTTCTAATATATATCATCTGTTCTTATAAAGCAAAGTTTATGCCAAAAAAATAATCCTTAAAAATCAATTCATTGCAATCCAAAAATTATTTTTTGGGTAAACCATTACCCAAAATGTGACTTTTAAGCGCCTCTGCCACTGCCTTTTGCGCAATATCTGAATCCCAGAAGGCATTTATCTTAACGACAGGGACAGTCCCGATTCTACGACTCTGCTCCGCTCTGTCCGTAAATCTGGGACAGTCCCCTATATTGTCGCCTTCCATTTCATCAAGGAGATACGGACTTCCAAAGGATATTAATACTCTTGCTCTTTTTCCCAGTTTCTTCAGGGATTCCCTAAGCCAATTGCTTGGTCCTCCTTTCCACGCCCTTGTTTTTGAAAATACTGCAACAATAATCTCCCTTCTTTCGTAAAAACTATTTAATTTTATATCTTCACCTGTCTTAAACCTCAAACATCTTAATGTCTGATATCTTAGCCTTAATTCTGCATACAGAGTCCTATAGCTTTCATCTGAATCATCAGTTAAAATAATAAGCAGCGGGTTCCCTTTTATCTTGTAGTCACCTGACGCCTTTAGCGCTTTTCTTGTCAATTCCTCAGAAAGTTTCTTGTTAGCAGCAAATCTGTGCATTGATGCGGAAGGAAATCGAGGGAGTTTTTTGCGAAATATACTCATCCGCCGTGCATCGAATAGAACGTTTTGTTTTGAGAGGTATGATACAATTTTTTCAGGATCCGTAGGATGGAGGATAATGTCAACACCTGCCTGAAGAGCCATAAGCGCAGCCTTCTCCTCGGAATATCTCCCTATTCCGCCCATATTCATGGCATCAGTCGTGATAATGCCCTTAAATCCCAATCTGTCTCTGAGATAGCGGACAGCCTTATGAGAGAGAGATACGGGAATGCCTGAAGGGTCTAACGCAGGGACACTCAGATGCCCAAGCATAATCATCTTTACACCTTGCTGAATCGACTTTCGGAAAGGAACAAGCTCTGTCCCCTCAAGAATTTTTAACTGTTTTCTTATTGACGGAAGTTTTATATGCGAATCTATTCCGGTATCGCCATGCCCCGGAAAATGTTTGCCGCACGAAACAATCCCATTTGATTGAAGCGTTTTTATCATCTCACACCCGAAAAATGAAACAGTCTCAGAATCTTCTCCAAATGCCCTTGTTGAAATGATAGGATTTTTCGGATTGGTATTTATATCCAGCACAGGAGCAAGAATTGTATTGATACCTGCATATCTTGCTTCAAGCGCAATCGCCTTAAAAGTTCTTCGAAGTAGTTTTATTTGCTGATTGCTGATTGCTGACAGCCGAGAGCTTTTGATCGCTGCTGCAATCGCCATTGCAGGTGGGAATAACGTACCACCTTCAAGCTGTTGGCCCAATCCCTGCTCAAGGTCAGAGGCAATGATTAATGGTTTAACTGCAATCTTCTGAAGTTCTTTTATCCCATGTCTTACTATTTCGAGTTCACCTCCAAATACAATAAATCCTGCAATGCCTTCTCTGACCAGTCTATAATAATAGTCGAAATCTTTCTCGATATTTTTGCCATTGAGCCGCGGTATCAGGAACTGATAAAAATTCATGATGTATTATAGCGCATCAGGAATAAAGCAGGCATACCCTCTTCAAAAGTTTTGAAAACGCCATCCCTTTTTAATTATGTTAAGCTAACTATACAATTGATTAATCCCTCACAAAAAATTTAGAATTTATAGGTTAGGACAGGACATAGTATTTTTGCTCATTCTCGGTCGTTCCGACCTCCGAGGATTTTGTCTACCCCTTTTTTGTTCCCCCCTTGGCAAGGGGGGAATTAAGGGGGGTCGTCTGTCGGAATATCAGCAAAATAAGCCGCTCGAACACTATATCCTGTCCAGAGTAATTATTTTTGCAGTTGAGGAGGATTAATGGGTCTTTTTGATCGTTTAAAAGAAGGGCTTTCAAAAACAAGAAAGGGATTTGTTGAAAAAGTAGAATCGATATTTTCCAGAGGCAAAATAGACGAGGATACAATTGAGGAGCTTGAGGAAATACTTATAACATCCGACATCGGTATACATGCCACAGAGGAAATAGCTAATTCTCTGAGAGAAAAGTTTAAGAAAGGAGAGGCTAAGGAAAGCAATTCGCTGAAAGAATCTCTCAAAAAAGAGATGGGCTTGATACTCGGCTCGTCAGCGCCTATTGTCTTATTCGGCGAAAAACCCTTTGTTATACTCACAGTAGGCGTCAATGGGGTTGGCAAGACCACAACAATCGGAAAGCTTGCAAGTAGGTTTGCATCTCAAGGACATTCAGTTCTGCTTGCTGCCGCTGACACATTCAGGGCTGCTGCAATAGAACAGCTTGAAATCTGGGCTAAACGGGCCGGCGCTTTACTTGTAAAACATCAGAGCGGTTCTGATCCTGCTGCTGTTGCCTTTGATGCCATAGAATCCGCTAAACATAAAAATATCGATATCGTTATCATTGATACCGCAGGAAGGCTTCACACCAAAAGTCCTCTCATGGAGGAGCTGAAGAAGGTCAAACGTGTTGTTGAAAAGACAATGCCCGGAGCGCCTCAGGAGGTGCTCTTAGTTGTTGACGCAACCACAGGACAAAATGCATTGAGACAGGCACAGTTATTTAATGAAGCAATTGGTGTTACAGGGATTGCGCTTACAAAATTAGACGGTACAGCAAAAGGCGGAATTGTATTCGCGATAAAAAAAGAGCTTGGCATTCCTGTAAGGCTTATAGGCATCGGTGAAGGCATTGATGACCTCAGAGATTTTGATACCAAGGAATTTATAGGAGCCCTGTTTGACTAAAAAAAGGTCTGATTCTCGTTTCTATGTCTTCACCAAAACAAGTCCTTCTTCTAAAACTATAGCACCTTTTCTATTCCACTGTAATGCCAAAATTTACTCAGTACTCTTCTCCATAAACTCAATCCATATCGGCAAAGCAGCTCTTGCGCCTGTTTCTTTATTGCCAATCGGTGTATGATCGTCCCTCCCAACCCATACACCTACAACAAGCCTGTTGTCAAACCCGATAAACCAGGCATCTGTATAATCATTCGTAGTTCCTGTTTTGCCGTAAACTGCCCTGCCAAGTTTCTTTGCTCCCTGAGCTGTTCCTTCTTCCACAACAGCGCCGAGTAGTATCTTCATCTCCTTCACTTCTTCCTCGGACAACAAGTTTTCAATCTTAGGCTTAGTCTCTTCTGTAATGATGCCTTCTCTGTTCAGTATTCTCTCATAGAGCAAGGGCAATGCGCGGTATCCTGAGGCAAATGCCAGATATGAAGAGACCATCTCTACCAAAGTCACGTCCGAGGCTCCGAGCGCAAGAGGCATATAAGGCTGCAGTTCGCTTTTTATACCGAGACTCCTTGCTGTTTCTATCACATTCTTTATCCCAAGCCTTGTTGCAAGCCTCACGGTTGCAGCATTTAAAGATTTTGCAATGGCTTTTTTCAATGTCACAACTCCATAGTACTTTCCGTCATAGTTCTTGGGAGACCACCGCTCGCCGGGTCTCGAGCCTTTGAGAGATATAGGCGAATCATTAACCTTTTCCTGGGATTTAATGCCATTTTTGATTGCTGTGGCATAAACAAATGGTTTGAATGCAGAACCTGGCTGCCTTAATGCCTGCGTTGCTCTATTGAACTGGGTTTTCCAGAAATCAGAACCGCCAACCATCGCCTTAATATGCCCTGTTCTGATATCTATCGTGATAAGCGCTGCCTCAATCCCAGGCGTTGTTCTTCCCTCTACAGCAGTAATCCCTCTCTTTACCGCTTCCTCTGCTGTTTGCTGCATCATCATATCCAATGTAGAGTAGATTTTGTATCCTGAAGTATATAATCCCGCTCCATACTTAGATTCAAGACCATGTCTCAGTATCTCTATGAAATACGGCGCGTTGTATTTTCTGAAATGCGGCGCTGAAGGCAGCGGAACATTGACTGCCTCTTTGTACTGGGCATTTGTTATGAATTTATGCCTCAGCATCTGCTCCAAAACCATCGTTCTTCTTTCCTTCGACTTCTCCGGGTCTCTGAAAGGAGAATACGCTGACGGTGCTTTTGGCAAAGATGCAAGGAGGGCTGCCTCGGCTATGCTTAGTTCTTGTGCTGATTTCCCAAAATAGGTCTGGGCAGCTGCCTCAATACCGTATGCCCTTGTTCCAAAATATGCCTGGTTGAGATACAGTCCGAGTATTTCATCCTTTGTATATTTTCTCTCAATCTGTATGGAAAGAGCCGCTTCCTTTAGTTTTCTTGTCACGCTCTTGTCAGGGTTTAAAAAAAGCATCTTCGTGAGCTGCTGGGTTATTGTGCTCCCGCCCTGAACGATCCCGCCTGCCCTGATATCCTTGTAGAGCGCCCTTACAATTCCTATGACATCAACACCAGGATGCTTATAGAACCTTATGTCCTCCACAGATATGAATGCCTTCTTTACGCGTTCTGGTATTTGGTAATAGGACAGAAATGTCCTTCTCTCGAGATAAAATTCCGCAATCAGTTTGCCGTCAGCAGAGTAAACCTGCGAAGACTCTATTGGTGCATATTCCTCAAGGCGTCTTACCTCGGGCAGGTCAGACAACATCCAGTAGAATAAGCCGGCAATGATTCCTGTGAATGCAGACAGTATGGTAAGGAGTATAATAACAACCTTTTTTTTTGAGAATCTGCTTCTCTCTGCCTTTTCGAGTTCCCGTTCTAGCTGTGTCATTCCTAAGCTACTATTATAATTGAAAAACAAAACACTTTCTGTTAAAATTTAAGATGTCAGAAGAAACCAAAAGCGCCGGTTTGCTTCTCAGGGTTGTGGCTAAGACAATCGACTTCATTCTTGTGGCTGCTGCTGCAGAGATAATACCGAAGGCTGGTTTCTTTGCAGGGCTTACTTATCTGTTTATCAGCGACGGACTTTTTGACGGGAATAGTCTCGGAAAAAAACTTACGGGATTAAAGGTTATATCTACTGTAAGCAATAATCCATGTTCTATCAAAGAGTCAATATTGAGAAATTTTACATTGTGCACCGGCATGCTGCTTTCGAAAATCCCTTTGATCGGATGGGTCCTTATGGTTCTTATAATGGCATTTGAATCAATAATATTATTAGGCAGTAAGGAACGGTTGCGCCTTGGAGACGAACTCGCAAAGACTGCTGTCATAGAAAAGAAACAATCAAACTGAAAAGGAGTTAAACATGTTTTTGAATAATATTCTCGGCTGGTTTTCAAACGACCTTGCCATAGATCTTGGAACAGCAAATACACTTGTCTATGTTAAAGGAAAGGGTGTTGTCTGCGATGAACCATCTGTGGTAGTTTTTAGAAAAGACAATAGAAAACCTATCGCAGTAGGGACTGAGGCAAAAAAGATGCTCGGCAAAACACCATCCAACTTAATAGCCATACGACCAATGAAGGATGGCGTTATAGCAGACTTTGATGCAACAGGCGAAATGCTGAAATACTTTATAACAAGGGTGCATAACAGGAGAAACTTCGTATCTCCCAGAGTGATAATCGGCGTTCCGTCAGGGATTACCCAAGTGGAACAGCGCGCTGTGAAGGATGCAGCTCAGGCCTCAGGCGCACGTGAGGTATATCTTATCGAAGAACCAATGGCAGCGGCAATCGGAGTAGGATTGCCTGTTGGCGAACCTGCAGGGAATATGATCGTTGATATTGGTGGGGGCACCACTGATATAGCGGTAATATCACTTGATGGTATTGTTTACAGCAAGGCAGTAAGGGTAGGCGGCGATAAGATGGATGAGGCGCTAATCGCGCATATGAAACGCAGATATAACCTTATGATCGGAGACAGAACAGCTGAGCAGATAAAGATTGAGATCGGATCTGCCTATCATATAGACGGAGAGCCAACGCGGGAGATGGAGATTAAAGGCCGTGACCTCATTGCAGGAATCCCAAAGACAATCACAATAACTGAAGATGAGATCAGAGAGGCGCTGAGCGAAACTGTAAACGTAATTATCGACACAATAAAGGTAACACTCGAAAATACCCCGCCTGAACTTGCAGCTGATATTGTAGACCGCGGTATAGTCCTTGCCGGAGGCGGAGCGCTTCTGAGAGGGCTTAATATCCTGATAAAAGAAGAAACAGGGCTTCCTGTAATAGTGGCAGACGACCCATTAGCAGCAGTGGTAAAAGGGGTCGGCAAAATGCTGGATGAAATTGAACTTCTGAGGAAGATAGCCATTAATTGATGCCAAAGAAGAGGCTTTTACTTTTTTTCTCGTTCATCATAATTTCATTCATCCTGATGACATATCAATCCAACAGAGGGGCTTTCAACCCCCTGAGAAGCCTGAACTATCCTATAAATACGGCTAACAAGGCAATTCATTCCCTCTGCTATTCAATAAAAACTTCTTTCAGAAAAATATATTTGCGGGATGAAGAAAACAAAAGGCTAAAAGAACAGATAAACAGCCTGCTGCTCGAACAGCATAGACTCAGAGATATCGTAGCTGAAAATGCAAGGCTCAGAGAACTTCTTTCACTAAAAGAAAAAGAGAGAAGATATGCAGCTTCAGCAAGGGTTATCTCAAGGGGAAACGACAGATGGGCAAACACACTTGTTATCGACAAGGGCAAACGTGACGGAATCGAAAAAGACATGGCAGTCATAACGCCTCTGGGACTTGCAGGAAAGATATTGTCTGTCTCGGACTTATATTCATCTATACTTCTCCTTAATGACATAAACTTCTCGGCTGCCATAAGGCTTAATGACAGCAGGGTAGAGGGCATAATCTCAGGAACCGGTGGAAAGATCTGCATTCTTAAATACATCCCGCATGAATATGAGGTGAAACGGAATGAAACTGTATTTACATCAGGGCTCGATTCGCTTTTCCCTGTTGATATACCGATAGGAACTGTAACAAAGATATCAAAAAAAGATGCGGGACTGTTTCAGAATATAGAGGTAACACCTTTTCAGGATAATAAAAAGCTTGAAGAGGTCATCATAATAAGGCGATGAAAAGAGGCTTTTTCCTTATCATAATATTCTTTGCATTTTTGCTCGAAAGCAAAATATCAGTGTTCGGCGCACGCCCGAATCTCACAGTCGCAATAGCTTATTATCTGGGATTGAAAAACGGAGAAGGAAAAGGACTCATCTTTGGCGCAATGATAGGCATCATCGGAGACAGCCTTTCCGGAGGCGTCATTGGACCAAATATGCTGGGCAAAGGGCTTGCAGGATTTTTTGCAGCGCTTATGTCAGGCAGTTTTTTCAGGTGGACGCCGCTGCTGGGGATAATAGGAATAGCCTCTCTGACTGTGTTTGACGGGATTATCGTCTTTGTCTCGAGAGCTGTATTCGAACATATGCCAACATCAGTGCCAAATGCGATATTCATAACACTCATATCAGCAGCGATAAACTCTGTATCCGGGGCCTTTATAAAACCTAAAGATGACTAATATCAACCGCGAACGCATATCAATAGCAAGTTACTTCATTGCAGGTTTATTCGCTTTGTTTGTAATAAGGTTATGGCAGTTACAGGTGCTTCAGGGAGATGAGTACAAAAAGGAATCTGAAGGGAATATGCTGCGTATAATCAAGATACCTGCGCCGAGAGGAATAATCTACGACAGAACTGGCGCTCCCCTCGTAAAAAATTCCCCATATTTCAATGCCTCTCTCATGCCTGAAAATCTTTCTAAAGTAAATGTGGAATTATTAGCGCAGGTCCTTGGCATAGACAGCAGTGAAATCCATGCGAAGTTCAGCAGGAAGAGATTAAGCCCCTTTGAACCCATAAAACTAAAAGAGGGGCTTACATTTAAGGAAATTGCAGCGATAGAAGCCAGACGTTCTGACTTCCCGGGGCTGATAATAGACATTGACATGACGAGGGAATATCTTTACGGAGATTTAGGCGCCCATTTGATAGGCTATCTCGGAAAAATCAATCCGTCGCAGGCTAAGAATCCTGAGTTTAAAGATGTTCCTCCTGAGGCATTCATCGGGCAGTGGGGCGCAGAAATGCTCTTTGACAAAACATTACGAGGCACACCCGGAGAGAAGATTATAGAGATTGACGCCCTCGGAAGAGAGATAAAACTTATTCAGGAAAATTCTCCTGTCAAGGGGGATGATTTAAGACTGAGTATTGACATAAACCTCCAGAAGGCAGCAGAAGAGGTTTTTACACAAAAGACAGGCGCTCTTGTAGCAATGAAGGTTGACACAGGTGAGATCTTAGGCTTTATCAGCAAACCATCTTTTGACCCCAATAAGTTTTCGCATGGCATAAGTTATGACAACTGGATTGAACTTAACCAGGATAAAAAACTTCCTATGTTGAACAGGGCTCTCCAGAGCCAGTATCCCCCTGGTTCAACATTCAAGATAGTAACAGCCATAGCAGCGCTTAGTGAGGGGGTGATAACCCCAGAGACAAAGGTCACCTGCACCGGAGGGCTTAATTACGGCAACTGGAGATTCGGTTGCTGGAAAAAAGGTGGGCACGGAACTGTTTCCATGCACAGGGCTATAGTTGAATCCTGTGATGTTTATTTCTATGAGGTAGGCAGGCGTGTTGGAATAGACAAAATAGCAGAATATGCAAAAAAGCTCGGGCTGGGGAAAGCGACAGGTCTGCCGCTCGTCAAAGAACGTGCCGGTCTCATCCCCGATACCCAATGGAAATACGAAAAAAGAAAACAACAGTGGTATCTCGGAGAGACATTAAATGCAGCTATAGGACAGGGCTACGTATCTGTCACGCCAATACAGATGGCACAGCTCATAAGTGCTGTCGCTAACGGCGGTTACATCTACAGACCCATAATAGTTATGCCTGAAACAGCGCCATTACCTGCTTCAAAGGCAGATATAAAACCCGAAATACTTGATATAGTGAAAAAAGGCCTTTATGGTGTTGTAAACGAAGGCGGCGGCACTGGCGGAGCAGCAAGATCAAAGATTGTCGCAGTAGGCGGCAAAACAGGAACAGCACAGGTGGTAAGCATAAGAAAAAGCTCTAATCTGCTTCCTGAAAAACTGCGTGACCATGCATGGTTTGTTGCGTTTGCACCTGCAGAAAAACCAGAAATAGCTTTATGCGCATTCGTTGAACACGGAGGACATGGCGGCGCAGTAGCGGCCCCTATTGCAAAGCTTGCAATTGAAAGCTATTTCAGCAATCTGCCGCCTAAAGACAAGAAGTAATATGTTAAACATAGATCGGAGACTTTTTAAAAATTTTGACTGGGCCACATTCTCAATAATAGTTTTTCTCTCTATTATGGGGATAATGACTATTTATAGCGCAACACGTCCGTTGCTCCCAAATGAGCAGGCTAATTATCACATCAAACAAATATACTGGCTCATCGTCGGGATTGCAGCCTTATTCATAGTTGTAAATTTTGACTATGTCTGGCTCAACAGGTTTGCATATCCATTATATGTAATTGGCATGTTACTGCTTCTGGCTGTGCTCTTCGCAGGCAAGACAGGCATGGGGGCGCAAAGATGGCTGAATATCGGCCCCTTTTCTTTCCAGCCATCTGAGATATTCAGACCTATATTTACAATAGCCCTTGCCCGGTACCTTACCACGATTCATAACAGAATGAATCTGGCGACGATGATAAAAACTTTTTTAATGTTTGCAGTCATACCTTTGATATTGCTTATCAAACAGCCTGATCTCAGCACAGCAATAATCCTGCTCATAATGTTCCTGACACTCTGCATTGCCAAGGGTTTGCAGAAGAGGGTTATTGCACTCCTAATCCTGCTTGGAATCATATCCATTCCTTTTCTCGGCAATATATTATGGGAAGGGTTAAAAGATTATCAGAAGAACAGGCTTGTAGCATTCATGAAGCCTGATGCCGACCCTGCAGGCATCGGCTATCATATAAATCAGTCAAAGGTTGCTATAGGCTCAGGAGAATTCATGGGAAAAGGCTATATGAAAGGAACACAGGGACCGTTCAGATTCCTCCCTGAAAAACATACTGATTTCATCTTTGCAGTATTCGCAGAGGAGTGGGGATTTTTAGGAAGTTTCCTCCTCATGCTTGTTTACCTTGCTTTCATTCTCCGCGGGATTGATACTGCTTTGAAGGCAAAGGACGAATTCGGCAAACTGCTGGCCGCAGGCATAACATTCATGTTCTCAGCCTATTTTTTCATAAACACAGGCATGACCCTTGGTATCATGCCTGTGGTAGGAATTCCTCTCCCATTTATGAGCTATGGCGGCACCGCACTTCTAAGTAACTTCATTGCAGCAGGCCTGCTAATAAATATACGGACAAGAAGGTTCGAACTCTTTTATTAAAACTGCCTCTTTTGTTATAATTAGTGTTAGTTTTCAGTGTCAGTGTCTGTTCACTAATAACTATTCACTAATCACTGTTTTTAAACGGCGGTGTAGCTCAGGTGGTAGAGCATGCGACTCATATTCGCAGTGTCCGGGGTTCGAATCCCTGCACCGCCACCAAAAACATCCTATCCCCTTTTTTGCTCTCTCATTTTGAGGGCGGACAAGTGCAGAATGGACTAAAGACAAGCGATAAATAGTTCATTTAAGGGCTCCTTGTTTTAAGTAGCCTTTTGTATATCATATGTGATACAATTGTGAAGGATAGAAAGGAGGGTTTTATGGCAAAAACAGCAATGATAGTGGCAAGGATAGAGCCTGAATTAAAGGCAGATACAGAAAAGATTCTTAGAAAATTAGGGCTGTCAACAACAGAGGCTATTAGTCTGTTTCTCTCACAGATACGGCTTCGCAAAGGATTGCCCTTTGAGGTCAAGATACCGAATAAGACCACAATTGAGACGTTTAAGAAAACAGATAAGGGCAAAGAGCTTGTTAAGTGTAAAGATGCTGATGATATGTTTAAGAAATTAAGGATTTAAATGTATCAGCCTGTCTATACAAAACAGTTCAGGAAAGATATTAAGCGAATTGAGAAATCAGGCAATAAGGATATTAAAAAACTGAAGACTGTCATCAGGGCTTTAGTTGACGGCAAGCAATTAGACTCATCTTACCGAGACCATCAGCTAAAAGGCAATTTCAAAGACCGCAGAGAGTGCCATATCCAACCAGACTGGTTGTTGGTTTATAAGATTGATGAGAGTGAAAAGATAATAATTTTTGAAAGAACAGGCAACCATTCGGATTTATTTGAGTAAACTCAGTTTGTCCAAAAGGCGGTCTGTATTTCAAAAAGCGATAACGCCTTCTTTAAATGTGTAAGTCTCTTGTCTTGAAGTGCTTCCTGATACCGTACTGATGTTATCTTTCTCAAAAACCAGAGACACTCTCATTACATTCCCGATTCTTTCATCTTTCTTTTTTTCCAATAAACTGAAAGTACTTTGATAAAGCGAGTCGAGTTGTGTAGTTGGAAATTCTTGTGTGGTGTTAATGAAGTTCTTTTTTTCAAAAATCTTAACTTTGGTTTACCATACACGCTTAATTCTTTCTTCAAGATAAGGGTGCGTAAGTGATTCAGGATCAGGATTATATAAAGTTGCAAGATTTAAGAACTCAAATTTTCTAAAAAATTTTCAAGATTTTTTTTGTTCATTTTACTTTGGTCAAAATATAAAATTGTGAGATCATCAGCTTCCCTTTCAAGGTCTTTAGGGTAGCCAGAATTATAAACATCAATTGCTAACATTCCTATAAGTGTCACACCGAGTGAGCCAACAGCCAGAGACTGATTATTCTGTGCTGCAGCCGCACCAGCCAAAAACATGCCTATCACCTCCATCAATTCCTTTGCATTTTTTGGTGCATAACCATAGGCATCGTTGTTGAAGTAAGATAACTATGGCTCTTTCTCAAAATGATATAGACATCAGCGTAATTAGTATTTATGTTGAATTGAAAACTAACTCATCCCCTGTTCTTCAAGCAACACCTCTGCATCCTCTTTGCCTAAAGGCTTTGAGAACCAATACCCTTGATAAAAGTCGCATTTCAGCTTTCTTAATTCTTCGAGTTGCGAGATCGTTTCTACTCCTTCTGCTATTACCTCCATTTTCATGTTATGAGCCATTGAAATAATCGTTTTGACTACCTCCATAGTCGATTCATTATGACACATAGATTTGATGAAAGACCGGTCGATTTTCAAGGCATCAAGTGGGAATATATAAAGATAACCCAAGGAAGAGTAACCCGTCCCAAAATCGTCCATTTGTACTTTTATATCCAAATCCTTTAGCTGTGAAAATATGTTGGTAGCGGTTTCAGGATTGTTCATGATAACGCTTTCCGTAATTTCCAGTTTCAAACTGTTAGGACTCAGACCTGTTTCCTTCAGGGTTTCCTTTATCGTATCCACAAGGTCAGGTGTGAACTGTCTGATCGAGATATTAACGCTTATTGTCAAATGACTTTTTTCAGGAAACTGTGAATGCCATGCCTGCATCTGCATGCATGCTTCACGGAGCACCCATCTGCCGATAGGAATAATCAATCCGGTCTCTTCAGCCAACGGGATAAACTCCTTAGGAGAAAGCAGACCTTTTTCCGGAAATTTCCAGCGTAAAAGAGCCTCAAATCCTACAATTTCATTAGTATCAGACAAAACAATGGGCTGATAATTCAAAAGAAACTCATTCTTTTCAACTGCGCTCTGCAAACCATTTTCCAGTTGCAAATGCGATGTTGCCTGGGCGTGCATGGTTTCGTCAAATATCACATAACAAGCCCTGCCGAGAGCTTTGGCCTTATGCATGGCTGTATCAGCTTCGCGCAGAATATCTTCGGGTTTCTCAAAACCTGTTTTACCAACCGTTATGCCGATGCTTGCAGTGGTATACACCTCATGGTTGTATATCTTTACAGGAAGTTTGACTTCGTTATGAAGTCGCTCGGTAGCTCGTATCACGTCCCCGATATTTTTGATATTTGCCAACAGGATAGCAAACACATCTCCTCCAAGCCGTGCCGCTGTATCAAATGGGCGTACGTGATTTTTCAGCCTTTCCGCTACCTCTATCAGCAGTTGGTCTCCGGTTGTATAGCCATGGCTGTCATTTATATTTTTAAAGCGGTCAAGCTCTAACAAAAGAACAGCAAACATACAACCCTTTTGTCGGTATACACGGGCAATTGATGCCTTAATACTGTCTAAGAATAAGGCCCGATTAGGCAGATCGGTCAATGCATCATAACAGGTAAGATGTCTTAGTTTTTCACGCAATTTGGCAATAAAATACACAGTAATAGATAGAACAAACAGGGAAACGATAAATGCAGCAATACCGCCTGTAATTAGATAATCATAAGTAATTCGCCCCCGGAAATAGATACTCATAACAGAAACAATTATCTCTGTAATGCCTAGCGAAACGATTACTCCGATCAAGACTATATGCCGGAGGTTTAGTCCCGTAAGTCTGTTTATAATTTTTTGTACATGCATGTTAATCTTCACCTATGTTTTCAATTATCTATCGGCGAAATAAGATAACCTGATAATTCCTCCAATCTTTTCCTGTCCTTCCCACCCTTAAAGAATGCCTTTTGATAGTTTTTTATCTTTTCTATATTTTTTATTTCTTTTACCTGGATATCTTTATCAAGCATAGGAATAATATTGTGATAGGCGCCAATGAATATAATCCCCGTTTCTTCATGCCTTAGAGTTTCGTTAATTCTATTGGCTATAAATCCGTCCCTTTTTTTAAGCAAGTGATTTTTTGACAACCTGTACTTCAAATATGCTGTCAATTTTTCTACGTTTGTTCGGGCTTTAGTTAATTTTATAAGATAATCTCTTTCCCTTTTAACCAAGGCAATATCTTCGGTTTTCATTAAGTATGCGCCTTTCTTGATAAGCCTTGATATAATCTCATAATTTTTACTTCCCAGCTTTATCCCTTCTTCAACTATTTTTTGTCCTACTTCTCCATCTGCTACCATTCCATCTTGATATATTTTCATTCCAGAAACATCTATAGAGTCGAAATAATCTGATACAGCATCCCAAAGGCCTTCAACTGTTCTTTGATGTTCTCTCCAGACCTCTTCTCCTAAATCCGCAATACCTCTTTTAGTTACATCACCTGCCAAAGAGCCAAAGTCAGCGCTGGTGTGAATAACTGGGACATAAATCAGTGTTCTCATAATGAAAAACGGAATAAGTTATTTCGCCTTTAGCTTTTCTTCCAGACGGTCTAATCGTTTTTTAAGCGCTATATTCTCTTTTTCTATCTCAGATTCTTTTGCCTTTGTAGATAAATAAGAGTCCTGCTGCCACCAGTTTATGCCCATCTCCATCGCCTTATCAACAGAGGCAATCAGAAGCCTTATCTTGATATTGAGAAGATCGATATCGGCAAGTTGGATTTTTATATCTCCGGCAATAACTATACCTTTATCTAAGACCCTCTCTAATATATCTGCAAGATTGGTAGCCTGTATTGCGTGTACCATCTGTCGCTCAGCCATAAGATTTACCTCCCTTTTATTTTTCTAATTTTTTTGCTTTTATAATCAAATTTGCCGTCTTTTCCCGCATTTCTGAGATAAAATGGCAATTTTTGCAGTCTAAACTTTCGCTTTTATAGTCCGTGCAAGAAAGAAGTACATCTACTTCTTCTTGTAGCTTCTCTGCAAACCTCGCTTTTCCTTGTACTCCCTTTGCCTTATTAATTTTATCCGTAACATCCTTTATTACCGGTTCTTGCTTTTGAAATATTTGACAATTTATTTTGGCTTCTTCTTTATACATACACATCTTCTCCCTTTATAGCAGATCTCCTAAAGGACCTAAATTGAGATTTAGCTCTTCATCTTTAAGTCCGAAAATCTCCTTTAGCTCCTGCATCTTATTTTCTAATTTTAAAAGAGTTTCTCCCATTCGTTCAATTTCTTCATCGGTTAAAGAACCACCTTCTATCCTTCTCATTGCCTGTTTTTCAAGCAGTTTCCTGATTAACTCAACAAGTGTAAGCACTAACTTTGCTAAGCCTTTTTCAACATTTTTAGGGTCAATATTGATCCTCTCAGGATTAGCATCTTTGACTTCTTCTATGTCTTTAACTGTGATTACGATAGATGGTTTATCCATTTTATGTTGGCTCCTCCGTAGCCCCTGGCATAGGAGCACCTCTTAGTCGCTCCATAGTCTCTACAGAACTAACTAAAACCTTCAATCCTATGTATATAAGATCTACATCGGCTATGGAAATGACTATATCCCCTGATACAACTGCACGGTGATTTAAACACCCCCACCCTTACCCTCCCCCATCAAGGGGGAGGGGGCACTTCTATATGCTGCTTTCTCAGAAGAACCCCTTTTTATTCTTTCTACATACTCAATAATTCTATCTTTATCTTCTTTTTCTATTTCAGTAAATTTTACCCCTATTTGATATTTATTCACCCCGTTAGAAAGGCTTTTTAACAGGGCAAGCCCGAGCTTTCTAACGGGACTCACCCATATAACTTTTGCTTGTGTAGAGAGCGAGAAAATCAAGTCTTTATATTTGGCCGAGGGTTGATATATTTCAAGATACAATCTACTTTCTATGGGGAGAGGTTTTTCTGTCTCAAACATTAAGCCTCCACCGCCTATGCTTTGGCAAATAGCTCTGAGGGGCCTAAAGGAATCACCAGTTTTTAATCGATAGAAAATGGGAGAGAAGATTTTCAGTCGCGGAAATTTCCTCCTCTCTGTCCCCAGATATTTTTTATCCATCTCCTTGCCTTTAATTTAAAATGCTGTTAAGTATAAGTTTTATATTTGAAAGTAATACTTTACCAAAAAAGCAAAAAAAATATAACTCCTTTTTAAGCGCTTAATTTATCCTGCACGTACTCGGCTATCACCTTTCTCTCTCTAGCATCAATTTTAGCAAATTCAACTCCTATTCTATATTTATTGGACCCTTTATATTTATCAGCAATATTCATCTCTGTTACCCATTTTACTTTTGCTAAGATGGGAATAGAGATAATTCCTCTGCTAAATTGGCTTAACGGCTGATATATCTCTAAATTTAAAACGCCTTGGGGGGGTATAAGCCTATCGGTTTCAAACATTAGGCCGCCGGGGCTTATATCATTAGTAAATCCTTTTATTATATCCACATTTTTCTTTTTCCTGAATCGGCAGAGAATAAAGATACGGTTATTTAATCGGCTGAATCTTCTGCGCTCTTCTATTGGGGCTATAACCACAATTACCCCCTTATGTAAATATTCTTTTTATAATTATAGGGCACGCATTACCCATAGCATAATAGCTTCTTTATTACCTATATTTGACATCTTTTTACATGGGGCGTCGCACTTACAATAAACACTGTCTCCTTCTTCTAAAACAAACCTCCTACTAAGAATTTGTGTTATAAGATTTATATAAACGGGTTTTACCCGTTAAAGTTGGACAGGCAGGAGAACTCCATTTCACCTGGGTCATGGAACCCTTAAAGGAGTCTGTTCCCTGCCTCCCAAAGCCATAAT
>JACQXE010000032.1 GCA_016208915.1 Nitrospirota bacterium | reverse complement strand
TGTTATAGGAGTATCTTCCTTCCGGTATGTCATATTGCATCACCGTTCCATCTGCTCCTGTCTTTAATGAATATATCAACTCTGTTGTTGTCTGATGCTGGAAGGTAATGGTTGCACCACTTACATCTTCCATTAGCTCGTTTAAAACATCGAACATTACATTGCCGACTGCATTGCTCGTCACAGTCACTTGTATTTGATATGTGTATGGTATGTGGTTGTCGGAGTATATCGTGATCCTGTCGTCATATACGCCTTGTGTGATGGTGGTATCCGGTTTTAATAGCAGGCTTACTGCCTTGCTTCCTCCTGCTGATATGTCTCCGATGTTTTTGTCTATCGTTAGTGTCATCCATGATGTTGATGGCCCTTCGAGCCTTGCATTCTTTAATGTCTCCTGCCCTGTATTGCTTATCGTGAAGCTCTCTATCTTTTGATTACCTTTGACCATTCCTGTGTCTATGTATGAAGGTGATGTGCTGATTACTGGTATGTTCTCGACAATTGTTATGTTTGCATCGAGCGTTCTTGTTAAGAGTTCTGCGTTACCGACACTGACACTGTTCACTGACACTGTGAGCGTTGCATATCCAGTGGATGATGCTGTCGCTGAGGATGTTACCCTGAATGTTATGTTGAGCGTCTGTCCTGAGGCGAGGGAAACACCCTCATCCACTATCGAGGGAGAACACACCCCTGACCCCTCTTGATAGAGGGGAATTATGCAGGCTGTTATACCTGTGCTCGATTCTGTAGTAAACGTTAGCCCTGTGAGTGTGCCTCCTCCATAGTTCTTGAGGCTTACACTTATGTCAACCGTCTTTCCCTTTGCCATGCTCACTGTTGCCGATGATGGGCTTATGGAGAACCCTGCTATGTCGAATGTTGCCTGCACCGACCTATCTTTTACATCGGGATGCACTGCCCATATGCTGTATGTGCCTGCCTCGTTACTTCCGGGTGTGAATGTGTATGTGAAATTCCCGCTTGAATCCGTTGTGAGTGTGTATGTCCTGTCGAATCCGTTTACAGAGAGGAAGTCTACTTAAGTAACTCAAGCTTTGATAGGTTCAAAAACATGCTCAACCTTATACCTTGCAATTTTCTCCCTTTTAATTCCTCCCCTTACTTTGATAGGCATATCCTTATCTACAAAATCAAGCTCGGCACAATCTGGAATAACTGCAATATCCTCAGGATGGTCAATTAGATATCTTATGAAATCAAATGTTATACCGATATTTCTTTCTACATATTCTTTTCTCGTCATTGTTTTAACCTCTTTTTGAATTTTTCTTTATACCATTCCCATCTGTCTTTTATATCTTGTTCTGCATATGTTAATGCGTCTTTAAGATTCTTAATTGGGATTGGCTGTTTTGTCTTCTCTCCATAGGGAGTCAGTAAATCTCTATGAAAAAATCCATGTGAACAATCATATCGTACTATTGGATACCATTTATCTTTTATTCTCGACTCAAATTGAACGACTATGTCTACCACCTTTCCTTTTATAATATCAATTTTCACCCTTAATCTATCATCGCCCTCCGGACTTAATTTTTTCGTAAACTCTTTGTTTCCCACCTGATTTTATTACCCTCCATTGTCCTGTTTATTATAATGTAAAATAATTCAATTTTCTATATTTTTTGTAATGCTTGTTTTGCGATGCTTTACGATGCTTTCCATATTCCGCATATGTTAATATCCATGACTTTTCAATTTATTCCAATAATCCAGGAGGTCTTATGTATCTCATCGCCAGATCCGCTGGAAGATTGTTCTCTCTCATCTGCAGGGCATTGCGAGTCTTCTTATACTTTCTTTTCCCTTCAAGATACCGTTTAAGATTTGGCTGGAGAAAGACAAAAACAGATAAACAAACATTTTATCATCGTCAGCCAAAGCCGGAATGGGTGAGGAAGGAAATTATTCGTCTTAAGGCACTTATGCATGAGGTAGGATGTAGGAAAGTGGCCGATACATTCAATCGCAGATTTGCTGAGAGCAAGCAGATGACAGTAAGTAAAACATATGCCAATAATGTTATCGGGAAATACAAATATGAGATTCAGGTATTAAGGAAAAAGATAAAAAATAGAATACCCAAGCCTGTACCGATGAATCTCATCTGGGGAGTGGATTTAACAGGCAAAACAGATACCAATGGAAATCTTAT
>JACQXE010000031.1 GCA_016208915.1 Nitrospirota bacterium | reverse complement strand
GGATCATCATTGCTTGGGTGGCTAATAGGATATGGGCTGGGAGCAATAAGGCAGGCTCATAAAGCGGCAGCAGTTGAAGCTGACAAGAAATTATAAACTTTAAAATAAAGAAAGGAGGATTAAGATGAAAGCAAGAAAAGAGATGGCAAAAAAGGGGTTATATTTAGGAACTGGCGCAGGCATTATTCTCTTTGTGCTCGTAGGACTGTTCAGCGGTTCAGTTATCGGCGGTATAATTGGACTTAAGATTGCAAATGGTATATTTGGGGGTCCTGTCAGCGCGGCAATCCTGCCAAGGATAATAGTGGCAGTTTCAATGATAATGGGGATAATTGTTTCAGCCATGGTGTTTGTTCTTGGCACAGGCATAGCAGGGTGGACTTTAGGGTTTATAGCAGACGCTATCAGAAGTGGCAGATATGTAGAAGTAATGGAGAAAGCTCAGTAATCATATAACTGATAATGGTTTGACTCACAAATTTTTTGAATCCTTCTCTGAACAAAACGGGGAAGGGTTCACTGTTGTAATAAAAGAAAAGATTATTTATACTGTTACGAACAAAAAACCGAAGTCGCAGCAAGGGGGAAGAGACTATGAAATTTATAGTGAGCAGTAAGAAAGTAGGGCTGACAGGGCCCAGAAAACCGTGCGATGAGGCAAAGGAAGAGGAGATAACACCGCTTGATTACAGGATGGTAAGCACGCTTGAAGAAGCAAAAAAGAAGGTTTGGTACAAAAACTGGATGGAAGACGGCGTGAACCATAGGGAGGAAAATGGCATGGTGGTCTGCGAAAAGAAACAAAAAAACAAAGAGTGGGTTATGGTGATTAACACTCTGGAAGAGTTATTAGATATCCAGAACAAGTATGGCGAGATTTTAATTATGGACAGCTCACCGTACAAAGAGGTAAAGAAAGAGTTAAAAGTTCTCGGAGAAAAAACCAAGAGTGAAAGGGAGTCTTAGAAGCGCAAATAAGGAGTTACGAATCAAGGAGGAAACTATATATGCCAAATGAACCCAAATCCCGAAATATATCGGAAATAGCAAAGGAACTGGCGAGGTCATTTGACTCGTCTGTTGTGGAAAGCTGGTACTCCAATATTGTCGGGTTTTTATCAGGGAGCAGGTCTTATTATGTGCTGCTGGTCATAACAGGTCTTGTTGTTTTTGTATCTTCAATGGTAGCGGTGGATGCTATAAATACAGGGTACAGGCACGCATACAATGTAACGCGTGAAATACCATGGGGCATTCTTATATCAACTTACGTGTTTTTTGTTGTAACATCCACCGGACTCTGCATTGTCTCCTCAATAGGGCATGTATTCGGTCTGAAAGATTTTATGCCTATTGCCAAGCGTTCTGTCTTTCTGTCTGTTGTAACAATCTTTGCAGGGTTCACAGTCATATTTTTGGATATTGAAAACCCTTTGAGAATGGCTCTCTATAATGTCATTTCTCCGAACCTGACCTCAAACATCTGGTGGATGGGAACTCTTTATGGAGCATATATGTTTTTCATGGCCGTTGAATTCGTATTCCTATTAATTGGAAACAACAGGCTTGCCATGTATGCAGGGCTCTCGGGTTTGCTCTCAGGTATTGCAGCCCACAGCAATCTGGGCGCTATATTTGGCATGCTCCACGCCCGTGAATACTGGTATGGGCCGTATATGCCTATATATTTCATCCTTTCTGCAATGGCTTCAGGCTGCGCAGCTATCATATTCTTTACATGGCTTGGTTATAAAGTCAACAACGAAAAAATGGATAAATCCATGGAACGCGCAATGGAAGTCGTAGGCAAACTCTGCACACTTTTGATAGCAGCGATAATGTTCTTCACAACATGGAAGATAATTACCGGGCTTGTTGCCTCTCCCGGAAAAGTCGAAGTAATAAAGGCGCTGCTGACAGGGCCTTATGCCTTAAATTTCTGGTTGTTTGAGGTTTTAATAGGTATGGCTATCCCGTTTGTGCTTCTTCTTTATTCAAAAGGCAGAAACCTCGGCATGATGTTCACAGCATCCCTTCTGATGGTAATTGGAATTTTTGTAATGAGATACGATCTGGTTGTAGTAGGACAGATTGTGCCCTCATTTCAGGATTTAGGAGTGAAGGAATATCTTCATCTCCTCCCATATAAACCGTCTTTCCATGAGATTATGGTTGTTGCAGGAGGTTTTGGCATTGTTGCCGCGGCCTTTCTTCTGGGCGAAAAAATATTCTCAGGACATAAGAGTGAAATACATTAAAGGAGAGTGAGCTGTATGAACTCGAAGAAAACAGAATTCGAACCCTTTAAAAAAGCCTGCATTGAAACGGTTTCTCCGATAGAGCGCAGGGAGTTTTTAAAAATTGGCTTGGCTATAAGCGGAATCTTTGCAGGCGGGACAATCCTTTCTGTGGTTTCAAATATTAACAAGGTATTTGCATCTCCGGAGGAATTCTCCGAGAAATATCCTTATAAGCCTCATTACAGCATGGTAATCCATCAGGACCGCTGTATTGATTGTGAACGCTGTATGGAGGCATGTGTCATGACTAACGACGTTCCTGAGTACGGCTATCGTACAATGATACTTGAAAAAGAGGTTCTTGATGCTATAGGCCAGAAAAAGGAATTTATTCCTGTCCTGTGCAATCACTGCAATAATCCTCCGTGCGTCAGGGCTTGTCCGACAAAGGCAACGTATAAGGATAAAAAAAACGGCATTGTGATGATGAATTATGATAAATGTATCGGCTGCAAAACATGTGTTGTGGCATGTCCGTATAATGCAAGATATTATAATGAAGAGAAAAAAGCGATCGATAAATGCAATTTCTGTATCGATACCCGTCTCTCCAAGGGGGAGAAGCTGACCGCATGTGCAGCAGCATGTCCCGCAGGCGTACGCATATTCGGAGACCTCTCAGATATGAACAGCGAGGTCTATAAGCGTATCCATCAGCTTGCAAGGCCTGTTTGGGTGCTTCGCCCTGAGATTGGGGCAAAACCAAATATATTTTACATGAAGGGATAATACCGGAAAAGGAAGGGCTAAAATATGAAAAAACTGATATTAGCTGCTTTGTTTGTTTCTCTTGTAACAATCCTTTTTGTTAAAAATGACATTCTGATCGCAGCTGAAAGTGTCTCCCACGGAGGAGACATTGTCTATACAAAACCTGTAAAGTCCGTAATATTCAGCCATAAGGTTCATGTGGAAGATAAGGGGTTAGGCTGCGATGCGTGCCATAGCGGTCTCTTTAAACCCAAGGCTCTAAAGGCGCAGGAAAAAAGCGATTTCAATATGGACTCTCTTTACAAGGGCAAATATTGCGGCTACTGCCATAACGGGAAAATGGCGTTCGCATCTAATACCCAGTGCGCGCGATGCCATACAGGAGTGAAAGGCTACGCTGTTTCACAGAAAAAACCTGCCTCTCCGGCAAGCATTCTCGCAGGCCCAAAGCAACCTATAACTATAGGCACAGGTGATTCCGCTGTTAAATTCAGCCACGATTCTCACACAGGCGCATTCGGCTGCGACGAATGCCATTCAACTGTCTTTCCGATGAAAAGCGGCAAGACTAAAGTGACGATGGAAGCGATTTATCATGGACAGTACTGCGGAACGTGTCATAATGGCAAAAAGGCATTTACTTCATCCGAATGTCTAAAATGTCATGCAAAAGTTCCGGCGCCTAAAACACCTCTGGTTTATAAACCTAAGGGCGCTGCACCTGTAAAATTCAGCCATGATTTTCATGCAAGCGCATTCAAGTGCAATGACTGCCATAAAAAACTTTTTGTGATGCAAAAGGGCGGAAGCAAAATGAAAATGGACGCCATGTATGAAGGAAAGTCCTGCGGCGCCTGTCATAACGGAAATGTAGCTTCTCAGGTAGCGGATTGCGAAAAGTGTCATAAGTGACAAGTCAGTGTCAGTAGACAATCTTTACTGACACTGAAAACTGACACTACTTTTCTTTAGTAAGCGCCTTAAATAATCCTGCAAGCATTACAGTAGATATCCCACCCATGAGAGCGCCAAGAGCTACTATAATGCTGATAGCAAATACAACTCCGACGAATACTATATAATGATTACTCGGGAAACTGGCATTGAACAGGCGGTTTATATCGCCGGCTACTGCCTCAGCCCATCCGCCTCCAAGGCTGTTCCCAAGGAGTATATCCATGCCAAGGGCAACAGAAATACCTAAAACTCCTCCGATAATAGCACCAATATAAAATGCTTTTTTCACTCCTCTATCCCATACTTCTTAAATTTCCTGTAAAGCGTTGCAAGGTCTATACCGAGCGATTTAGCTGTTTCTTCCTTATTTTTATTGCGGGATTCATATATTTTCAGAAGCAGATTTTTTTCGTAGTCACCAATGTATGTCTTTAGCGTGGATGAGGCATCATATGAGCCTCTATGCTGCAGCTCTTTTTTAAGTTTGTCAGGCAGGTCGTCCATAGTCAGCTGGCTGCCCTGCGCAAGGACAATCGACCTTTCGATTATGTTGCTCAGTTCTCTTACATTGCCGGGCCACGGATATTCGGTGAAAAGGGCCAATGCCTCCCTGTCAATGCCTTTGATATTCTTTTTATGCTCTTCTGCGAATTTGGATATAAACTGTTTTGTCAGCATTTCAATGTCGTCTTTTCTTTCTCTTAGCGGTGGTATTTTTATCTCTATGACATTCAGCCTCCAGTAAAGATCCTCCCTGAATTTACCATCTTTTATAAGATTTTCTATATCCTTGTTTGTTGCTGAGATTAGCCTCACATCCACAGTCTTGGACCTTGTGTCTCCAAGCGGATGGACATCTCCTGTCTCCACTACCTTAAGTACTTTTGCCTGAAGATTTATCGACATGTCTCCTATTTCGTCAAGGAAAAGCGTTCCCTCATCTGCAAGAGGTATAAGCCCCAGTTTGTCAGAAACAGCCCCTGTAAATGCGCCCTTTTTATATCCAAACAGCTCTGACTCAAGAAGACCCTCAGGTATTGCAGAACAGTTTATTGAGATGAAGGGCTTATCCCTTCGGGGACTGTTGCAATGGATAAGTTCTGCTATAAGTCCTTTCCCGGTGCCGCTTTCACCAAGGATAAAAATATTGCTTTTTGTAGGGATTACCTTTTCGAGCGTTTCAGTTATTTTTAGCATGGATTCTGAGTTTGCAACAAAGTCCGTGCATGCCATATGCTGGCTTATCTGCTGTTTAAGCGCTATGTTTTCTGTTATTATTTTTCTCTGTTCGAGTACCTTTCTTATGGTGATTTTTATCTCTTCATTCAGGAACGGTTTTACTATGTAGTCTGTTGCGCCCTTCTTCATCGCCTCGACTGCAGACTCGATAGAGGCAAAGGCTGTCATAATGATTACTGCTGTATCAGCGCTCAGGTTCTTTGCCCTTTCCAGCACTGTCAGGCCGTCAACCTTGCCCATTTTGAGATCTGTCAGCACAATGTCGAATTTTTCTGCCTTGAGTTTTTCAAGAGCCTCTTCGCCGCTGTAAACAGTGGTTACTGCATAGTCTTCCCTTTTCAGGAGGAATTCAAGCGCCTTGCATATATCAGGCTCGTCATCAACTACCAATATCTTGGGTTTCATTTGAAAATATTCCTCATTTGTCATTCCGTTCCTGAATCAAGTTCAGGACAGGACTTGACTGAGCCTGCCCCGCACTTGATGCGGGGGAATCCAGTCTTTTAATCCTCTGGATTCCCGCTTGTGCGGGAATGACATTTTAAAAGATTCTGTCATCTTGCGTCTCTGTACGGTAATGTTATTGTAAATGTAGTCCCCTTGCCGAATTCGCTGTCAACTGTTAAGGTCCCGTTCATTTTTTTGATTATATTATAGCTTACTGCAAGCCCAAGCCCGGTTCCCTTTTCCTTGGTGGTGAAGAACGGGTCGAATATCTTTGGCAAATCCTCCTTCGGTATGCCTGTTCCTGTATCTTTAAACTGTATGAGTATGCTGCCGTCCGTCAGCATGCTCTTGACAGTGAGCGTGCCGCCATCCTGCATTGCGTCTATTGCATTCAGGGTCAGGTTGACAAAGACCTGTGATAGCTGGTTCCCGTCAGCAGTTATCTCAGGCATCGAGGCTGAGAGATCCTTAACTATCGCTATATTCTTTGCCTTCTTGTCGTACTGTATCAGGTTGATCGAGGTTTCTATGATATCATTGACCCTGCATTCTTTGGCTTCTCCTGCCGGCATTTTAGAAAACCCTGAGAGCTGTTTCAATATCTCTGAGATCCTGTTTATATGGAAATAAATTGTTTCGAGGCTTTCCTTTTTAAAAGAATCATCTTCCATTTCCCTGAGTATCTGAACAAACGAAAATATGGAGGTCAGAGGGTTTCCTATCTCATGTGCGATGCCTGCTGCGAGCCTTCCGATAGAAGCAAGCTTTTCAGAATGTATTATCTGCTCCTCCATTTTTTTAATCTCAGTCACATCCTGTACGAGCCTGATGTATCCGTGAACATCGCCGTCCAAGCCCTTTACAGGAGCAGTTGTGATTTGAAAGTATTTATCCTTCTGCCCAAGGAAAGCGGAAAGTATTATTGTCTCGATATTGTCTTTGGTGTAGGAGCCTGTAATATCACAATCAGCCCACAACTCTTCGCAGTATTTTCCGACAACCTCCATGCCGACCATATCCTTTATTATCTGGTTTGCCCATTGAATCTTTGCATTTTTGTCTATAAGGAGAATGCCGCCTCCTATGGCGCTTATGATCGAATTGAGTTTTTCTTTTTCGCTGACAAGTTCTGCTGTCCGATCTCTGACTTTGCTTTCCAGTATGAGGGCATATTTTTCAAGTTCCTGTTCTCTTTTTGCTATCTCTTCTGCCTTTATCCTTTTTTTGTTAAATACAATCAGCAATGAGGAGACAAGGCTTGTGGTTATAAAGATCGAGATTATTAAATATGAATAAAGCCTCATGCTCTGCTTTGTGACATGGCTTATCTCAGAATAAGGGGATGAAACTACAATCATCCATGAGATTGTATCCATATTGAGAGTGTGGAAGGCAAGTATTCTGTCTTCCCCTGTAGGCGCAATATGCCTTCCGAAATCGCTGGTCTTACCTCCTATAATCTTTTTTTCAAGATCAAAGTTCATGTGACATTTGAAGCAGGCTTCGCTTGCTCTGTAAACATTTCCTCCGATCATATTAGGTTGTGTCGGATGATATAGCAGGGTTCCTTCCTTGTCTATCATCCATACATAACTTTTGCTCCCAGATATTATTGGGGTCAGGAATCTGTGTGCAGCAATACTTATAGGATTTTCATATAAAATTGCGCCTTCCAGCTCGCCTCTGCTGTATATGGGAGCGGACATATAAACAATACGGCTGTCATAGCTCACAATTGACTGGCCTTGTGAAAGCAAAAAGGCTTTTTTAATATGCTCCTTTCCTGCTGCGATGTCGCCGTTTTGCCATGAATAGATCCTAGCGCCGTTTTTATTGAAAATTGCCACCTTTGCCTTGGAGCTTGGCTTTCTTCGAAAATATTCATCAAGTTCATACTTCAAATCAGCACGGTTTTTTCTGATCAGACCTGACATCATGATTGAAAAGGAAATAATCTCTTCTTTTTGATTCCTCAGACAGGTCTCCATATCAGATGCGGCTGATTTTGCGAGGATCAATTGTTGTTTGTTAAATTGCTCGGCAATGTCCATCTGGAGGGACTGCTGGAAAAACACATTCAGAGTGATCAGGGCAGAGATTACTACTATAAGTACACCGACTATTAACAGATAACCTTTCATTCCTCAAATATAACAGAAATCAGCATGTTAGATAAACCGTATACTAAAGATATGTCCTGATGTTTTAGAAGAGCTATTGCGAAGGGATTAGTTTAGAATATGCCTCAGCAATAACACTGCCGTCTGCTTTTTTTAGAAGGCGTGCATGCGCCTCAAGCAGCCGTGAGCTTTTTTTCACTATTTCTGCCTCTGCCACTGCTTCTTCATTTGCCATCAACGGCTTTTTGAACCTAACATCTATCTCAGCAGTGACAGGGAGTATCCCCTCTGCTATTGCAGCCTGTATCATAGCCTCATCGAGCACTGTTGTGATTATCCCGCCGTGAGTTATGTCCTTATATCCCTGATGAAGCTTTGAAGGGGTAAATTCAGTTCTGAGTTTTCCCTCAGAATATTTAAAGGACAACTTTAATCCGCAGTCATTTTTTTTACCGCAGGCAAAACAATAGCTGTCATCATCAAGTCTAATCGGATCCATGGTTTGTTAAAGAAATATACCATCTATTTTTTGGAATAAGCAAGGCTGACGGCTGGAGGAACATCCCTAAAGCTAATATTATTGCATTCGAAAATAATTCCTGTAATTTGATATATAATTAACAAAAATACTTCCGGAGGATTTATGGGCTGCATATTCTGCGATATCTTAAATAAGAAAATACCTGCAAAAATAATATATGAAGACGAGTCAGCAGTAGCCTTTGAAGATATCAATCCTCAGGCGCCGGTTCATGCCCTTGTGATACCGAGAAAACATATCTCAACAACCCTTGACCTGAAGGAAGGTGATAATAATCTGATCGGCCACTTGTTTCAGATTGCAAATAAGATTGCAAGAGACAAGAACGTAGCTGAACGTGGATTCAGGCTTGTGATGAACTGCAATCCTGAATCAGGGCAAACTGTTTTCCATATCCATCTTCACATCCTCGGTGGCCGCCATATGCACTGGCCCCCGGGATAGGCAGCCTTTTTGAAGAAAGACAGGATACTCATAACCTCCCCAAAGGGGCTTCCGCCTTATTTGAAGGAGGAATTGCTTTCGCTTGGATTCCCGATCATTGCTGAATATGTTGCAGGCATAGAGACTGAGGGAAGTCTTGATGACACCATGAAGCTTAATCTTTTCCTGAGGACCGGACATAGGGTGCTCTATCATCTCAAAGATTTCCATGCAGTAAATGCTGACCAGATGTATAAAGAAATAAGAGATGTACGGTGGGAAGACTACCTTCATGAAGATGGATACATGAGCGTCACTTCCTCAGTGGATAATCCTACGATAAAAGATTCCAGATTTGCGAACCAGAAATGCAAGGATGCCATAGTTGATCGGTTCTATGCCCAATTCGGAAGGAGGCCTGATTCAGGCCCGGATCAAAGCAAGGCAGTGGTCTATCTTTATTGGAAGGGCAATGATTGCAGCCTCTATCTGGATACTTCAGGAGAACCACTTTCTAAAAGGGGGTATAGAAAGATTTCTTACAAGGCGCCAATGCAGGAAACACTCGCTGCTGCCCTTATTATGGCAACAGGCTGGAACGGAAACAGCAATTTTATTAATCCTATGTGCGGGAGCGGCACACTCGCCATCGAAGCGGCTCTGATTGGTCTGAACAGGCCGCCCGGAATTCTAAGGGACAATTTCGGTTTTATGTATCTGAAAGGATTTAATAAAATCCTCTGGGAAAAATTGCGAAAAGATGCAAAGACATCAGCAAAGAAATTACTCAAATATAAGGTAGTCGCCACAGACATAAACAGTGATGCCATTGAAGCGGCAAAGAAGAATGCCGATACAGCAGGAGTTAGACATCTCATAGAATTCAATATCTGTGATTTCAGGGAAACACAGGTTCCCACAGAAAAAGGCATTATCATGCTGAACCCTGAATATGGTGAGAGAATGGGACAAAAAGAAGAACTTGAAAAGGTATACGATGAAATCGGTGATTTTTTTAAACAGAGATGTATGGGGTATATGGGTTATATCTTCACCGGCAATTTCGACCTCGCTAAGAAAGTAGGCTTAAGAACAAAAAGACGTATCCCATTTTTTAACGGCAATATCGAATGCCGGCTTCTTGAGTATGAATTGTATGAGGGAAGCAGGAAAAGTAAAAGTGCGCTCTAACCCAAATAATTCATAAACTATATTTAGCCAGACAGGATATAGTATTTTTGCTTTCGCCTCGGCGAAGAGGTATTTTGCCTCACCCCCCTCAAATCCCCCCTTGCTAAGGGGGGACTAAGGGGGGTGTCTGAATATCGGCAAAATAAATCCGCTTAAATATTATAGTCCTGTCTGTGTCCGAGCAAATTTATGAATAATATGGACTAAGGCTTATAATATTTTTTCTTTTTTTTCAGGTATTCCTGATCTACAAGACCTTCAGGATAATCATGCGGATATTTATAGCCGCTTCCATGTCCGAGTTCCTTTGCCCCGGGATAATGACTGTCTTTAAGATGGTCAGGCACGTCGAGCGTCTCCTCTGAAGCCACATCTTTCATTGCCTCTTCAATTGCAACATAGGCTGCATTCCCCTTTGGTGCATTCGCAATGTAAATCACTGCCTCTGCCAAAGGTATGCGCGCCTCAGGCATACCGACAAGTTCCACTGCCTTCAGAGCAGAAGTGGCAAGTATCAATGCCGTGGGGTCTTTAAGTCCAACATCCTCAGCAGCGCAGATGACTATGCGTCTTGCAATAAAGCGCGGATCCTCCCCTGCGTAAAGCATTTTTGCAAGATAATAGATTGCTGCATCAGGATCAGAGCCCCGCATGCTTTTAATGAATGCAGAGATGGTATCATAATGCTGGTCTCCTTTTTTATCATAAACAACTGCTTTTTTCTGGATAGATTCTTCTGATATCTTTTTTGTGATGAGTATCTCTCCCTTTTCATCAGCGGGTGTTGTAAGGACAGCTATCTCCAAGGCAGACAGCGCCTTTCTTGCATCTCCGTCAGCCATCTTTGCAATATGCTCAAGGCAATCATCTTTAAAGGAAATAGTAAGATTTCCAAGCCCTTTTTCTTTATCAATCAATGCATTTCTTAATACCCTGAGCAGGTCTTCTCGGGATAGCGGTTTAAGCTCAAATACCTGACTTCTTGAAAGCAGGGCCGAATTCACATAAAAAAATGGATTTTCGACTGTTGCTGCAATAAGAGTGACATTTCCCTCTTCAACATCAGGCAGAAGCGCATCCTGCTGTAACTTGTTGAATCTGTGAATCTCATCAAGAAAAAGTATAGTCCTAACGCCTTCTGATTTTTGAGTCTTTGCCTTTTTTATGACTTTCCTGAGCTCATCGAGTCCTACTGTTGCAGCATTAAGCCACTCGAAATGCGCATTCGTCTTGTTCGCAATCACCTTTGCAAGTGCTGTCTTTCCAGTGCCGGGCGGCCCGTAAAGTATTATGGAGGTAATCCTGTCAGCTTCGATAGCCCTTCTCAAAAGTTTCCCTTCTCCGAGGATATGTTCCTGTCCGACATATTCATCGAGAGTCCTCGGACACATCCGGTAGGCAAGGGGGTCTTTTAGGTTTTCAGGTTTATTAAAAAGACTCATCATTTATTTATATTTTTAAGACTTAACGTAGCCTTAATAATCTCTTTTTCGCCTCGGCGAATCTCTGATGGATCAGGTTTGCACACAGGACAATATAACTCCCCCAAATCCAGGAGGCAGACATGCCCTCACTCAGGACAACATATGCATTTATCAATTAGTTCCTTACAAACAGGACAAATATCCATAAGTATTTAAATTATAGCATTAACAGACAGAACATAAAATTTTCGCTCATTCTCGGTCGTTCCGACCTCCGAGGTATTTTGCCTCTTGATTATCTGTATTGTATGCTGTCGGAATATCGGCAAAATAATGCCGCTCAAATACTATGTTCTGTCTGTATGATCTTATTATTAATCTATATTTAAAACTCCTTATACACCTTAGCTAATGAATCCCCTGCCACATGCATCTTAAATTCGTTAAAATATCCAAAAGGAGTGAGCATCACAGTATAACCTGTTCTATCAAGCCGTTCGATTACCTCATCAAGCAATGCCTTTGCAAATTCAGGCGATGATTTGCTTATCGAAAGGTGGTTGAAAGAATGTAGCACTACATTTTTTGTATTGAACTTGCCTGCGAGCCATTTAGTGTTCTTTACAAATTTCTGCAATACACCGTCTTTCTTTGCCTCATCCTCTGCCTCTGCATGAAAGAATATCACCACTGTATTTTTTATAGATTCTTCTTTTTCAGTATCAGGCACATCAGGAAGTGTCTTCAATGCAGTCTTGTACCACCACTCATGTGTATAGAACATTAAGAGCTTCATGGATAATTTTTAGATAAATCGGTAATATTAGTCAAGGGAAGTAATGAACATGCAATGAAACGCATCATAGAAAAGAGAGGATTCTTTTAATCCATGGACACTATCGAAAAACTGAAGATACTCTCGGAAGATTCTCAGTATGACCTTGCCTGCGCATGCGGAACAAGGAAAGATGACAGCAGAAGGAGAGGGCTTGACGGTAAATGGCTCTATCCTGTAACGCTTCCGCAGGGCGGCTATTCTGTTCTTCTGAAAACTCTCCTCTCGAATGCCTGTAAGAATGACTGTAAATACTGCCCGCTCCGCTCAGAAACGAACGTGCGCCGCTGTACACTCCATCCGGAAGAGATCGCAAATGTCTTTATGGAATATGTGAGAAGGAAAAAAGTATTCGGCCTGTTTCTGAGTTCAGCAGTCATAGGTAATCCGGACCACACTATGGACAAAATCAATGCTGTTGCACACATCCTCAGATATAACCATAACTACTGTGGATATATTCACCTGAAGATCATTCCCGGCGCATCAGATGCCGCTATCGAGGACTCCTTTTCGCTGGCGAGCACTGTATCACTCAATATCGAAACTCCGGGCAAAAACCGGTTTAAAGTATTGTCAGGCAAAAAAGATTACGAGAATGATATCATCCGCCCCTTGAAACTCATGTCAAAACTAACAGGGGCAGGAAACAGATTTGAAAGGGTGAAATGCACCACACAATTCATTGTCGGCGCATCTGATGAAACAGATTCTGAGATTGTAGATTACACCTTCGGCCTGTATAAACGTCTGAATTTTAAGAGGGTATACTTTTCTGCCTACCAAAAAGGTTTGGGAAGCCCTGAGATACCCGGAGAAAGACAGTTTCTCGCAAGCCCTGAAAAATTTTTTATGCGGGAACACCGTCTGTATCAGGCTGATTTTCTCATCCGCAGATACGGCTTTCATAAACAGGACATTCTCTTTAACGAGCAGGGTAATTTAAAACTGGATAAGGATCCAAAAGAAATCTGGGCAGAAAACCATCCTGAGTTTTATCCCGTAAGTATCAACAGGGCAGACAGAGAGACATTACTGAGGGTTCCGGGACTGGGACCTCATACTGTTGGCATTATGCTCAAAGTGCGACATGAGAGAAAAATCACCTGCCTCGAAGATCTGGGTATAAGGGGCAAGAGGCTCGCAAAGGTGAAGAACTATGTGGTCTTTTGAGTGCAACTGATCACCCGATAACGCGGTTATTATTATCTTGACTAACTGTTCGAGGACATGATACTCTAAACATAGAATTTTAGAAGTTTTTGCAGTTGATGAGGCCACAAAGACTTTTGACTTTGTGGCCTTTTTTTATTGAGACCTTCTAGGATTTGAGTTTACAGAAAAGGAGGTAAAAGAAATGGCTAATGGAACAGTAAAGTGGTTTAACGACAGCAAAGGTTTTGGCTTTATCACAAGCGAAGACGAAGGTGATGTATTTGTCCACCATACTTCCATCCAGGGCAACGGCTTTAAGAGCCTTGCAGAGGGTGACAAGGTCAGCTTTGATACTGAAAAAGGCCCGAAAGGCCCCAAGGCGATCAATGTAGTTAAACTGTAATTGACCGACAAAATCCCCCTTGCTTCTGCAGGGGGATTTTTATTTTTGGAGGTAAAAGCAGCGGCCTGTCAAAAAAAGGAATCGGGGACAGTTTAATTAAATAAACTAGGGATACCCCACATTACATCAGCAGCAACGCAATAGCGCAGAAGTCAGAAGTGCAAAAGAACAAAGGACTAAAGGGTAACCAAATCAATAGGTATCCAGTTTCAAATAAATCTGCATGGTACTTTTCCAGAAGATCACAAGAATCCAGACCCCGATGACCCTGAATTCAGAAAAGCATTAAAAGATGTGAGAAGAATTGCAGAGGCTCTTTCACAAATCTGCCTTTCTGTATGGAAAAAACTATTGGGTGCGTTCTATTTGTTTTTCCTCTTTTTGTAACAGGTTTTCCTTCTGTGCTTTTCCTGAACCTGCCGTACTGATAATCAGATGAATTATTCCAAGGAACAAGAGGGCGATAAACAAAACACTGAAGAAAAATTTGGGCTTTCGCCAGATCAAAAAGATGAGCACTAAGGCAATAAAAATGGCAATAATCGGATTGTTCCCATAGAAAGAAACGATGCTGTTTATAGTTTCTGAAAAATCCATAAGGATCCCTTCCTTATAGTAAGATTATATCACAATAAATCCCTGTCAATAAATTATTTAGCTAAGATTAGACCAGTAATTTATTGATTATTTTAATTCTGCATGGGAAACCGTAATGGCCTTTCCGCCTATGCAGACCCGGTTTCCTTTAACCCGAACGGTTAGAACCCCGCCTCTCTCTGAAGCCTGATATGCTATGAACTCGTTTTTGTTCAGCCTTCTAAACCAGTATGGGCCCAGACAGCAATGGGCAGATACTGTTACCGGATCTTCGGGAATACCATAGGCCGGCGATTCATCGATAAATATACCCAGGCGGATAGGGTGCATATTCACTCTCATCCCAGAGCCTGTTTCTCTCTTCAGTCCAGCATTTTAAGATGCCTTTCTTACATAAAACCTCATGCCATTCATACTTTACCAATATCTTTTCAAAGGGAAATACCTCTGGCTCAAACTCAACCTTAATGACAGGGGAATATGTCTCATTACCAAAACCAGTGCCTGCGGCATCATTCTCATACCTCTTTAATTCACCCTTTGCTGAGCCTTGCGGAGCTGTCGGAGCCTTTTCCTTCTGTATCTGTTCTTCATGTAGAATCTTCGGCCTGTCTTTTTCTCTGAACACTGCAATTGCAATAACGCCCATTGCTGATGTGTCGCTAAATGTCCTTACAGCATAGGAATCCTGCACATCTGTGAAATAAAAACGGTGTACCGTGTTATCATCAGTCCTCCATCCTTCAAGCTTCGTATATCCATAGGGTTCCACGATATACATCATCTCATTATTCTTGAGATATGATTTTTTGCCAGTGATGATGTTCCTTCCATCAACGGCAATAGCGACACCGATCCGCTCTGACATGTTGTTCCTTATGACGATGCTGTAATTTTCTCCTTTTTTTGCCTCCAGATACCTTTTGATTACGTGCGTGCCTCCTGTCTGGAACTCTTTGAAAGGCAAAGTCAAAAACTCATTTCCCCTATCAGAGATAACCTCAATACGTACTCTGCCTCCCCAATGGGAAAAAGCCGGTGCTGAAGACAGCATAAAGACTGCTGTAAGTACTATGACTATTACGCAGCGCATATTCCATTCCTCCTTTTATTGATCTTTTGCCTTTTTAGACAACCGAAGGTGGTGATTTGTTCCCGAAAAAATTGTGGGGCTTGCTTTATAGATAAAAAGCTACGTTATTATGGAGTAGTGGGACCTATTGCCAAAAAACTTTCATTAATGTTTCTCTAAAACCATTTTCTTCATCTTCTCAGGAAGTCTTTTTGAACCCTCTCGCAATGTAAGACCGGATGCCTTATCTTTTATTCTTATCAGAAAATCAAAAACACTCTCAGTGTCAGCCTTTGACATCTCCCTCAGCCCCCAACCGATTGCCTTTCTGATGAAAAACTCTTTTTCTCCTACCATCTTCTCGGCAAATTTAAAGAAAAGTTTCTTATCACCCTTGCCATTTCTAAAAAGGAGGATCTGGGAGATCAAAGATGCCCTTTTCATCCAGAAATTATCTGACCTGCTCCATCTCTTCAGATATTGATATGTTCTTTTCTCTTTCTCCAACACAGTTTCCACAAGATGAATCGAAATATCATCAACAAAATCCCATCCTGTGGATTGCATGAGCATTTTCTCGAGCATCGGCATCACTGTGTAGTCAAGGTGTTCCGGATAATACTGTAATATCCTGAGCCCAAGTTTTTTTTCATCACCCACATTCAACCTCGAAGTGCAACACAAGAAGAAGCGACTTCAAGTGGTGTTTTAAATCCCAGACATTTTCTGGGGCGATTATTAATCAAAGATTCTATGTGAGCAACTTGCTCATCTGAAATCTTACTGAAATCAGTACCTTTTGGCAAATACCATCGAATAAGACCATTGATAAGGGGAAAGACAATATATCAGATGAGATAGCCAATGTGTGCCAGATAATCTCAAACCGTTATTTTCCAAAAACTCAAGCTGATAGAAGAACAATCAATGTTTCTTATCCTTCATACTATCATGATTGGAGTTGGCGAGCTTACTGTAAAAAGTGGAACGCTAAATCTGAGTTATCGAAAATGCGGGGAAATGAGGATAGAATTAGAAAATATCAAGAAGCAATGTCGCTATCAGCGCGTCACTGTGATCCTATAGAGAACTGGTATGACTTGGTACAATTTGTTTCGTTGGAAAAGAAAAAACGCCTAAAAGGAGACGCATTACTATCTCAAACTTTTTACTCTATGGAAATGATGTTAAGGTTATTTTATAAGGATTTGACAGGTCAGAAACTGCCAGAAGATTTTGGTGCTGAACGCGGTTGGAAAGAAAGGGTATACGGTAAGGGAGTGCCTGACTCAAATATGGTTTTTTTTGGAGTACCTAACGAACGCATTTCATCTGAACCCAAGACCAAAACTTATCATCATTGTAGAAGGTAGATCCGAGTATGAGCAAATACCAAAGTTAGCCATGGAAATGGGATACTCATTCGATACAATCGGCATAAGAATTGAGATGTTAGAGGGCATCGGGAATTTTACAGGCTGAAAAATTGAACGATTTATTGACCATTATCACAATTTGCAGACAATTGTTTATTTAATCTTGGATAATGAAAACAATGCTATCCCATTTAGGAGTAAGCTAATAAAGAAAAAATCGAGGTATGCTGAATCAAATAGATATATAACAAATGAGGATTATATTTTTATCTGGAATAAATGTTTTGAATTTGATAATTTCTCTGATGGAGAGATTGCAAACGCTCTTTCTTCGCTCTCGCAAAGGCATTCCTTTTCCCAAGACGAAATAGCAGCGCTCAGAAAAGATTTTGGCAAACAAAAAGGTGCTACAATCTCAACTCTTTATGAAGAAAAGACAGCACACAGCCTTGATAAGCCCGCGTTAGCTGAACTTCTGGTTGACGCTGTTATTGGAAATTTGGATAAAGAAATTATTGGTGGCAATTGGCAGAGACCATTGTTAAAAAAAGTTGAAGAAATCATCGAGCTTGCTGCCAAGAATTACCAGCCGCATAGATATGATACATGGAAAACTAATCAGGAAAGCGGCTATCTTGGAAAAAAGATTGACAATAATAAATAAGGCTTAAGGTTCCGGTCTTTAATTTTGCTTTTTCAAAATCGTTCTGAGAGGTTTTTGATGGAGGCGATAGGAAGATGATTGAGGAGAAGATAACCCCTTCAATCCCCCTTACCTTAAGGGGCAAGAAAAGATAATTGACATCGGATGATTTTAGGGAAGGATTCAAGGTAAAATAAGGTCATAGAGGAGATAATAATGGGCAGTAAGGCAAAGATAGAAATACCTCGTGAAAGAATAGCAGAATTCTGTAGAAAGCATCATATTCGAAAACTTTCCTTCTTTGGTTCAGTTATCAGCGAACATTTCACACAAGACAGCGATGTGGATGTGCTTGTGGAATTCGAACCCGGACAGGTTGTGGGTTTGTTGCGACTGGCAGGTATGGAACTTGAGTTATCTGAAACCATAGGAAGAAAAGTGGACTTGAGAACCCCTGCTGACTTAAGCCGCTATTTTCGTGAAGAGGTGCTTTCATCGGCTGAGGTTCAGTATGCCGAAAGATGACTTTATCCGCTTGCAGCATATGATTGATGCAGCAAAAGAAGCCCTCTCTTTTGCCAAGAATAAAACCAGAAAAGATCTTCTATCTGACCGTATGCTTGCGCTTTCCATTGTAAAGTCAATCGAGATTATTGGAGAAGCTGCATCTACTATTTCAAAGGAATTCCGTGAAAGGCATAAAGAAATTCCATGGGCAAATATTATTGCCATGAGGAACCGCCTTATCCACGTCTATTTTGATATTGATCTTGATAGAGTATGGGATACCATTACAGACGACCTTCCTCCTCTTATTATCACATTAGAAAAAGCAGTCTCTCAGGAGAGCTAAAAAATAGGCATTACCCACCCATCCGCCGAGCGAGAAAAATTCGAACACGAGATTGCTGTGACGGATGAGAAGATAGAGGAGATTGTTTATGGGCTGTATGGGATAACAGAAGAGGAGAGGAAGATGATTGAGGGAAAAAGGTTATCAGAGTAAGAGAGATAACCCCCTCATTCTCCCCTTACTCTAAGGGGGAAGAAATTGCCCCCTCTTAAGTTAAGAGGGGGCGAGGGGGTGTTATGAAATATATACGGAATGATCCATTACTGAAACACCGGAGACGGGAACTGAGGCGGAATCAGACGGAAGCGGAAAAAGTTTTCTGGTCGCATATACGAAACAGGCGTTTTTGTGGAATGAGATTCGTTCGTCAATATAGCGCAGGACCTTATATCCTGGACTTTTACTGTCCGAAGTTGAAACTTGCTATAGAATTGGACGGCGGCCAGCATGCGCAGGATAACAATCAAGAGTATGATACAGCCCGCTCAGCGTATCTTAAATCACAAGGAATCGATGTGATGCGGTTTTGGAATCACGAGATGCTTCATGATACAGAGAGTGTTTTAACCCAAATAGCTAAGAAGATAACTCCCCCATCCCCTCTTAATGTAAGAGGGGTGACACTTGAGAAGAGCAAAACAATGAGGGGCAGAATGATTTTAGCCGGAGATTCAGGTAAAATAAGGGCATAAAGGAGGCTGATTATGCCGAAAGTAACTATTGATGTAACAGTCGAGGAAATAAAGAAGCTTCTTCCGCAACTTTCTCCGGAACAGGTCGTCAAGCTAGATCATGAGATTCACGAATATCTTGAGACTCACATGATGATGAGCGTTGCCCAGACCTCATTCCCTGAATGGGAAGACAAGGAAGAAGACATTTACAGTGATGTATAAGCCAGGTGATGTTGTCCTTGTTAACTTCCCTTTCACAGACCTTATATCTTCTAAGGTAAGACCAGCCGTTGTTATAGCTGCAAAGGGAGAAGATGTTATAATCCTCGGAATATTTTCAAAAATACCGGAGAAAATTCAGGAATCATGGTTTATTGTTGATGAAACTGATGATTACTTTACAAAAACAGGGCTAAAAAAGAAATCTATTATAAAGACTGAGAAGATAGCGGTAGTTCACAATTCGGTTATCAGAAAATCATTAGGGGCTTTGTCGTTGAATGTATTTGCTGAAATAAAAACAAAATTGAAAAAGACACTTTGTCTGGAATAAAAACGATTTTAAAAGAAAATCTTAATTGGGACTACGATTAATCACACCTGACCAGAAAACAAAAGCTACAGCTAAAAGGACTAAGGATGCCCCTAAGAATGCTTTTTCAAAACCAAAATATGAAGCTACGATTCCTGATATCAGAGGTCCTGTTGTATGACCGATGTCCATGATCGAACCGAGTATGCCCATCGCAGAGCCATGAGTCTCAGACCTGCTCAAGTCTGCAATAAATGCAGATGTGGCAGATGTTACAATTGAAAAGCTTAATCCAAATAATATGCTTAAAAAAAGAAGTGGGAAGAATGATTTGAGTAAAGAAAAGCTCCCTATGCATATTGCTCCTATAATCGCACCAACAAATATCTGAGATCTTCTTCCATGTCTGTCAGAAAACCTTCCCATCATCGGTCTTGTCAGCGCAAGAGTAATAACCTGTGAAGAAAGAAATATTCCAACCTCATAGGCACTCAGTCCGACCTTGATAGAGTAAAGGGGCAGGAACGTCTCAAATGTCCCATAGGCAAAGAGTATTGCTGCTTCTAGAGAGCTTGCTGAAAGTATTCTCTTGTTGAGCATTACTTCCCTGAAACTGTGGAAAGAATCCCTTAATTTCTGTGTTCCCTTTGGCTTTTGATTGATGTCCGGCAGTTTAAAGGAAATTATCAATGCGATTATACCTGTAATACCGCATACAAGATAAACAATCTTATAGCTTAATCCGGGATTGAATACCAAGACCCCAATAATGCTGCCTCCAATAATCGGCGCCATGAATCTGCCAATTAGTGTTGATGTTGAAAACCATCCTATCTTTTCCCCTCTTTCTTTATGAAAAATGTCTGATACCATTGCCATTGCAACAGGGATAAATATAGCGGTGGCAAGGCCATGATAAAACCTGATTATTGCGAGCTGCCAGATATGTTCAACCATAAGATACAGAAACGGTGCGGTCGAAAATACCAACACAGAAAACATCAGCATCTTTTTTCTTCCAAATCTGTCCGATAGGATGCCTGCAGGTATGCTTGCTATGATGCCTGTAAATGCTGATACTGCGGCAACGATTCCCACACCTGAGGGGTCTGCGCCAAGGTGTGCAGCAAATAAGGGAAGCACAGGGCTTTTTGAGATCGTAGAACTGAATATTGCAAAAAGTCCTGTGCTGCAGAGCAGGACGAATGGACTCGGCCTCATTTTTTCATGAGACCCTGTATTTCTCTGTGATAGCCTAAATACCGCTTCAGGGTCTTTTCATTCTTTCCATATTTTGGATATTTTCTCAGTATCTCTTCAAATCGTTCCTCTGCCTCTCTCTCTGATGTAATCTGAACAATTCCATCCATAATGATATCAACGAGTCTGTCGGCATAAATGACAATCTTCTCTTCAAGTCTTTTTAATGCATAATCTCTGACAGGCAAATTAAGTTCCTTTGCCTCTTCCTCAGTAAGCCCGCCCCTGATGTGTTTCTCCATGATATCTGTGATCTCTTTTGATAATCCTAAGTTCCTTCCTATCTCAGCGCCGATCTTGCCATGCTCTATCTCATGGGTTCTCGCCTTGCCAAGATCATGGAATAGCGCACCCTTGCCAATAAGTTCCATATTGAGTTTTGCTCCTGTCTGTTGAGCAATCTCCAATGCCTTTTCTGCTACTTTGATACAATGCCTTATGTCATCCTCAGAAACTCCTGCTTTCCTCAGCACTTCAATGTCTGAAGCCTTTATTTTATAGTTCATTTTATCCTTCTTCCTACTTAACTCCAAAATATGCAAGTGTCTCAGCAATGGCTTTTTCAAGGTCGTGTTGAATGTGCTCGAACTTTGCCTTCACATCGTCATGGAGATGCCGAATGTATTCTTCAAGCCCTTCCTTGCCGTACTCCTTTTCTATTATTTTGCCGTACTCGTAAATCTTTGTGATGTCATGCCTCTCGGCTTTTTTTTCTGGATCGTCAATCCATTCATGTATGCTCTGATAATCCTTTCCTGTTCTTTCGAGACTTATTTTTGCATGCTTATCAATAGTTGGCATGTCTTCCTCCTTTAAGCACTAAGTCTTCGATGCATCAATTTTATTATATTTCTTTAAAAGGAATTTCCAAGGATTCTGCAAGCGTCTTATGCGTAATTTCACCTTTATACGTATTCAGGGCGCTTCTGATTTCAAGAAATTCCCTGATAGCTTTTTCAATTCCATGTTCAGCCAATATTTTTATGTACGGCAATGTTGCATTTGTAAGTGCGAGCGTTGATGTCCTCGGATAAGCGCCAGGCATATTGGCAACGGTGTAATGGATTATGCCATCAACTTCATATATGGGATTATCATGGGTCGTTGGTCTCGATGTTTCAACACACCCTCCCTGATCAACAGAAACATCTATGATTACAGCTCCTTTCTTCATAGTCGTAAGCATATCTCTTGTGATGAGAACAGGGGTCTTTCCTCCAGGAACGAGAATCGCTCCAATAATGATGTCAGAATCCTTAATCTCCTCCCGAATATTGTGCTCTGTTAATGGCAGGGTCTTTATCCTCCCCGTAAACAGCTCATCAAGTTTCTGTAACCTGTCAATGCCTCTGTTCATAACAGTGGTGTCTATACCAAGCCCAGTACAGACATGTGCTGCATTTGTTCCAACGATTCCAGCGCCGAGTATCAGTGCCTTTGCTGGTTTCACACCTATTGCACCTGTGACAAGTATTCCCTCGCCGTTATAAATCTTCTGGAGAAAAAATGCGCCCATAAGAGGCGCCATCTTTCCCGCAATCTCACTCATCGGTGAAAGTAATGGGAGAGAGCCATCTTTTTGAAGTGTCTCATATGCGAGGCTGGTTATCTTTTTCTTAAGCAGCAGTTCTGTCAGTTCGCGGTTAGAGGCAAGATGAAGGTATGTGAATATCACCTGTCCTTCTCTGAGAAGTTCATATTCAGGCGTGAGCGGCTCTTTTACCTTTATGATAAGGTCTGCCTTATTGAAAAGTGTACTTCTGTCAACTATATCTGCATCAGCTTCAAGATATTCATTATCAGAAAAGCCGCTCCCTTCGCCCGCGCTGGTTTCTACAAGTATTGTATGTCCTGTTGCCCTCAGTTCTCTAACAACAGATGGAGTAATGGCAACACGGTATTCTTCTTTCTTGATCTCTCTGGAAACTCCTATAATCATAGCAAGCCCTATTCGATTTGCCTTAAGTTTTCAATAATAACTTCCTTGAATCCCCGACCCTCATTGTAATTCTTGCAACGTCAAGGTATTCGAGAAACGGTAGTGCGTATTTTCTTGACGTTCCAAGTATATCCCTGAACTCAGCGACTGTCATTTCAGGTTTCTTTTTGAAAAAGTTTTTCAGCGAATCCACCATTTTTTTATGGGAGAAGGCTGTAATATACATGGAGTCGTTTATCCTTACAAGCGTTCCTTCCTTTGCCATAAGTTTCAACAGGTCATCAAGTTGCTTGGGCGGTATGGCGAGATTCTTGGATAACTCATCCTTGAGTGGAGGCTGAAAGCCGCTCTGGTCAAGGGTATTGAGTATTTTTGCTTTTATTCCTTCATCCGACTCTGACAGGGAAACCCTGAATTCTGATAAACGTATGATATCTTTATCAATCACAATATCACGCATTGAATTTATTATTGCATCAAATATTCTCTGCTCAACCTTGAAATGCGTCCGCAGTTCTTCTTTAGGCGTCCCTGTTTTCAGGGGATTTTTTTTATGAAATTCACTGATGATCTTTTTTGCCTCCTCTTTTATAGAATTCAGAGGAAGGCTGTGAAAAAGAATATCCTCAAATTGTACAATTATGCCGGTTTCCTTCAATTTTTTGATGGACTCTTTTATTACAGGGATGTCTGAATTTATCCAACCTTCAATGAGCAATGCAGGTATCCCGTATGCTCCGGCTTTCCTAATCTTCATCGCTATTTTTTCATCGAACGTGCCTTTTTCAAATGTTACGAGGTCATCGGTCCCCTCGCTCTTTTTTCTCTTTGTGGGGTATACATCGAGCAGTTCACCGCCGCCTATTGTCTCGACAGGAGAAAATCTTCTAATTATGTATCTGTCGCCTGACATTACAATGACAGGCTCCTGGAGCCGGAACTGGCAGTAGCATCCTTCGCCTGATTTTAGCTCTTCCCTGTCATACATTATTATCCTTGCTATAACCTCTACTGTTCCTGAGTGAAAATGGACAAGGCTTTTATTTTTTAAAACAGGGGCATTTTTAAGCAGCTCAATATTTGCATCTACAGTCTTTGTCGGAACAAATCTGTTCGGGACAACTACAACATCTCCCCTGCTCAGGCTTTCTTTTTCAACGCCTGTAAGATTGATGGCAACTCTCTGGCCTGCATATGCAGTCTTTATTGATTTGCCGTGGCTGTGAAGCCCCCGCACCTTGCTCTTTATATCTGTTGGAAGTATATCTACAGCATCATCTACTGATATGCTTCCTGAGAGGGCTGTGCCTGTAACAACAGTGCCGAATCCTTTCAGTGTGAATACCCTGTCTATCGGCAGCCTGAATAGTCCTTTTGTAAGTTTGGGCCTGATTTTTAAAGCAACTTCCCTGATTTTTTCCTTAAGTAGATCGATGTTTTCACCGGTCTTTGATGAGACAGGTATTATCTCTGAATTTTCAAGAAAAGTGCCTTTCACAAAATTCCGGATCTCTTCTGCAACAAGTTTAACCCCGTCTGCTTCAGCGAGGTCTATCTTTGTAATGACAATAAGCCCGGATTTTATTTTTAATAAATTGCATATTGCCAGATGCTCTTTGCTCTGAGGCATTATCCCTTCATCAGCTGCAATGACAAGCACAACTATATCGATTCCGCCTGCGCCGGCCAGCATATTTCTTACAAGCCTCTCATGTCCGGGCACATCAATTATGCCGACTGTCAGGCCGTCAGGATACGTTAAATCAGCAAAACCAAGGTCAATAGTAATCCCCCGCTCTTTTTCTTCTTTGAGCCTGTCAGGGTCAATACCTGTAAGGGCATTAACAAGGGCGCTTTTCCCATGGTCTATATGTCCTGCTGTACCGAGTATTACAAAGTGCATTAATAAAAGTATATATGAAAGCCTCTCAGTTTTTGTGTTTTTTTTTAGGCAGGCCTGCATATTAAGCGATTGACAAATAACTAACTAAAAAATAAAATAAACTAATAATTTGCTTCAAAAAGGACTAAAAAATGACTCTTAATGAACTCTACAATATGGCAATAGCCATCGGAATTGGAAATGACCCTCGAGGTAAAGATGCCGTCTTAAAGGAACTGGAATCGAGGAAAAAAGACTTTGAAAAACTCAAAGACGATGAGAAAGAATTTTTTGATGATGAGACACTGAAAAATCCATATTCTGATTCGCGAATACTGAATGGTACGGGAGCTGAAGAGATACAGTCTGTGCTTGCAGGCATAGACATAGAGGTTGGAGAGATGCTTCTCGCTGATAACCTGAGGGCAAAGGGAAAGAGGATTGACCTTCTTATCTCCCACCATCCTGAAGGAAGGGCATATGCAAACCTCTATTCTGTTATGCGGATGCAGTCAGACATACTTCAGAAATTCGGTGTTCCCATAAACATTGCAGAAGATCTGATGGAAGGCAGGATTAAAGAGGTCGAGAGGAAATTGATGCCTGTAAACCACACAAGGGCGGTTGATGCAGCACGGCTGATTGGAATCCCGTTTCTATGTCTCCATACGCCTGCTGATAATATGGTCGCAACATATCTCCAGAGGCTTTTTGATGAAAATAAGCCCTATAAGCTCTCAGATGTTCTCGAGATCTTGAAAAGTATCCCCGAATATAAGGCAGCGGGTTTTAATGGAGTAGGTCCAAAGATACTTATCGGTTCAAAAGACAGAAAGGCCGGGAAGATATTTGTTGATATGACAGGAGGCACAGAAGGCTCAAAGGAGATATTTGAGAGTCTGACAGCGAGCGGGGTCAATACAATAGTGGGAATGCACTTGAGTGAAGATCACAGAAAAGAGGCGGAAAAGAGTCATCTCAATGTTGTGATTGCAGGTCATATCTCAAGTGATAACCTGGGTCTGAATCTGCTTTTTGATGAACTGTGCAGGGGGAAAACCGTAGAGATAATTGAATGCTCTGGGTTTAAAAGGGTAAGCAGGGTTAAATAAATTTTCTCGCAACATCTGGATTGTTATTATAGTAAAAGACTTAAATTAGTTGTCATGCTGGCTTGTCCAGCATCGTTCTTAAAGAAAGATTTCCGACAAGCGGGAATGACAATCATGTCAACTTATTTTTTGCGTCCACTATAAAATGTATGAAAACTGACACACTTCTTGAAGATATAAAATCACGTCTTGATATAATCGACCTCATATCAGACTATGTAGAACTCAAAAAAGCAGGCCAGAACTACAGAGCGAACTGTCCTTTCCATGTAGAAAAGACACCATCATTTATGGTAAGTCCGAGCAAACAGATATTCCATTGTTTTGGGTGCGGGGCTGGCGGTGATATCCTTGGATTTGTCATGAAATATGAGAATATGACTTTTCAGGAAACAGTTAAGCTTCTTGCAAAAAAGGCAGGCATAAAACTTTCGGGTTACAAGTTTGACAGCGATCTGGCTGAGAAGAAAGAAAAACTTTCTGCTCTTCAGAATGAAGCCCTAAGTCTTTTTAGAGAAAACCTTAAGGGATCAAAGGAAGCCCGTTCATATCTTGTCAAGAGGGGCTTAAAGCAGGAGACTGTAGAGGCTTTTTCACTGGGATATGCTCCAAAAGAATGGCGGAATTTATATGAGCATCTGAAGTCCAAAGGATATGAAGATTCTATGATATTGCAGGCAGGACTTGTTGCAAGCGGGGAGGACAGGCCTTATGATATCTTCAGAAGTAGAATTATCTTCCCGATATTCAATATTCATGGAGATGCAGTTGCCTTTGGCGGCAGGGCTATGGATGATTCTATGCCAAAGTATCTGAATTCTCCTGAGACGCTATTGTTTAAGAAAGGCGAAACCCTCTATGGCCTTCATATTGCAAAAGATGAGATAAGAAAAAAAGATTATGCTATGGTTGTTGAAGGATATATGGATGTTATAATGTGTTATCAGCACGGCTTTACGAATGTGGTTGCTCCTCTTGGAACCGCCCTTACACCCGGTCACCTTAATAAACTCGGTAGATTCACCAAAAAGGTGCTGTTACTCTTTGACGGAGATGATGCAGGCATTGCTGCTGCCAAGAGGTCGCTTGTTCTTCTTTACGAATACGGATTTAGAAGTAAGGTTTTGATATTGCCTGAGCAGGATGACCCTGACAGCTTTCTCAGGAAACACGGAAGCGATGCATTCAGGCTGCGTTTGCCGAAGGCTAAATCAATGATAGATTTTATCCTTGGCCTGAGCAGTGATAAGGTGGATAATATAAGGACAGCGATTGGGATAATAGATAATGCAAAAGATTTAATTCTGAGAGAAGAGCTTTTTAAGGAGCTTGCCCAGAAGTCAGGGATAAAAGAATCTATTATAAGGAGAGAGGCAAAAAAAGAGGAAAAAACAGTTCAAGAGAAATCTTTACAAAATACTTCAAAACATGCCAGCCTGCCCTATAATGAGGATGTGCTGCTTTTAAGCGCGATAGTTTCATTCCCTGACAAGGCCTCCTATGTCTTTGATAATCTCAGAGTAGAAAATCTGCATAATCCTGCTGTAAGGAAGATATTTGATGAAATCAGGCCTTTGGCAGATAAGTTGAATATAAATAATATGCTCAGCGTATTGTCAGATGAGGAAAAGTCGCTGGTCGCGAAACTCTCGCTTCATCCTGGATTCGATGTGGAGAAAGTTGATAAAAATATCAGGGATTGTCTCAGGAAGATGGCATATCATGAGATCGATGCAAAAATAGGGGAGGCCAAAAGCGCTGGCAACCTCAAACTTCTAAGCACTCTCTTGGCGGAAAAACAAAAAATAGGTAGGGGGAAAGATGATCGAACACCGTGAGTACTTTGAAGGAGACGAAGAAAAAGAAGGCTTTGCTTTTCTGAAAGAGGCTTTAGAAGAAGAAGTGGTTGATGAGGCAGGTAAAGGCTCTATATTTGAAGACCTTGAATATGATCCCCTGAAGATTTATTTAAAGGAGATGAGCAATGTCCCTTTGCTTACAAAGGAAGGCGAGGTGGAGATAGCCCAGAGGATACAACAGGGCAGAAAAAAAGTTGCAGAGATAATATTCTCACTGCCATTTACACTTGAAAAACTTATCGAACTCGGAGAACTTATAGGGAATGGAGAGGCGCCACTCTCGGAGATTATACAGAATGGTGAAGAGACATTGGACGAAGATATACTGATCGAAGGCAAGAAGTTTTTTAATATAACAACCCAGATAAAGAAACTTGCCGAAAAAAGGAAAATATATCTGAAAAAACTTGAGGGTAAAGTTTCTTCTTCGAACCAGAAAATATCGCGCATGTCGGATAATATTATGCTTCAGATACTAAGTAAGATCAACGAACTGAGGCTGAGGGATGACGCTGTGATGGCATTCTCGGAAGATGTTAAGAAGACACTGTCAGATCTCGCTGAAATTGACAACCGGATGTCAGCTCTCAGGAAAAAATTAATTCAGAATAAAATAGATATCCAAGGGATAAAAAGAAGGGGAGCCAAAAGTGGCAATATAAAAAATGAAATGCTCGAAATCCTGAATGCATATAAAAAGTGCAAGGAAGAGATGACTAAAAAGGAGAAGGAAGTTGGCATCAAGGCTGAAGAAATGAAAAGGATACTTAAGCTTCTGATAGAGGGAGAACTAAACATCCTTGAAGCAAAAAGGGCGCTCATTGAGGCGAATCTGAGACTTGTTATAAGCATAGCGAAGAAATATATGGGCAGAGGCCTAAGCTTTTCTGACCTTATACAGGAAGGCAATATAGGTCTGATGAGGGCATGCGATAAGTTCGAATATGAAAGAGGCTACAAATTCAGCACATATGCAACATGGTGGATAAGGCAGGCGATTATGAGGGCAATTGCAGACCAATCCCGCACAATAAGGATACCTGTCCATATGGTAGAGACTATTAACCGCATAACAAAGACTACGAGAGAACTGGTGCAGGAACTGGGAAGGGAACCTGTCCCTGAAGAGATAGCCTATAAGGTAGGGCTTTCAGCTGAAAAGGTTAAGAACATACTTAAGATATCGAAAGACCCCATATCGCTCGAAACTCCAATAGGTAACGAAGAAGACAGCCACCTGAGTGATTTCATCGAAGACAGAACCATTCTCTCTCCGCTTGATTCTGCAATAAAAGACGATCTTAAAAAGCAAATAGATAAAGCGCTGTGTACTCTCAGTCCGAAGGAGGAGAAGATATTGAGGAGAAGGTTCGGTATCGGTGAAGATTTGCCCCAGACTCTGGAGGAAGTAGGAAAGGCATTTGAGGTTACGAGGGAAAGGATAAGGCAGATAGAAGTTGGCGCAATCAGGAAACTTAGACACCCGATGAGGACCAAGTGGCTGAGAACATTTATTAAGGGCACTTGACCGATTTTAATTAAACATATAAAATTAAAAACTTGGAATAAAAGATATTTTCTTCAGAGAGGGCCCATAGCTCAGTTGGTAGAGCTACCGGCTCATAACCGGTTGGTCCCAGGTTCGAGTCCTGGTGGGCCCACCAAATGATTTTGCATGGTGGAGTCAGCATCGCACAGAATCGCGATAAGGAAAGCTAAGATTTTAATGATGTAGAAAGGCAGAGAGTGTGCAGGAAGATATAAAACTACTTGTCCAGCTTCAGGAAATAGACTCTGTTATCATCAAGAAAAAGGCGATTATAGACTTATTGCCTACCAAACTCCTTGCAGCAGAACAGTCATTAAAAGATGTCCAGCTGCTTTATGACAAGGAGAGGCAGAAATGCGAACAGCTTGAAAAGAAGAAAAAGGAGAAAGAGAGGGCAGTTGAAGATATAAATGGGAAAATAGATAAAATCAAAATTCGTTCATCTGAAATAAAAAACAATAAGGAATATCAGGCTCACCTAAAGGAGATAGAGACATTCGATAAGGAGCGTTATGCAATGGAGGATGAAATAATCTCTCTGATGGAAGCGGTAGAGGCAGCCAATAAGGACATGAAGGCAGCAGACCTTAAGGTGAAGGCTGAAAAAGATAAGGTAGAAGCATTTAAGAAAGAGGTTGAGAAAGAGATAGCTGAAGCAGAAAAAGATTTATCTCTGCATAAGTCAAAACGGGCTGATCTCACAAAGACAATCGATACTGACATATATAACGAGTACATGACAATATTCAAGGCAGGAAGGGGCATTGCAGTGATAGAGGCAAGGGATGAGATATGCCAGGGATGTAATATGAATATACCGCCCCAGATGTTTGTCGAGATAAAAAAGGACAAAGACTCCGAGGTCATCCGGTGTCCACAATGCAGGAGGATTCTGTACTGGGTAGAGAAGAATGACTGAAGAAGATGCTGATTCTTCGAATAGCGCATTACTTTACTGCGATGGAGCATCAAGCGGGAATCCCGGTGAGTCTGGCATTGGGGTAGTTCTCACTTTTAAAGACAGCACCTATGAAATATCAGAGCCTATCGGAATAGCTACCAATAACATTGCAGAATACACAGCACTTATCAGAGGACTGTCTAAGGCAAGGTCTTTGAAGGTAGACAGATTACAGATATTTCTTGATTCTGAGCTCCTTGTAAGGCAGATAAAGGGAAGTTATAAGGTAAAAAATGAAAAATTGAAGGAGCTTTATCAGCATGTGATTTCCCTCCTTAAATCCTTTAAGGGATACAACATTCAACATATACCGAGAGAGCAGAACAAAAAGGCGGATGCCCTCGCAAAGAAGGCAGTTAAGGCAGCATGTTGAATTATTTTTTTATCTTATTCTATAATTAGAAAATATTATGGGAATGGAAGACCATAAACTGAAAGTCTTCTGCACAGTTGCAGAGACGAAGAGCTTTTCCAAGGCATCTGAGATAATACATCTCACCCAGCCTGCAGTCAGCCTTCTCATACAGGCATTAGAGGAGACGTATGAGACGAAATTATTTGACAGGACTAGCAGTACCGTAACGCTCACACCTGCAGGGGAGACGCTCTATAAATATGCAAAAGAGATACTGAACCTTTATGCTGCTGCAGAAAAAAGCATCGGCGAAATGACAGGCCTTGTAAAAGGCAGCATAAGCATCGGGGCAAGCACCACAATAGCAAATTATCTCCTTCCCGGCGTTATTGCAGATTTCAGAAAGGCACATCCTAAGATAAAGGTACATATGCTTGCCGGCAATACAAAAAGGGTGGTGGAACTTTTAAATGCAGGCAATATTGACATAGGTCTTGTTGAAGGAGACATAGCAAGACAGAAGATGACGGTGGAAAAACTTATTGCAGATGAATTGACCTTGATTGTATCGCCGCTTCATCCATGGGCCAAAAAGAAAAGCGTATCTATTGTGGAGATAGTAAAGGAGCCTTTTATATTTAGGGAAGAAGGGTCAGGGACAAGGCAGGTTATAGAAAAATATTTCGCCAAGCATAAGATTATCCCGCAGGACATGATGATAAATATGATTCTTGGCAGTACAGAGGCCATAAAAGACTCTGTCGAAAACGGTATGGGGATTGCAATTATATCACGCTGGGCAATAAGAAAAGAGCTGAAATACGGAACGCTAAAACAATTGAACTTCAAGGATGAGAAGATGCTCAGGGAATTTTCTTTAATCTTCCAGAAAAATGCAATTGCCTCATATGCAGTAGATGAGTTTTTGACATACCTTAAAGCCTATCCCTTTGACAAGTTGCTTTCATGGTCTGAATAGACGCGGTAATCCATCTCCTGGAATATCCTGTCATTTTCTTCGATTTCAAGAAGCCATTTCTCATCTATATCGCCTGATAAAGCGCTGAGATAAAGTTTATTAAATCGCTCTATGTGTTCAGAGATTCTTTTAGCAGCATATTCTGCTGCAGTGCCAGTTCTTATTATAAATGGCCAGTCGCTGTGCTGTGACATGAGCACCTCTCTGGCTGCCTGATTCAGGGTCCTTTTCAGCAGTCCCTCAGCGCGGGGAAACCTGTTTGCAATCTCTATCATCCTTTCGGTTATTTTGTGGACATGTCTGTATATCCAGGCATTCGAGCTGTTCAGCCAGACCTCATTATAGCCCTTATCTCCCCAGCTTGACATTGATGGGGAGATGCTCTGAAATTCTGAATTCTCATGCAGATATTCTGAAGGTGTGATTGTTTTGAACAGGTTCCGTCTCTTTGCAATCTTTTCAAGAAGGAAATTGAGCCAGTCCGGCCCCTCAAACCACCAGTGACCGAACAACTCTGTATCATACGGTGATGTTATTACCGGATTGACAATTGATTTTTTTCTTAAAAACTCTATATGGCATTTTCTGTTGAATATAAAATGTTCAGCGTGTTCTTCTGCCTTCTTTAATGCAGCTTCTCTTATATAAGGTAATTTGCTGTCTGTTTTGCCTGTTATGCGGTAGTATTTTATCCCTGTGTATGTCCTTATGCCATCAGGATGTATATGAGGTCTGAGATAATCAAGGGACAGATCGAATCCGATGTCCCTGTAAAAATCCCTGTAATGAAAATCTCCGGGGTAACCCTCGACAGAACTCCAGACCTGTTTGGAGGAACTGATATCCCTGCCGAAGGCAACAACTCCTGACGGACATGATACAGGCCTGTAAACATCATATTTAGGCTTGGGCCTCCCATTTAGTATCCCGTGAGTTTCCATAAAGAAGAATTTTATATTAGCCTCTTTGATAATGTGGTCAATCTCAGGCGCATAACCGCATTCAGGCAGCCAGATGCCTGCCGGTGCGCTGCCGAAGTTTTTTATATGGTTTGCCATTGCAACTTTTATCTGCGCCCTTACAGCCTGTGGATGCAGAACGAGAGAAGGCAGATAACCATGGGTGGCAGCAGAGGTGATAATCTCAGCGCATCCGGCCTCTTTTAATCGTCTGAAGGCAGATGTTAAATCTTTCTTGTAAGATTCCTCATAGAGGTGTTTAATTTTTCTGAAACGGCTGTTATAAATCTTTGCGAGCTTTTCAAATGAAGGATCCCCCTTGGTTCTATGCATCTCTTTTTCTGAAAGTGAGATGAGATTGTTTATGTATCTCAGATATCTTTCCCTTAGAAGAGGGTCATTGAACATCTCAACGAGTGTTGGGCTGAGTGATAATGTTATCTTGAATTCAATTTTTTTATTCAGAAGATGGTCGAATATATCGAGCAGGGGGATATAGCTTTCTGTGATAGACTCGTAGAGCCAGTTTTCCTCGAGAAAATAATCATGTTCCGGATGCCTGATATAAGGCAGATGCGCATGAAGGACAAGAAGGAGATAACCTTTCTGCATCTGGAGATTAAATCACCCTGATTTTTCCTTTTCCTTTTTCCACCCTGCCTATAACAGTGCACGGGACAGCCATCTTTCTGAAGACGTCCAACCTGTCTGCCGCAAGAGTTATCAGCAGGCCTCCTGATGTCTGAGGATCTGCCAGGAGCAGCTTCTCGTCTTCTGAAAAACCACGGGGATACTCAACCTCACCCTCGAAAAACTTGAGATTATTATACGCACCCTCAGGTATCATGCCTGAGGCGATCATGGCTCTTGTTTTGTCGATCACAGGTATTGCCTTAGGTTCTATTATGAAATTCACATCCGTTCCGGCGAGCATGTTAGATGCATGGCCAAGCAGCCCAAAACCAGTAACGTCAGTTGCTGAGCTTGCATCTGCCTTTAAGGCCGCCTCAGAGGCTTTGTCATTTAATGTAAGCATCCACTTAACTGCAGTCCTTATATCTTTATCTTTGAGCCGTCTGCCTTTCAGGGCAGTTGTAATAACGCCGATTCCTAAAGGCTTTGTAATTATTATCACATTGCCGGGGATTGCACCACTTTTCCTGAGTATTTTATCCTTGTTGATTATGCCTGTGACTGAAAGTCCGAATCTGATTTCAGGGTTCTCAAAGCTGTGCCCTCCCAATAAAGAAACCCCTGCTTTATTGAGCATATCCACAGCGCCTTTTAGTATCTCTGCAATTACCTTTGGTCCGAAATCGCAGGATGAAAATCCTACTAATGCGAGTGCAGTCAGAGGTTTTCCGCCCATTGCGTATACATCACTTAAGGAGTTTGCAGTGCTTATCGCACCGAATTCGAATGGGTTGTTTACAACAGGTGTTATTATATCAACAGTTTCTACAATTGCATGATTTCCGGGGAGGAGATAGACTCCTGCATCATCTCCGGGTCCCACAAGCACAGAATTTTTTGATGGCTGTACTGTAGAGCTTAAAATCTTTTCCAGGTCCGACGGACCCAGTTTTCCGGCTCAGCCTGCAGCCTTCACTTTTTCTGTCAATTTACAGTCCATTTAAGAATAATAACTGATAGGGGATTGCTGATACAACTATTTCTTTTTAAAGATTTTTTTCAAATCATCTAAAGAAAAGAAAATCCTTGTTGGTCTTCCATGAGGGCACTGATCAGGATTTTCTGCGTTTTCAAGATCAGTCAGAAGTCTCGAGAACTCTTCCTGGGTGAGCAATTTTCTGCCCCTTACTGATTTGTGACATGCGATTCTTGCTGCAAGCGCCTCTTTCACAGATTTGTTTGGAGCGATATCTTCGATAATAGCAGATGCAATGTCTAAAAGTATTCCCCTTGTATCGGCATTGCTCAGCGCATCAGGAAGTGAACGAACAATTATTGTGTCATGCCCGAAATCATCTATATCTATACCGAATTCATGAAGTATTCCTTTGTTTTCAAGCATAATTCTGTATTCTTTATGAGAGAGCTTTATCTGTTCAGGGAAGAGCAGATGGTGTGAGCTCAAGTTTATTTTTTTCAGAAGTCTTTCATAAAGTATCCTCTCATGGGCAGCATGGTAATCGATGATTTCCAGCCCGCTTTTACCTGATATTGCAATAAATGTGTCTCCCATATAGATGAAGGGTAAAGATGGCTGATAGACAAACTCAGTGTTTTCCGAAATCTCTGAAACAGCATGAGATATTACTGCTTCATAATTACTGGTATGAACAGGCACCTCGCCCGGCAGTTCAGTGAACTGTCTTGTGTATTCTGCCCTCTCTTCTTTTATTGCGTCCCGTATGCTTGTTCTGAGGAATCTGTGGATGCCCTCTTTGTCTTCGAACCTTGCCTCTCTTTTTGTCGGATGCACGTTAAAATCGACTTTTTTAGGATCAAGCTCCAGAAACAGGAAAAACACAGGGTGTCTGTCTTTAGGAAGAATGCCTTCATATGCGCTGTAAACTGCGTGGGAAACAGACGGATCTTTTACAGGTCGCCTGTTTATAAAAAGGAACTGATACGTCTTATTGTTCCTGAAGTTTGAGGTATTGGAAAGGAAGCTTTCCATTTTTATATCACTGTAAGAGTTATTAATCTCAATCAGGCCTGATAGAAATTCATCACCGTAAATCTGCATGATTCTTTCCCTGAAGCCAGAAGCCTTTGGCAAAATCATTGTCTCGTGATTGTCCGTAATCAAGCTAAAACTTATTTCAGGATGTGAAAGCGCTTCTTTTGTGACAATGTCAATAATGTGATAAAGTTCAGTGCTATTGGTCTTAAGAAATTTTTTTCGTGCAGGAGTATTAAAGAATAAGTCTTTGACCTCTACGGAAGTTCCTGAAAAAGGAGCGTCTTTAATCTCTTTTTCCTGCCCTCCGATTAATTCTACTGAAACGCCAGAATCAGCGCCCTTTAGTCCTGTTATTAGTTTTATCTTTGATACTGATGCGATAGAGGGCAATGCCTCTCCCCTGAACCCCATAGTTGTTATATTAAATAAACCAGCGTCAGTACTGAGCTTGCTCGTTGCATGAGGTTCGAAACACAAAAGCGCATCTTCCCTGTCCATGCCAGTGCCATTGTCAGATATCTTGATCATTCTTTTTCCGCCATGCAAGACCTCAACACTTATCTCTGTGCTCTTTGCGTCTATCGAATTTTCGACGAGTTCTTTTACAACTGCTGCAGGCCGCTCAACAACCTCACCAGCAGCAATCTTGTTTCTCAAATCAACCGGCAGGATTTTTATCAACGGCATAAGACATTTTAAAGATTAAGGGGGAAATTTGGCAACCTAAAAGTTGAAAGTTTAAAGTTAAAAGTGTTAATTTTAACTTAATAATTATGAAACAAATAAAAGTCAAGGTTATCCCAAATGCAAAAAAAAACAGGATTGTGCAAGAGGGAGAAGTATTCAAGGTTTATGTGAATGCCCCAGCGGTGGAGGGGAAAGCAAATAAGGCACTAATCGAAATCCTCGCAGACTATTTTCAGGTGAGGAAAAGCAGCATAAAAATTATCCGGGGTGAAAAGGCTCGGGAGAAGGTAGTGGAGCTTAACATCTCAAGCCAATCTGTTAAAGGCAGGGCATAGTATTTGAACGGTTTTTTTTGCCGATAGTCCCCAAAAAATATTTTGAGAACAAAGAGGCAAAAGCCTCGGAGGGCTTTAGCCCGAGAATGAGTGAGAATGCTGTGTCCTGCCTTTATTGTGAGTAATAGACTATCTGCAGTCGTTCCCCTCAGGCTCCACATGTACAACGATATCAATAACTGCCGAAAAATTGGTTTTGATCTTTTCCTCGACTACATCGGCAATCTCGTGAGCCTTTTCAATCGGCATTTTCGGATCAACAAGTATATGCAGGTCGAGGTAGATTGAATGTTCTGTGCCTCTTGTCCTTATATCGTGGCAGCCCTTCACGCCTTCGACTTTATTTATCACTGCCTCGATTGCTGTTGTATCAATGCAGATTGTGTCAACAAGCACATCAGATGCTTTTTTCAGAATACTATAGCCTATTCTTGCTATCAGAAATGCTATTACAACACCTGCAATTGTATCTGCGATGTGATACCCTGACTTTGTGATTATAAGACTTACAATGACGCCAACAGAGGCTAATATGTCACTCTTTGTGTGCATCGCATCAGCAATAAGAAAATCACTTTTAAGCTCTATCCCCTTTTTTCTTTCGTAAATAGCAACAAATATATTTACAGCCATTGTTATAAGCATCACAGCGAAGCTTATTCCAGTAACCTCTGTTTTATGATATTCAACAATTGAGTGATAGACCTGCCTGAGTATCTGGAAACATGTAAGAAATATCATCACACCAATGATGATAGTGAACAGGGTTTCGTACTTTTTATGGCCGTAGGGATGGTCTTCGTCAGGCGGATGGTAAGCTATCCAGATACCAATCAAGCCAAGAATGTTAGAAACGCCGTCGAAGAGCGAGTGGAATCCGTCAGAAGTCATTGCTATTGAATTTGTGATATAACCGTAGAAGACCTTTGCAAGCGAGACAGCTACGTTCAGGATGAGTGTGTAGAGAAGGACTTTTCTTATCCGGGGCGCATTATTTACTGGAGCAACACTTCCCATTTTTTCTTGAACTCTCCGAATTTTTTTCCCTTAATAGCATCTCGCATTTTTCTGAAAAAGTCTATATAAAAATAAAGATTGTGGATTGTGTTAAGCCTCATCGAAAGAATCTCTTTTGCGAGAAACAAATGCCTCAGATATGCCTTCGAGAAATTTCTGCACGTGTAACAACCGCAGTTTTCATCCAAGGGTAAATTGTCTGATTTATACTCTGTGCGTTTTATGCTTATCCTGCCGGTGCTCGTAAAGAGTGTTCCATTCCTTGCATTTCTTGTAGGCATGACGCAGTCGAACATATCAAAACCTGCCTCAACAGCGAAGAGCATATCTTTAAGGTCTCCAATCCCCATAAGATGCCTCGGCTTGTTTTCAGGCATCAACGGTGCAATAAAATTTATTGTCTCATACATCTCTTCTTTCGGCTCGCCAACACTCAGTCCGCCAACCGCATATCCGTCAAATCCTATATCAACAAGTTCTTCCAAGCTTCTTTTTCTTAGGTCCTTATAAACCCCACCCTGAATAATTCCAAAAAGAGCCTGAGAAGAGGTTACCCCCCCCATCCCCCCCTTGCTAAGGGGGGGCGAAGGGGGGGTGGATTTCTCGAAGGATTCCTTACATCTTTTCGCCCATTTCGTTGTCAAATCTAAAGATTTCAGTGCATATTCATAAGATGCAGGATAAGGTGTGCATTCATCGAATGCCATGCATATATCAGAGCCGAGGGCTGATTGTATCTCCATTGCCTTTTCAGGGCCAATAAAGTGCATTGAACCATCAAGGTGAGACCTGAAGTGGACACCATTTTCAACGATACTTCGTAAGGCAGAAAGACTAAACACCTGAAACCCTCCGCTGTCAGTTAATATCGGACCATCCCATGCCATAAAACGATGTAATCCGCCAAGGGATGCAATTGTGTCGTGACCTGGCCTTAAATAGAGATGATATGTGTTGCAGAGTATTATCTCTGCGCCGATATCCTTCATCTCATCTGGCGACATTGCCTTTACTGTTGCCTGTGTTCCAACAGGCATGAACGCAGGGGTATGGATAATACCCCTGCGTGTTGTTATCAGACTTGAGCGGATGTCCCCAGCTTTGGAGGATAACTCAAAATTCACGTTTACCCTTTATATCATCAGCGGACTTTTGAGAAGCTCGCTCCTCTGAGCGGACATCATTGTATTTTCAAGAAGCATTGCTATTGTTACCGGGCCCACACCTCCCGGCACAGGCGTTATCAATAATGACTTGTCTTTTACTGAATCAAAATCAACATCACCCACAATCTTACCATTATTTAGAACCTTTATCCCTATATCAACGACAATAGCTCCGTCCTTAACCATGTCACCTTTTATAAGTCCATGCTGACCTGTTGCTGTGCAGATTATATCAGCCTGTCTTGTGAAATCTGAGAGGTTTTTTGTCTCTTTGTGACATACTGTTACAGTAGCTTCTTTTGCAAGGAGCATTGTGGATAATGGTTTTCCAACAGCAAGGCTTTTACCGATTACAACTGCGTGCTTTCCCTTTATCTCAACGCCATAATATTCGAGAAGCCTTATTACACCGAATGGAGTGCATGGGATGAAACTCGACAGCGAGGATATGGCCTTGCATGCTTCTTCCATATCATGACAGTTGTCCTTAAATATCTGGAATGTTGTTTCCTCTGCAGCGAGTCTTCCTACGGCTATTGCTCCGAGACCGTCAACATCTTTTTCAGGGACTATGGAATTAATGATTCTCCTTGCATTGATTCTTTTCGGGAGGGGAAGAAATATTAATATGCCGTTAACCCTTTCATCAGTGTTCAGACTATGGATAACATTTAAGAGTTCATTCATCGTTATAGTCTCCGGCTGTTTGTACTTATATGCCGTGACCCCTGTGCTTTTGCATGAGCCTAATATGGCGCGGTAATACTGTTCTGATGCCTTGTCATCTCCAGCCAATACGACAGCGAGGCCTACGTCAATTCCGCGCTCATTCAGTGTTCTGACCTGTTTTTTGACTGCAGACTTTATTTCTTCAGCAAGCCTTTTCCCATCCATTATCTTTGGCATCTCGCTCCACCATGCTTTTAAAAAATATTTTATAGTTTACATATTGGGATAGACATTGACAACCCCTTATATTTATTGTATTTTCAATCACTATGTCAGAGCAACTTGCTTTGCAGAAAAACAGACTGATAGGACTTGTTTATGAAAAGGCATTCAAGTATAGCGAAAAGCCGATATTCAAGCTCGTATCAGGCAGGATGTCCAATTATTATTTCAACTGCAAGTCAGTAACACTGCATCCTGAGGGTATGTATCTTATCGGGACTCTCCTTTTAGAAATGATAAAAGACCTTAGTGTAAATGCCATAGGCGGGCTTACACTCGGGGCTGACGCTGTTGCATATGCTGTCTCATACACATCCTATTTGAAAGACAGACCTGTAGAAACATTTGTTGTAAGAAAGACTGCAAAATCTCACGGCACAATGCAGTGGATAGAGGGCAATGTGAAATCAGGTGACAGTGTTGTAATTGTTGATGATGTAATCACTACAGGAAAATCAACTATAGAGGCAATTAACAGGGCTCAAGAGGCAGGGCTTGAGATAGTTAAGGTAATCTGCCTTATTGACAGGCAGGAAGGCGGTAGAGAGAATATCGAGGCTTTAGGCTATAAGGTAGATGCCCTTGTTTTAAGGGACGAGGTAATGAAGGTTTATAAAGCCGGATAAAAATATAAATTGGAAGCAGATTATCGTTTTATTATTTTTCTGAAAAAGCAGGTCCTGTTTCCTGTATGACAGGCTCCGGGGCCACGCTGGATTACTTTAACAAGCAAAGTATCCTCATCACAGTCATAAAGGATTTCCTTAACTTCCTGGACATTACCTGATGTTTCGCCTTTCATCCAGTATTTTTGCCTTGAGCGTGACCAAAAATGCGCAAATCCTGTGTCCAAAGTTTTCTCGAGAGCAATCTTGTCCATATAAGCCATCATAAGAACCTCGTTGCTTTCTATATCCTGTATAATCGCAGGAATCAGGCCTTTCTCATTGAACTTTAATTCAGGTATCATGATAATCCTCCTCAAAATGTTGTTTAAATTTTAGCATAAATTTAATATGACCGGCAGGATATAGTTTTTGAGCGGATTTTTTTGCTGATATTCCGACAGTATGTATATAAATATAAAGAGGCAAAAACCTCTTCGCCTCAGGCGAATCCGCCGAGGCGGAAGTGGTCGGGACGACCGACCTGCCTGCCGGCAGGCAGGGAATGAGCGAAAATGCTATGTCCTGCCTACTCTATCATAGATTAAGGGACATTTAAACATTGCTATTTTGTTCTGCTTTTCAGATAATGAATAAAAATGTTTGGATATACCATTCAAAGCATATTTTTCAACACTGCAGCAAAGAACAAAGATAATGTCGCGTTCAACTATTTTGACCAGACATGGAAGAAAATAACCTACAGAGAATTCCTTAATGCATCAGAATCAATTGCATACTATCTCATTGGGGCAGGGATTAGCAAAGGGGATAGAGTTGCAATAATCTCAGAGAACAGACCTGAGTGGTGCATGGCTTACATGGGGACACTTATGGCGGGCGCTATCTCAGTGCCCATAGATTCTCAGCTCAGTGCAGAAGCCGTAATGAACCTTTTGTCTGACTCTGATGCCCGGGCAGTTTTTCACAGTTCGAAAACAGAAAAGAATTCAGCAGAGGCTGTAAATGGTCTTTTTACAGGCTTGGTGATGAGTGTCATGCAGATTAACTTTGATTCCGATGAATTCAGAGAGATATGTAAGACTAAGAAAACAACCCAATTCCCAGAGACAGCGCCTGAAGATATCGCTTCTCTGATATATACCTCAGGCACAACAGGGATGCCGAAAGGGGTAATGCTTACCCACAGGAATTTTTGTTCTGACGCAGAGGCTTTAATAAAGGCACGCGTTGTTACAGAAAGCGACAATGTGCTTTCGATTCTTCCGCTGCATCACACATATCCATTCATGTGCACATTCCTTGTGCCTGTTTTTCTTGGCGCAGGAATTACCTATGCCCCGAGTTTGAAAGGTAGTGAAATCATAGCTTCTATAAAAGAGATGGGGGTTACCATTTTAATTAGTGTCCCGCAACTTCTTGAGCTTATCAGGAATGGAATTATAAATAAACTCAAACAGGCCCCTTTGGCCTTATCATGGCTAGCGATGAATATTCTGAGACTTTGCAGGACGCTGAGACGAAATACAGGCATAAATATCGGAAAGGTGATATTCAGATCAGCACACCACGCATTAGGCAGACAGTTCAGATTTTTTGCATGCGGAGGCGCAAGGCTTGAACCTCAGGTGATGAATGACCTTGAGGCAGTAGGCTTCACAGTGCTTGAGGGTTACGGCCTTACAGAGACATCTCCTGTTGTGACATTTAATCCGATAAACAAACGCAAGGCAGGCTCTGTAGGCATCCCGCTGCCCTCTGTTGAGATTAAGATAACAGATTCTGCAACGCAGAAGGCGAAGGGCATATCAGAAGAGGGCGAGATTACAATAAATGGCCCTATGGTTATGAAGGGGTACTATAAAAATCCTGAAGCAACATCTCAGGCAATAAGAGGCGGATGGTTTTTCAGCGGAGACCTTGGGTATATGGATAAAGACGGATTTCTTTTTATAACAGGCAGGATAAAAGAGGTGATTGTCCTCGGTTCAGGCAAGAATGTTTATCCCGAGGATGTGGAGAAAGAATATCTTAAAATTCCCCTCATTAAAGAAATAGGCATATTCGGTCTGGAGGATAAGGTCGGAACAGCGTCGCTGCATGCGATTATAGTCCCTGACTTTGATTATGCAAGGCAACAGAGGATAGGAAATATCAGGGAGGCATTGAACTGGCAGATAACCCATGTCTCAATCATGCTTCCTTCGTATATGCGGATAAAAGGTTTTACCCTTTATCAGGAACCATTGCCGAGAACACCGCTCGGTAAACTGCGTAGGTTTATGATTAAAGACCTCATGGAGAGGCCAGAGGCGAGAAGCCAGAAGGCAGAAGAAGTTGATAAAACATTATTCTCAGATGAAACAGGCAGAAGAGTAGTTGAATGCATAAAACCCTTGATTAAGGAGAAGCTTCAGATACGGTCAACAGACAATCTCGAACTTGACCTCGGGCTTGATTCGCTTCAGAGGATTGAACTTGTTGTATGTCTTGAAAAGGAATTCTCTTTAAAATTGCCTGAAACCTTTGCGTCTGACGTATATACTGTTGGAGAGCTTATCCAGAGGCTGAAGGACTCAGGCGCAGGCAGTAAGGAGACTGCAATCTCAGGACAGGAACCAGAAAAGGGCATTGCTTATATCTTCTCACAGGAACCTGCAGATATCGAAAAAAAGAGTATCGGTCTTAAGCAGGGATTTTTTGAATGGTTTTTTGTGTCGGCACTAATGATAATCCCCAAGTTTTTGCTGAAGATATTTTTCAGCTTTAAAGTCAGGGGCACGGAAAACATCCCTGAAGGAAATTTCATTATAGCTCCTAACCATTGCAGTAATATGGACGGTTTTGTTATTGCCGCAGGGGCGCAGTTAAAGATATTCAGGAATCTTTATTTCCAAGGATTTCAGGAATATTTTTCAGGCAGGCTCACTGCATATTTTGCCCGGCTTAGCCATGTAATACCAATAGACCCTGAGACTTATTTAAATAAGGCGCTTCAGCTTTCTGCATATGTTCTAAGAAGCGGAAAATCTCTTTGCATATTTGCTGAAGGCGGCAGGTCTTATGATGGGAATCTCATGGAATTCAAAAAAGGGATTGGCATGCTTGCGCTTGAACTCAATATTCCTGTTGTGCCTGCGCTGATAAGAGGCACCTTTGATGCCCTGCCGAGAGGAGCATACTGGCCAAAGTGTAAAAAAGTAAGACTCATATTCGGCAAGCCGTTTTATCCCTCAGATTTGGACCTGTCGAAAAAACCCGAGGGGATGGACAGGCATCAATTTTTTGCAGACGAACTGAGAGAGAGGGTGAATGCCCTGAATTTTCTGCCCTGAAATGTGTCCCTCTGAATGAATCTCTGCTCAATACCCTTGTTTACCTGATGGCGGCTTCTGTCCCACCTCGGTGCTATCAGTATGTCATCAGGAGCTGTTGCAAAAAGCCGCTGAAGGATAATCTCAGGGGAAAGCCTTTCTATGAAATCAACGACAAGGTCAAGATACTCCTCATAATCGTATGTATGAAAAGGGTTTTTCCTGTAAAGTTCTGCCAACGGCGTATCCTTCACAACCTGAAGCTGGTGTATCTTCAAGAAATGAATAGGCAGGCATGAGACCTCATCAGCCATGCTGAGGATCTCTTCCCTTGTTTCTGTAGGAAAGCCTACAATCAGATGTGCACCGATGAATATGCCTCTGTTTTGGGTTAATGCGACTGCATCAAGGAATTTTCTGTAGTCGTGCCCTCTGCGTATAAACCTGAGTGTCTTGTCATATATCGACTGAAGGCCGTATTCTATGAGAATGAAATATTTTTTTGCTAAAGACTCCAGAAACTTGATCTTTTCTTCATCAATGCAATCAGGCCTTGTGCCTATTGCGAGACCGATTACTGATGGTTCTTCCAGCGCTTCTTTGTAAAGCAGCTCAAGTTCTTCAACCTTTGCATACGTATTTGTAAAGGGTTGGAAATATGCGAGAAACTTTTCTGCCCTGTATCTTTTGCCCAAATATGATATCCCGTTATGTATCTGCTCTGTTACCGAGAGGCTTGGCCTGCAGGAACTCGGCCTGAAACTGTCGTTGTTGCAGTAGATACATCCTGTGACCCCGAGGGTCCCGTCTCTGTTTGGGCATGTAAAGCCTGCATCAACATTAACCTTATAAACATTTGTGTCAAACTTTTTTTTCATATAAGGGCCAAAGGAATTGTATCTCTGCTTCATAATCATCAAATCTATTTCACCTTCAGCACAGCAAGAAACGCCTCCTGCGGAAGTTCGACCCTTCCGATCTGCTTCATGCGCTTCTTTCCCTCTTTCTGTTTCTCAAGGAGTTTTCTTTTTCTTGTTATATCACCGCCATAGCATTTGGCAATAACATCTTTTCTCACTGCCTTCACCGACTCCCTTGCTATGATCTTATTGCCAATGGCAGCCTGTATCGCAACCTCGAATAATTGCCTTGGTATAATCTCTTTTAATTTCTCGGCAAGCTGTCGTCCCTTATAATATGCCTTATCCTTGTGAACTATCAAAGAAAGGGCATCAACCAATTCCCCGTTCAGCAGGATGTTCAGCCTGACAAGGTCTGATTCTCTGTAGCCGAGAAAATCATAGTCCATGGATGCATATCCTCTTGAAAGGGATTTCAGTCTGTCGTAAAAATCCCAGAGTATTTCATTTAAAGGAAGTTCATACTCTACCTTTATCCTTTCTTTGCCTATGAAGTTAAAGCTTCTCTGCGTTCCCCTTTTTTCCTGACAGAGATCTAGTATTGGGCCTATAAAATCTTTTGGCACAAGGATGGTCGTAACAACAAAAGGCTCTTCTATCTTTTCGTATTTCTCAGGGAGCATTGCAGGGTTTTCGATATGCAATACCTCTCCTTTTGCAGTTGTAATCCTGTAGACAACTGTGGGTGAAGTGCTCAGAAGAGAAAGATCAAATTCACGCTCAAGGCGCTCCTGTATTATCTCCATGTGAAGCAGACCCAGAAAACCACACCTGAAGCCAAAACCGAGCGCCAGAGATGTCTCAGGCTCATAATTAAATGAAGAGTCGTTCAATCGCAGCTTATTAAGCGCGTCTCTGAGGTTTTCGTACTGATGAGACTGTGTTGGATAAAGCCCACAGAAGACCATCGGCTTTATATCCTTATATCCGTGGCATGGCTCCAGCGCAGGATTGTCAGCATATGTTATCGTATCTCCTATCTTTGTATCAGTAACGCTTTTAATCCCAGCAATTATATAGCCGACCTCGCCGGAGCTGAGCTCATCAACAGGCACTATCTTTGGTGAGAAGATTCCTACCTGTGATACCTCCAAAACATTTTCATTAGCCATAAGCTTAATCTTTTGGCCGGCTCTTACTTTTCCGTCAAAGACTCTTACGAGAACAATAACTCCCTGATAGTTGTCAAACCATGAATCAAATATCAATGCCTTAAGCGGCTTATTATCATCTCCTTTTGGGGGTGGAATCCTTTTAACAATAGACTCAAGTATATCTTTTGTCCCTATGCCTTCTTTTGCGCTTGCAGATATTGCATCAGAACAGTCAATCCCAATTGCATCCTCTATCTGCTCTTTTGTTTTTTCCAGATCAGCAGCAGGCAGGTCTATTTTATTTATCACAGGTATTATCTCAAGGTTGTTTTCAACAGCGAGATGGGCATTTGCGAGTGTCTGCGCCTCAACTCCCTGTGAAGCATCAACAACGAGAAGGGCGCCTTCGCAGGAAGCAAGACTCCGCGAGACCTCATAAGAGAAATCTACATGACCCGGCGTATCAATAAGGTTGAGGATATAATTCTGGCCGTCATCAGCAGTATAGTTCAACCTTACTGAATGTGCCTTTATTGTGATCCCTCTCTCCCTTTCGAGGTCCATTGAATCCAATACCTGCGCCTGCATCTCACGCTCGCTCAAGGCGCCTGTGTATTCGAGCAGCCTGTCAGCAAGAGTTGACTTGCCGTGGTCGATATGGGCAATTATCGAAAAATTACGTATATTTTTAGGCATACTTCTTTCCGGGGATTTTCATGTAGTTTCTATTAGTTTAACACAGAATATTTTTATGGGTAAAGAATTGTGAGAATGTACGGGCTTGTTTTATCGCATTTCCGCTCCCCTGCACTTTGGTGTTTTCGCCTTTCCATGCTTCTTCGCTATTCCACTTTCTGAAATACAAACAGATGCTCGTGCATGATTTAAAGGGGAAAAAAAAGCATTAAGATTATTGAAACTCCTGTAGAAATCTAAGTTGATTCTCAATTTCACCATCTCTGGTCACGGCAAGTAATTTGAGGGTAAGCCTTATAAGCTCTGTAATTTTTATCTCAGGAGATACAATAATACCTTTATGTAATTTACTTTCAATGAGCCATGATTTGTGAAGCCTTGTAAAATCGCCGATATTGAAGGTGAGTATGGCTCTGTTCTGAGAAACTGCAAATGCAAGTTGCTCCAAATCACTTTTGCCAAGCATTCCCGCATCTTTAGCAGACAAGATATCATAATTGTATTGCTTTAATATTAAGGTGAGGTCAACAGGAATCATTTCATCAAGATAAAGCCTAATAGGGGCCATCAGTCATATTTTTCAGGAAGGGTGTCCCACGCATATGTCTTTTCTTTTTCCTCATCTGACAATTTTTCAAGCTCTTCTTCTGTTACAAGCCTGTCAATACCGGATTCACCAACAACTAATCTCATATTAGCTCTTTTCATAATTGCTCTGATTGTATTTTCCTGAATTTCCTGTTCAATCTCGGTTTTATGATCAAAATAATAGCTGATGGCATCGTGGATCTGTGCAAATGTAAGATGAGGATAGCCGAGGAGGATATCTTCCGCAGAACTTCCGCTTTTCACCATTGAGGCGATTAAACGCACTGTAATTCTTGTGCCAGATATAACAGGCGAGCCGCCGCAGATTTCTGGATTTTTGATAATGTAAGGATGCTCTGTCTTTAACTCTGTAGGCATTGTGGCCTCCTCCTACCCAAATAATATCAAAATTACCTTAAAAGATGCAATTGTCTTGGTTCCAAAGTCCCGTAGTTCCATAGCATAGTACTGTAGTTTTTCGTCTTATATACTATTGCACTATGGCTCTATTGCTCTTCTGCACTTTTGTGGAACACAAACACGTGCCTGCCTGTCCGGTAGGCAGGCTCGTGCATTATCAGAAGGAAATTGTAGAGCCTCGATTTTTTTGCCCCGTTAGAAATGGAAATTCTTCGTTTAAGTGATATAAGACGTACGAATATATTACTAATTGATACTCTATTAACTTGCAGCCTTTCTAACGGGGTGAACCCAGAAGCCGGTTGCACGGTCGCCTCAGCGACTCGCCCCCGCACTCAGGCGGACTCGCCGAGGAGAGCAGTTGTGCTGAACCTTAATGATGTCTTCCTTGAGCGATTATAGCAGATTAGATCTCCTTTGTGAGCTTAATAAAATCTTCCGGAGACAACTCAATATCGCGGATAATTTTTCTTAAGAGTCCCCTGCTGATTGTTTTGCCTTTGTGAACCGGAATTGTAGTTTTTCTTCCATCATGGTGAATATATCTAAAATGACTGCCTTTTGATTTTCTTGTATTTTGAAATCCTATTTTCTCAAGGATTCTGATTATTTCCCTTGCAGTTAGTATTGGTAGGCCATGTCCACTCAAACTGCAACCTCAAGTGATTTTATGCCGATAACTTCAGGATATTTAAGGTTAATTTTTTTCTTTTCATCTCTCAGTTCTTCAATGCACATTGCTATCACATCCTTTATGTTCTCGATTGCCTCCTCATAGGTTTTTCCCTGAGCATAGCATCCCTGAAGAGCCGGACATTCTGCAATAAAAACACCGTCTTCATCCTGCTCTATAATCACCTGAAGATTATAGTTTTTCAATTACAACACCTCCTACTAAGAATTTGTGTTATAAGATTTATATAAACGGGTTTTACCCGTTAAAGTTGGACAGGCAGGAGAACTCCATTTCACCTGGGTCATGGAACCCTTAAAGGAGTCTGTTCCCTGCCTCCCAAAGCCATAAT
>JACQXE010000045.1 GCA_016208915.1 Nitrospirota bacterium | reverse complement strand
GCTGTCATGGCTACTGCTCATAAGTTGATTAGAACTATTTTTGCTATGCTTTCTCATAAAACTCATTTCCGTGTTAAGGAGAATTCTTTATAGTTGACTCCTTTTTTTATTAAATCGTTTAAATTACAAATTGTGCTAAGACTGTCCTCACCCCCTTTCAAGTAGGTTAGAAAACAACTGCCTCTTTTTTCCCCCCCGCAAAAAATAAAAAAGCCGCGCTAACCGAAAAAATTTCCCTTCGGCAGCTCGGCTGTCTTACAAGCGACCCCTGCTTTCCGCACCCTCCTCACAGAGGGCTTGGCTTTATCGAGGAATTATTGTTTGTTATAAGCTTATGTAAATTTCTACCACATTACATGAACTTTGTCAAATTTAAAAAACTTATTATTTTTCTAAGATAATTTAATACCTGCTCGCCTCCTTTTTTGCTCAGAATCATCCTGCTCTAATTCCTGAAAAATTCCTATGGCTATTAAACGCACCTGAGCTAATCGACCCCCTGCTTTTCGCACCCTCCTCACATCTGTCTGTGCAACTTATGTACCACAAAGCGTCCCCCAAAAGGAAATAAATCCCCCTTAAGTTTTTTCATGCAACTTCTATGCCTGATTTTTAACTTACTGATTCTAAATGATTTTTCAAAAGCCGGTTTTTGGAGGAACTAAAAAGTGTAAAGTTTTCCGATACTTTCAAGGATTAAGTGTAAGGTTTTCCGACAGAAATGATGGGGGAGCTTCAACAATAGGATAAGGTTTAAGTTGTAACCCCCTTGTTTTAAATAGAATTATTAGAAATATGTGTAATTAAACCTTTTTTTGAAGTGTAAAGTTTTCCGACAGTAAATGCTATATCCTGCCATAGGAGACAAATTAAGGCGGGCATTTTGCGCAGACGGATGTAAAAAGCGCAGTGCTGAGATACCTGTCGCCCCTGTCAGGCAGAATTACAACTATTACTCCATCTTTCATCTCCTTTGACTTTTTGATTGCCGCCCACATCGCAGCCCCGCTGCTCATCCCTACGAAAAGTCCTTCTTCCACAGCAAGGCGCCTTGTTGTATCGAATGCATCATCATCATTCACCGTATATTTTTCATCAAGCATTGAAGGATTGAATATCTTCGGCACAATGGATTCTGTCATATTCTTAAGTCCCTGTATCCTGTGACCCAGTATAGGTTCAACTCCGAGTATCGTTATATTACGGTTGAATTCTTTTAGTCTCTTTCCTGCACCCATCAATGTGCCTGTAGTTCCCATGCCTGCAATAAAGACGCTTGCCTCTCCCTTTGTCTGTTCAATTATTTCCTTGCCTGTTGTCTCATAATGTGCCTTTACATTTGCCTCATTATCAAACTGGTTAGGCATGAAATATCCGTTTTTATTTTCATCATAAATCTTATGGGCAAGCCTTATAGCGCCATCTGTACCTTCATTGCCAGGGCTCAGAACCAGTTCAGCGCCAAACGCCTCAAGCACCTTTCTTCTTTCCATGCTTACGCACGCAGGCATCACAAGCTTTACTTTATAGCCCTTTGCCGTGCCTACCATTGCCAGCCCTATACCTGTGTTACCTGATGTTGCTTCGAGGATTGTGGACCCATTGTTAAGCCTGCCTGATTTCTCAGCAGTCTCAACCATATAATAGGCAATTCTGTCCTTGACAGAGCCGCCCGGATTATTGCCTTCAAGTTTGGCGTAAAGCTGCACTCTTGGATTAGGATTAACCTTATCCAGTCGCACTAAGGGAGTATTTCCTATACAGTCAAGTATGCTCATTCATTATGCCTTTTCCAAGCCGAATGCATCGTGCAAAACCCTTACTGCAAGCTCTGTGTATTTTACTCCTATAATGCATGACACCTTGATCTCTGATGTGCTTATCATCATTATATTTATTCCATGTTTTGCCATAGTATCGAACATGTGCGCTGCAACGCCTGAATGAGTCCTCATGCCAACACCAACAACGGATATCTTTGCAATATCTTCTCTTAAGTCAACGCCCTTTGCGCCAAGTTCTTTTGCAATCCCCTCTGTTATTTTTAATGTTTTTTTACCGTCTGTTTTGGGTACTGTGAAAGATATATCAGTTGCCTTTCCATCGCTGCTTATGTTCTGCACTATCATGTCAACGACTATGTTTGAATCAGCAATTTCCTTAAAGAGTTTTGATGCAATGCCAGGCATATCAGGAACCCCTATTACAGTAATCTTTGCCTGATTCTTATCATAAGCAACTCCCGATACTATGACTTTTTCCATATCTTCATCCTCCTTGGTGACAAGTGTTCCAGGGTTGTCATTGAAACTCGACCTTACAACAACAGGCACCTCGTATTTCATTGCAAATTCTACCGACCTCGTCTGAAGTACCTTTGCCCCCAGGCTGGCAAGTTCAAACATTTCTTCGTACGAGATTTTGCTCAGCTTTCTCGCTTCAGGGACAATGTTAGGATCTGTGGTATAAACTCCGTCAACATCAGTGTAAATCTCACATACGTCAGCATTCAGCGCTAAAGCTATTGCAACAGCAGAAAGATCAGAGCCGCCCCTTCCGAGTGTTGTTACATCATCTGTCTCTGTTATGCCCTGAAAACCAGCAACGACAATAATGTAACCCTCATCGAGTGCCTTCCTTGCTTTTTCGCCTGTTATCTTCTCTATCCGTGCTTTTGTATGGACAGTATCTGTTATTATCCCCATTTGCCTTCCTGTAAACGCCATTGCCTTGTGGCCGAGGGCTTCGATTGCCATTGCTGTAAGAGCTGTGGTAACACGTTCACCTGATGAAAGAAGAATATCCATCTCTCTCTCATTCGGGCTTGATGCAACCTGATGGGCAAGACCGATTAATTTATCAGTCTCTCCTGACATAGCAGAAACGACAACTGCAACCTTATTCCCCTGTTTTGCAGTTCTCACTACACGCTCTGCAACAGCCTTGATCCTTTCAATGTTTGCAACAGAAGTTCCGCCATACTTCTGGACAATCAATCCCATAACTTACCTCATCTTAAGATTTAAAATGTATGAAATAATCCATGAGCTTATATCCCTCTTCAATGACAGTTATATCTTCTCTCTCCAAAATCGATTCATCAAATGCAGCGCCTTCATTTTTTCTTTTCACCCTGCTGTCAAAAATGACAAATGGCACAGGCTCATCTGTATGCGTCCTGACCTCTATTGGTGTTGGATGGTCAGGCATCACCAATATCCTGAATTCTTCGAATGGCCTTACCCCGCGCATAACTGTGCCGACAACAAGCGCGTCAAAGTCCTCTATTGCCTTTATCTTATCCTTGTAATTTCCCGAATGTCCTGCCTCATCAGGCGCCTCTACATGTATATAGACAAGATCGTTTTTTTCAAGCGCCTTTAATGCCGCCTCCGCCTTGCCGACATAGTTTGTATCAAGCCAGCCTGTAACGCCGGGGACCTTTAGTATCTCAAAACCTGCATAAATGCCAAGCCCTTTTGTAAGGTCGACCGCTGAGATCATTGCTCCATTGATAGAATACTTTTCTGTGAATTTGGGCATCTTTGGTTTTTTACCCTGACCCCACAGCCATATGCTGTTTGCAGGGTTTTTCCCCTTCCGCATCCTTTCCTTGTTTATGTGATGACATTCCAGGATATCAACAGAGGTTATCATCAATTTTTTGAGAACATCCTCACCCGGACCAGCAGGAAGGTAATCAGCTATCTCCCTCCCGATTATGTCGTGGGGAGGAGTGCATTCTGCGTCATGTTTACCGTCTGCCCAGACCATCAAGTGCCTGTAACTCACGCCTGTATAAAACTTTATTTTTTTAGTGCTGAGTTCTTTACCTATATCCTTAATCAAGATGTCTGCCTCTTCTGTTGAGATATGGCCGCTGCTGTGATCCTCCATGAATGCCTGTGTCTTATCTTTGTTAAATCTTAGCGTTACAAAATTGCATCTGTATGCAATGTCATTGTCTTTCAGGTTAACATGTATGCTCGCGGCCTCAAGCGGCGCCCTTCCAGTATATACCTTTGTTGGGTCATAACCGAGTATGCTCAGATTGGCAATGTCAGAGCCGGGATTAAGACCTTTTGGTATTGTTCGCACACTGCCTAATATCCCTTCGCTGGCGAGCTTATCCATGTTAGGAGTGAATGCTTTTTGCAGAGGAGTCTTGTTTCCTAACTCTTTCAATGGCCTGTCAGCCATGCCATCACCGATAATAATTATATATTTCATTGAGCCTAACCCAGTATTCCTTCCAATATCCTCTCTACAGCAGTTATATCTGCCTGAACTTTTGCTGGTTCGTTCGTAACCCTGAATACAGTATCAGGGTCTTTTAGTCCATGTCCTGTCAAGGTGCATACAACACTAGCTCCTGATTTTAAATACCCTTCTTTGTATAATTTTATCACACCTGCCAAAGATGTGGCAGATGCAGGCTCGCAAAATATGCCTTCAGTTGATGCGATAAGACTGTATGCATTCAGTATCTCAGAATCTGTAACAGCCTCTATCCTTCCTCCTGATTCATCTCTTGCCGCTACTGCCGCCTTCCAGCTTGCAGGATTTCCAATTCTTATGGCAGTAGCTATTGTCTCAGGCCTTTCTATCGGGTGGCCTTTTACAATCGGCGCAGCGCCTGCTGCCTGAAATCCGAGCATAACAGGAAGAGATGAAATATTTCCATTGGCATGATATTCTTTGTAGCCTCTCCAGTAGGCAGTGATATTTCCTGCATTCCCGACAGGAAGCGCGTGGTATTTAGGCGCAAAGCCGAGCTGGTCGCACACCTCAAATGCTGCTGTTTTCTGGCCCTCCAGCCTGAATGGATTTATTGAATTTACAAGAGTGATTTTATACTTTTCAACAAGCAGCTTAACAATTGTCAGCGCCTCATCAAAATTACCCTCTATCTGAAGCACATAAGAACCATGGATCAATGCCTGCGCAAGTTTTCCAAGCGCAATCTTACCCTGAGGAATAAGCACTATTGCTTTTATCCCTGCCTTTGCTGCATAGGCAGCGGCAGCAGCAGAAGTATTGCCTGTTGATGCGCATATCACTGCTTTTGAACCTGCTTCAACAGCCTTTGATAAAGCAAGCGTCATGCCCCGGTCTTTAAAAGAACCTGTTGGATTAGCCCCGTCAAATTTAAAATAGAGCTCAAGGTCGAGCCCTTTTTTCTTTAGATTGACTGCCTTTATCAGAGGAGTATTTCCTTCCTGAAGAGTTACAACAGGCGTTTCGCCGGCAACCGGAAGAAATTGCCTGTATTCTTCTATTATTCCTCTCCATAAGACATTGGAAGCCATATGTTCTTTTGCAGCCATATTTTGTTTTATAACATTGAGCTTAAATCAATTGTTTACTCAATGACATCTCCTTCAGCAAGTTCAACTTCCACCCCTTGATCTCTCAGGTATTTTATGCCCTTTTCAAGATTCTCTTCTGTTCCGTCAAGTTCAAGGATCATCTCTCCTGCAGTCTCTGTGACCCTTGCCCTTCTGATGTTAGGCATTACTTCATGTTTTTTTGCCATTGTAAATAAAACAGGTTCTTTTATAAGACGCTGCGGGAAGGTTAATTTAACGCGTTTTTTCATATGCACTCCTTTCATTTGCCCTCCTGCAATAGCAGGAATTATTGAGACCTCATCTCCGTCCTTAACTGTTGTTTCTTCTGCCTTGAGAAATCTTATGTCCTCTTCATTTACATAGATGTTGATAAATCTTCTAATCTTTCCGGCTTCTGATATCCTCTCGCCCATCCCGGGGAATTTTTTATCAAGGTCTGCCACAAGATTCATTATAGTGCCTGGTATGCTCTCTACCTCTTCTTTTCCCTGGGTCAACCTCTGCAATGGCGTTGGTATTCTTACTTTTACAGCCATAAATTACCTCCGTAAGCTAAAATTTAAATACCAAATATTAAATATAAAATTATGCGATTCCTTATTTTTGCATTTTTCATTTTGTATTTTGAATTTTCTTCAGCGCCTCTTCGAAAGATGCAAGATTCGGTTTTATATAATAAGGCGATATTGTATGCCCTGTCAGCGCCTCCTGAGTCTTAAGCCCATTGCCTGTTATGCATATTACAGTAGTCTCATCCCTGTTGATCCTGCCTGCCTCGATCAGTTTTTTTGTGCATGCCAATGTAACGCCGCCTGCTGTCTCGGCAAATACACCTTCTGTCCTTGCAAGCATCTTTATCCCCTCTATAATCTCCTCGTCAGATACATCTTCGCCATAACCGCCTGTCTGCTTCACAACCTGAAGGGCATAAAAACCATCAGCAGGGTTCCCGATTGCAAGTGATTTTGCGACTGTATTTGGTTTAACAGGTCTTATCATGTCTGTCTCCTGTTTTATTGCAGTGGATATAGGTGAGCAGCCTGTAGCCTGAGCAGCAAATACCTTGGTATAAAGTTCTTTTAATATCCCAATCTCCTTGAATTCCCTGAATGACTTCCATATCTTTGTTAAGAGAGAGCCGCTTGCGCATGGCACGACGACATTATCAGGCGCCTTCCATCCTAATTGTTCTATAATCTCAAAGCCCTGAGTCTTTGATCCCTCTGCATAGAATGGTCTTATATTTATATTCACAAATGCCCAGTTATATTTATTAGCTATCTCGCTGCAAAGCCTGTTGACCTCATCATAATTTCCGTCAACAGCAACAAGATGAGGCTCATATACCAATGAGGCAACGATCTTGCTCGGTTCAAGGGTTGCCGGGATAAAGACAAATCTCTTGAATCCTGCCTTTGCGCCGTGTGCCGATACAGAATGCGCAAGATTGCCTGTTGATGCGCAGGCAACCGTATCAAATCCGAATTCCTTTGCCTTGGTAAGCGCAACTGCAACAACCCTGTCCTTAAACGATAGGGTCGGATGGACAACAGTATCATCCTTAATGTATAACTCTTTAATTCCCAGTTCTTTTGCAAGGTTATCGGCTTTTATCAGAGGAGTATATCCTGATTTCAACCCCACCTGCGGCTCTCCGTCTACAGGAAGAAGCTCTTTATACCGCCAGAGATTTTTTTCTCTTTTCTCTATGGTTTTTCTTGTCAAAACCTTCATTATTTTCTTGTAGTCATAAACCACTTCCAAAGGCCCAAAGCAAAACTCGCATACATATATAGGCTCCACAGCGTATTCCCTGCCGCATTCCCTGCATTTAAGGCCGTTTACATATCCCATGAACACCTCCAGTCTGTTGCTTTAAAGGCTCTCTATAAATTAATATAAAATAATTATAAGAGCTCTATTTTACTTTAAATATGTATAAAATTAAATAGTAATGCCTTTTTTAAAGAAAATGCAGTGAGGTAGATTTGAAGCTTGACACCACCAAACAGGCAAGAAACTACATTATCATACTTCATATTTTTCTTGTAACTGTAACTGCCCTATCTCTTGGTATTAACCTTGGACAAACCAGAAAGCAGTATGAAGAATTAGCAATCGTTACAGGCCGCACATTTTTTCAGTCAATTATTTTTGTTAGAAGATGGAATTCTGAGCATGGAGGGGTTTATGCACCTATAACAGAAAAATTTAAACCTAATCTATATCTTACGGATCCCTTAAGAGACCTTACTGCAACAAATGGGATAAAACTTACAAAGATAAATCCTGCCTATATGACCCGGTTGATCTCAGAATTGTCCAAACAAGACCAAGGGGTACAATTTCGTGTAGAAAGTCTGAAACCCATAAATCCAGTAAACAAGGCAGATGAATGGGAAAAAGATGCAATAAAAAAATTTGGGAACGGGATTAGTGAGGCATTTGATGTTGTAGGAGATAGAGAATCTGCTTCCTTTCGCTATATTGCCCCATTAAAGACAGAACAATCATGCATGCCTTGTCATGCAAAGGAAGGGTATAAGGTAGGTGATATTGTAGGCGGCATCAGCATCACTTTTTCATATGCGCCTTTTCAGAAGGCAATAACAATGCATAAAAGACAGATTTATCTTGTTCATGCTGTCTTTTTATCAACCGGCTTAATGATTATTTATTTTTTAGGCAAAAAATTGGTAACAAGAATCGGCCAGCTGCAGGAATCCTTGCTGCGCATAAAAAAACTGGAGGGGTTATTGCCCATCTGCTATAGCTGCAAAAAGATCCGGAAGGAGGAAGCTGATGAATGGGATCAAAAATCATGGATACCTCTGGAGAAATATATAACCGATAGAACTGATGCTGAGTTCACTCACGGCCTCTGCCCGATATGCCTCAAAAAATTATACCCTAAATTTTACTCTGAATACGAAAAAAAGGACAGTGAGCTGCATAAAAAATCGTAAGGCTGTGTAAAATTACCTCAATTACCTCTAAAATAACGGGGTTCCCTTAAAGAGATTTCTGCAGATGTGTTAAGGAAAATGTGCTGTACGATTTAATGTCAGATGTACCTTTCATTCCTTGAAAGGATTAACAATAGTAAGTCTTCCATCAATAATTTGTCCTTCCTGCATATCCTCAGTATATAGAATTGAACAGCGATTCTCTAAGGCAGAGGCTATAACCAAGCTGTCCCAGAATGAATATTGGGATTTTTTCTTTACCTGAAGGGCATTTCTAATGGTGGATTCTTCGATTGGGGTAAACCTTAAAGCTTCAAGAAAATGGCTTGTTACTGATATTACATCATCTGTTTTAAGAAGATTCTTCGAATAACATACGCTAATGAACTCACTTATTACCTGCGAACTGATATAAACCTCTTCGCTGGAAAAAATAATATCCCTTGCCTGCAGCTTTTTCTTTTTCTCGTGACTGATGAAATATATAAGGACATTTGTGTCTACAAAAATCTTATCTGGCATGTATGGCTTCTCTGTCAAACCTGTAGTTCTTAGGCAGTTTTACACTGTATCTTTTAAAAATCTCTTCCAAAATTTTGTTCTTTTCCTTGTGTGTTTTAAGAATAGTAATATGTTCACCTTTAAAAACCTTTTTAATCTTGTTGATTTCTTCGTCTTTTTCTATCTCTATAATCACCTTCATGTCAAACCTCCAGTTTTTCTAACTGATTATTTACGCTTCTTACTTCAAGCCTTTACTGAAGATCTCCCAGTAAGAAGCTAACTTAATTATAGCAGATAACGATAAATTGATTCTTGATATAATCAAAAAATAGTTTCTTGAAGATAGAGCAAAAAGAGGGTTCGGGGCTAATGCCCCGAATCCGAGAGATTTTTGCAGATGTGTTAAGGAAAATGTGCCTGTCAGTTTAGCTATCTATAAAGGTTTTTAAAATCCACCCTCTTTTGCTTTTTTCACTGTTTGAAAGACTTATCGGGTCTTGGGGCAGGGACTCCGTATAACATGCCTTCGGCACTAATATCCTCATCTATCTCTGGCCAATGCACACCATGTCCATCTCCAATAATTTCATATTTGGCACGCTGTTCAGGCGTTGCTTCTGACAATCGCCACGACCATGCCAATGGAACACTAATTATCCGACCATCAATAAGATAGGCTGTAATCGTATCCTCAGTTACAGTTATATCTTTAATTCTTACTTCTTGGAGTTTTACCGCAATGCTCATGCCATGCCTCCATTATCTTGTTTTTATTATTATAAATCATTTCCCGTATAATATTCAGTTCTTTGGGTGTAAAACCATGATTATTGCTCACCACAAAAGGTTCTAACCAGAACTTACAAATCATTTTTTCTCTCTGTACATGTACATGCATCGGCTCATTGCAATCAAAGCTATAAAAGAAGAAACGATACGGTCCCAGAATATTTTTAACAGTCGGCATTTAGTCCATTATCAGAAAATTGTTAATCTTTTGTCAAATGAAAAGGGGGATTCGGGGCATTGCCCCGAATCCCAAAGAGATTTTTGCAGATGTGTTAAGGAAAATGTGCCTCTGCCTTGTAAATTTAAAGAACTTATTTTTTATTTTTCCCATATTCAGCTATTTCTTCAAGTAATGCATCTGAAACATAAAAGCCTTTATCTCGAAGTTCTTTTGCCTTGGCATACGCACTCTGTATTAACCCCAAATTCTGAGCTTTCAACAGTATTCCAATCGTGCCTGTTACAGACAATCCCATTGTTTTGGCAGCTCTTCTGCCCTTTTCATCATCCATTATTATTCTCAGGCCAGTCTCATTTCCCAAGGAAATAACCTCTGCCTCTCCTCTTCCTAAATTGAGGTCTCTGATCAGCAGACCTGTCAGATAGCTCTCAACAGTCCTTGATGAATAACAATCTATATTCAGAGTACCGTATTCTTTGATTACAGCTTCAGGCAGGATAATCTCAGCATAGATTTTACAAAGTATTTCGAGTAAACCGATTTTTTCTAAGGCAATGATAGCTGAAGTATCAACAATTGCTCTCTCAGGCATTCTTCAGTTCTTCATCAAGGGCAAGCTTCTCATATTTTACAGGCGAAACACCGCGGTGTATAAGGATTTCCACAAAAGCCTTAACAGAATAGCCTGATATCTCTGCTGCCTTTCCAAGAGACACTAATCCATCTTCAAGAAGTTTTATGGCAAGCAGTAATTTAACCTCATCTTCCTTTATGTTTATATCAGGAAGATTGACTGTTATACTCATTATGCACCTCTCTTTCTGCCCTTGAATTAATTATAGCAGATAACGATAAATTGATTCTTGATATAATCAAAAAATAGTTTCTTGAAGATAGAGCGAGTGGGGTTCGGGGCTATGCCCCGAACCCGAAAGATTTTTGCAGATGTGTTAAGGAAAATGTGCCTGTTCTGTTTAATACCCGATATTTAACCACTACTGTAGCAATGTATTTCAATCAATCGTTAGCCTTCAATTTCTTAATCTGATTCTCATGGTATTCATTAATGCCTTGTTTCCCACTAAACATTATCGAGAGTGACCAATCTTTTGTCTTATTTAAAAGATCTGCCTCTTCATTACCAAGTGGCTGGGAAAATTTTCTGTAAAGTGTTTGGATGAAATAATCTAATTCATCTGGATTAAGCTTTGGTCCCGAACCAAAATCTGCCATGGGATTATCAAGCAGTTGTATATATCCATCAACCTTAGTTTGTCCCGGTACTACTATTGCGTAATGTCCAACAATTTCTTCTGTTTGACATATAATTGCCTTTTGTTCATCTCTTCTTTTAAAACTTACTTTAAATCTTCCAGCAGCAAAAGGTTTTGGATCGTCTGGAATTCTTATTTTGACCCGATCGAACCATGTTGTATGTTCAGCACTCTCTATATCAAAGAAGTATAATTCATCAATCCATTTTTTTATCTCTATTCGAATGTTCATAGTTAAGACATCTGCTTCTTTTGAGGCATCTTTTCCTTCTCCATAAAAATTATTGCCGAAAAGGATGGATATACTGAGAATCAAAATAGGAATACTTTTACGCATATTTAACCCAGATTGTCCATTAGAGATGTGATGGGAATATAGCGGGTAGAGCAAAAGCCCGTGATTTATCCCAGAGGCCTGTAAACCATTCGCGTCTTCGCATTGCCAGAGATAGTTTCAGGACTCTGGCATTCCCATTTTTCGTCAGGTATCCGCCAATAGCAAATACCTTATACCTCAGTGTCTTT
>JACQXE010000039.1 GCA_016208915.1 Nitrospirota bacterium | reverse complement strand
TTTTATAACTGTCCATTTAAACCTCCAGATAGCCTTTGACTCCGTCAAGCCTCTCTGGAGGTTTATCTTACTTAATTCTGCAAGGTCAAACCTTTTCAAGTCACACTGGTCAAACCAGTGGCTTACCTATCAGTGAGTTACGGGTTTATCGAGTTGCGAGTCATCGGGTTTCGGGTTGCGGGTTACGAGTTCTAACGATTTATTTAACTCGAAACCCGAAACGCACACGGGGCAAAGCGGTCAGGCGCTGAGTTCTGCAATGAGTTTTTTTCTGACTGTGTCAACAGACTCAACGATCAGCTCAGCGCTCTTAAGCGAATCCTCTGCCTCTGAAGCATCAATTGTTTCCAAATCTCCATAATCAACGCCGGTTCTCTTTGAAAGGAGAAATTCGAAATTTTTCAGGAGTTCTTTTGACAAAATCTCTTTTTTGATAAATCGGAGACTTAACATGGTAATCACTCCTTTATGAGTCTCAGGATTAACGCCTTCAAGTATAAGAATTGAGCGAACAGCATTCAGGGCAGCATAATAACTTCTGTTGATGGATGTTTCATATCTGCCTTCATTGAAATTAGCCGAAGCATCCTGAAGATATCTGCGTGCCTTTTCAATCCTGATATTGCTCAAAGCTATTTTGTCCTGAGATTCGAGCGTCAAAATGCAACCCCTTCTCTCATAATATTTTCATAGAACGGCGAATGCAGACTTTTCTCTGCCTCAAATGATTTTGTATCTTTTATCACAGGCGCAAACATCACGCCGCTCTCAAGTTCCTCTTCGACAAAGATATCTATTATTTCATGCTCGATGGATACATTGCGATTTTTCACAACCACAAGCACATCAAAATCTGACCATTCGCTTTGATCACCGCGCACCCTTGATCCGAATGCATAAACAGCAATTATCCTTTCGGGAAATTTTTCCCTGAGCCTTTCCGTGATACGGTTCAGAATACTTTTTTCATGGCTATACATGGCTTTATTATAGCATGGGGTAAAGATTTAAGACGTAAGGCAAAGAGTTACGAGGTTTTCTCTTATCACTTCTAATATGCCCTTCATGTTAGTCAGCACCTCATTATTCCAAAACCTTAAGACCTTAAAGCCCTCTGACTTGAGCCATGCGTCTCTTTCTTCGTCCTTCTTATTGTCTGCGTGTTGCCCGCCATCCACCTCTATCACCAGTGATTTCTCAAGGCATATAAAATCAATAACATAATTTCCAATTGGCTGCTGCCTCCTGAATTTGAGCCCCTCTATCTGTTTCGCCCTTAAATGTTTCCATAGCAGTTTTTCAGCATCAGTTTGATTCTTTCTAAGGGTCTTTGCCGGGAGGTAACTATTTTTATCACTTCAAGGTTACACACAAAATCCGGATGAGCCTAAATTCTTTTGTCTCTTCCTGTTGCCCTCGAGCCGATAAAGCCATTGGCGCCGGTTATGAGAATCAAATCATCAAAATTGACTATGTAATTGTTTTTTATCGCGTTGCGAGTTACGAGTTACGGGTTTATCGGGTTACGAGTTGCGCGTTAGCGTGTTACGGGTTTCCATAAGGTATAAGGTATAGGGTGCAAAGCGCTAAGGGCAAACTCATTATTGAAGATATGTTGTATAGATTTCTTCTGCAAGAGAATAACACCTTTCTGCCATTTCCAAGGCTTCTTTGGCATCTTCATCATCAAACAAGCTCCATGGATCTGTACGGGTTGTCTCATCGCCATAATCAGTCATAAAATGTTCTTCTATCCCAAAACGTTCAAGAATGGGAACAATTTCATCAATATGCGACTTAAAATCATCACTCAATTTCTTTTGCTCCGCTAATCTCTTAATCTGGCGCGAGGGATTATGTGATTTTTCTACAGGTTTGAATAAAGCTATGAGCATCCTACCCGAATTTTCGATAGAGAGTTGGGAGTTATCTACGCAGGAACGCCAAAGTTGATGTTTAAGATTGAGACGCGCCTCTTCAAGAAATCCTTTTGCCAGCCGTTTTCGATACTCTGCATCATCTTTAAAATGCACGGTAACCGCTCCAGGTTATTTCCCATCCTTTCTTTGGCGGGTTCTGCCATTCCCAATAAAATTCTCCGTTATCCCTTTTTCTTTGAAGCCCGGCCTTTTGAATAATCTCTTTAATTTTTATCTGCAATTCTTTAAAGAAATCATCTCTATCAAAAAGGATAATTCCATCCAGTGCGAGATTCAAATACAGCTGGGGAAAATCATTTAATACCTCTTCTTGAGTCTTAGCAATTATGCAGATCTTTTCGTCAAAGCGGCCTCTCAGGGCATCTCGGATGAATAAAACTCTCCTGAATGGTTTCGCTGGTAGTTCTTTGGCAATAATAAAGAGAGCGTAATCACTGGTTTCTTTCGCATCTCCTCTCGCACGGGATCCAAATTGTACAATGGAAATGAGGTTGTCCTTTAGATATTCTTTGTAACAGCTAACGATTCTGTCAAAAACTGACTTTTCTGTTGCCTTCATATACTTACTCTAATTCAAATGGCAACGATTTTCAATAGAGGTTAAAGGCGCATGGTACAACCCGCAACTCGAAACCCGAAACTCGCAAAGCGCATGGCGCATGAAGGTGTAAGGCATAAGGTTTAAGGTTTAAGGCACACTGTTGAATAGTTGAAATAACAGGCGATGTCAATCGATAGTGTCTGGTAAAGTTTCTGCCTTTGTGCTCCAATTTAGAATATTTAAATTCTTAACCTTTTTGAAACGGTCTTCATTATTGGTCACAAGGGTAAGATTATTAGATAAGGCAACACCTGCAATCAGAATATCTATATCGTCAACCGGGTTTCCTGATTTTCTTGATTTTGCGTATAAATCAGATGAAATTGTTACGGATTCCTCTGTCAGAGGAAGGATTAAATTATGCTTTACAAACTCCAGAAACATATCAAGCTGTCTTAAGGCCTCCTTATGTTTTAAACCACTAAGAATTTCATAGTATGTAATAATGCTCAAGTTTATTTTTTCGTATTGTGCAAGATATTTCTTGAAATGAGAAACAACATTGGAGTCGTTTCTGAAAAACATGGATAGAATATCAGTATTAACCAGTACCAGCTTCACCGCTTCGCCTTTTTGAAAATGCCTGTTTTCTGCGTCTGCTTATTTCTCCTAAGAAATCATTAAATGCATCTTCAGGCATATCTTTCCAGCAGCCGGCAAATCTCATAATCTGCTCTACATTTCCTTTGGATTTTTGCAAGCCGACCCTGAAATAATGGATAAAATCGTAAATCTCGGACAACTTATACTCAGGGATAAGTTCAATTTCTGACATCACCCTGTCACGTATAGCAGATTTTGCCATCATAGAACCTCCTGCTCATTACTTATAAACAAATATAGCATAATTTTTTATTTTATTTCCACGTATAAGGTATATGGTTAAAGGCGCAAGGCATAGGGTCCAAAAGGTGCAAGGTTTAAGGTATAAGGCTTAAGGCGCTAAGGGCATAGGGCAAAGAGTTATGCGCTAAGCGTTTTATAACATTTCATAACAGATTAATAACAGGATATTTCTTTTTTGCTGAACTATAGAACTTTTCATCTGCTGTCCAGAGCGGTGCAGACAAAAATTTAGATACAGCAAGATAATAACAGTCATATAAAACAGGGGCATTCAGTTCTTTGCCGACTTCCCAAACTATATCCACTATATCTTCAGTATAGACAAGTGAAAGGTCAAAATCTTTAACTTGCTGAATAATTTCTTTTGCATCGTCATCTGCTAAGATGCCTCTGAAGACCTTATTCCTGAGTACTGATACTGTTTCAAAAACAATCAGGGTAGGTGATACAATCTCTGTCGAATCCTCTATCCACTTTCTCCAAAGGACTTCAGCTTTGTCACTGTTCTCCTCAGGAAGAAAGAGCTTTAGAAAAAAGCTCGCATCAATGACTATTCGAGAGTTTTTCAATCCTTTCGCTTCTTATCTTCCTCAGAGTTGATGTTGAATCGCTCGTGACTGATTTTTGAGCCAGCTTCTCCCTAATCTTTCTCATCTGTTCAAGGTGAAATAATCTGCGTGCCTTTTTTATATCTTTATCTTCCAGCGTCTCAATATCCCTAAGGCTTACAATGGCTGCCTTTGGTATATTTTTGGAGGTAAGAATAATACGTTCTCCTTTAACAGCAACAGTATTGATAATCTCTGAAAATTTTTCTCTTGCCTTTCTTATATTCACTTTCATTGTAGTCATAGTGTACACTTAATTTGCGAGTCTTGTCAAGATGGGGAAAAGTCTGGAGATTCTTCCAGTGAGGCTTATTGTCCCATCTGATTATTGCTTCCCCTGACTCTTTCTGCCAGTGATAAGAATATTTTTGATAGTCTCTTGTATGAAGTTCGGTAATAAATAAAAGTGTGCCGTCTATTACTTTTGCCTTAATTCTCAGCAATCTTACTTCTTCTTCGTCAATAAGGTCAATAACATCAACAGAGGTAAATAGGTTAGCCCCCCCCTGAGAGCTGATATTATTCCATACAACCTTTTAGTTCCTCATATTTTTTCTTCCATTCCTGATAGCCAAGTTCATAGCCTTCCCATACCATCAAGTCATCCCACTCTGTGAAACTCTCTTCCTTTGCTTTCTCGACCTTTTTTTTGAAAGAGATAAAATCTATGCGATATTTTTCTTTAAATTCATTGCATCTACTTTGATAATATTCCAATCTGCCCAATGCTTTATCCATAAGGAGTCCGATTATCTCTTTATTAGAAATTGTCTCGACTAAGTCGCCCGGCAATTTAAAGGTAAACTCAAATCTTTTTATTACTCCGTCCCTGTCAAGTTCATCCACTGCTTTTGCCGTTGATTCTTTTAGGCGTTGAGCGGCTGTTCTCAGCTTCTTAAGGGCATACTCAAGATTATTGCTCATAGAGGACTTTCCCTGTTTTTAAGACAAGGTCTTTAAAATCTTTATCTGCACTGTCAAGATATATTAAATCAACTGTGAAAATTCCGAGTCTTCTATCAAGCGCTTCTTTAACGAGGCGTTCTTTCCGTATGTTTATTTCTACCCCTTCCACAGCTATGTCAAAATCCGAATAACTTTTGTCTCTTCCTGTTGCCCTCGAGCCGAAAAGGAGTATTTTCTTGGGATGCAGATGGGTTCTGATTACATCAGTAAGCTTATCAATCAGATGTTGTTTGTTTTCTGATATTTCAACTGTCATTTTTAGTCATTATAGCATGAGTTAAAGATGCAAAGTATAAGGCATATGGCAATAGGTTATGGGTTACGGGTCATCGGGTTGCGGATTCAACTCGAAGCTTGAAACACGGAACGCGTAATTCGCAACTCTGGATATTACACCTTTAGTGATTTATATGCCTCTTTTAAATTTTTTGATGCATTTTCCCAATTAAGCTCTTTTTTTATCCTTTCAATTCCAGCCCTGCCCAGTTCTTCTCTTGTTTGAAATTCCTCGAGAAGTTTCTTTATTGCATGGGCAAAGCCCTGTATATCTCCTGTGGGAACAAGTATGGCTGTCCCATCCGCAGAGTACCGTGTCTCTTTGAGGTCAAAGGCAACTATCGGCTTGCCTGCACCCATATATTCCATTATCTTAATAAAAGTAGAATGCCTGTTAAGTTCATTATCAGGAGCAGGCTCAACGCACACATCTGAGAGCGCAAGGTACTCTTTTATCTTTTCCCTATCGAATATGTATCCGGTAAACTGGACAAAATCTGATAAGTTTAATTCTTCTGCAATCTTCTTGACTGACTGAAGGGCATCTCCTTCGCCAACAATATAACAGATGAAGTCTTTTTTATTGAGGTCATTTGCGAGGTAATGAAGAGAATTTAATAAAACGTCCACTCCATCCTGTGGATTTATGCTTCCGATATAAAGCAATACCTTTTTCTGATTTTTTTCTATCTGGTTATCAGGATTAATTTTCTCAAGGAAGCATTCATCAATAACCGGGTCATTTCTAACAATATGAATTTTTTTCGGCTCGATGCCGTGTCTTTCCATCGCAATTTGTTTATAAGAGGCATTTGTACAAATAACAGCATCTGCCAGTTTGCAGGAAAATTTTTCACATAAAACCAATATCTTATGCACAAAATCTTTTTTGCCTGAAAACCGCGTCAGGTAGAGTTCAGGAGACAGGTCATGATGGTCAAAAACAAATTTAGTTAAAAAGATCTTGCCTATTAACCCAATAAGAAAGAGCGTATCAGGAGGATTATGGACATGGATTGCCTTATATCGCTTAAAAAGAAAGGCGCTCATAAAGATGATTGTTGAGCAGAATGTAAGATAAAAATATTCCGCGATGTATTGTATCTTCCCGAGCCCTAATTTGGGAAATTCCGGAATTCTTATTACATTGACGCCATCAAGCCTCTCAAAGATTTTTTCTGTTTTTCTCTTCAGGGCAATTACAGTGATGTTATATTGATCTTTCAACGTATATGCCTCTCTCTTTACGCGTATATCGCTTGGAAAATAATTTTCTACCACCATCAAAACATTTGGTTTTTTACGGGAGATAGCTGTTGCGCTATTGCCATTCTTATAATTTTTCCTCCAGAATTCTGCTATTTCTTTAGGCAGGGCGTGCCAGTACCGGTCATGGTATCGGGATTTAATATATTCGAGAAATTGCCGGTAGTATTCAACAGGATATTCTTCAAGCCCTGTTGCTGCGCCATTGAAGCTCATATAATCCGGATGGGTGATTATAAGCGCCATGCCTCCGTGCCCGGCGATCCAGTCAAGCTTTCTTTTCCAAGCGTCAATTGTCTCGTCTCTCAAAAGCACAAACAGCGTGAAGTCCTGCGGAAGAGTGTAAGGGAGTTCAACATATCCTTTGTTATCAGAGTAATTTGATACCCAGAACGGAAAGATCGTTCCAATTCCTTCAGGCTGGGGTTCAAAGGGGTCTGTATCAAATGTTGAGGCGTCGTATTCAATATTGAGGTCAAGATGCCAATCAAGATTATGCTGCATGGACGGCGAACGATAACCGACCGCATCCCATTCTTTCAGATATTGATTAATCTTTGCTGCACGCCTCTGGAATTCATCCCGTGAAACAAAATACTTGCCGTCATGATAAAGGCCATGAACACCGACTTCAAATCCTTTATCTACAAGATATCTGCGAAGTTCAGGCGATGTCTTATATCGTTCGGCAACAAAATTAAAGGAAGATCTAAAACCTAACTGCTCTTCTATTTTAGCAAGAGCCTTGCATTTTTTCAGGCCCTTTGCTGTATCCACGTCATGCGTCAGCACCAGAGCAAATCGTTTGCCTTCAGGCCAGCCTGCCCAGCCTTCCGGAGACTTTGAAGCGCTCTCATCAATGGGCCAGATGTTCCTGAAGCGGTTTATCTGACGGGAGACATACATCCTACGCAAACCGATCTGAAGCCTTCTTGGGATAAGAGGCTTAAAATAATAATAAATTTTATTCTTGAAAGTAGGCATAAGGTTTAAGGCATAAGGCAAAAGACTTCAAGTATTTTGCCCGACATATACACATCTTCCAGTAAGACGATTTGCTACCGGCATATGATTTAGCAGGCTTAAAAAGCCAGGATAAGAGGGAGACAATTCTATGGTTTTAAATCCAGCTTGTTCACAAATAAACCTTAGGGTTGACGGAACAAACGCCATTGTGTGACCTTCATCCATGTAACCTGAGACATACTTCCCAATCTTAGGCATATTCTGCAAAAAGGGAAACAATGGGATAACAGGCACATATAATATTAATAGCCCATCCGGTTTTAAGAGACTACGGAGCCGGGTTAAAAAAACATCTTGTGAATCAACATGTTCGAGAACAGCTGAACACCAGATGACTTCAACATCAGGAAGGCCTTGAATCCCTTCATTCTCGATATTGCGCTGATATACTTTTAATCCAAGACTGTTTGCAAAACGAACTTTCTCGTGATCAATCTCTATACCATAAGAGCCGGATGCGCAGCAGAACAGATTTGCCCCATATGCGCATCCTACATCACACAAGATTTTTTTTGTGATTCCATATTTCCTGTCAACTGCCCGAAAAAGGTAACGGGGAGAATTGGCAAACCATTCTTCATATATTCTGAGATTTTCTTCAGGGCTATAGCACCCATGTGACAGAACATATTTTTTTAAGTCTTCTTTGCTGTCCATTATTTGTTTAAAAAAAACCGTTACTATTCAAAATAACTAAAAAAGGCTGAATGCTGAAGAAATACAATGAAAAAACGTCTATCCTAAATGCCTGTAACAGAAGTTGCCTATATAAGGAAGGGCAAAATCCGGCGACCTTCTGCATAGGATTTGAATTACATTATAGCTGAATGAGCTTTCATTATTTCTTCTACCATTACCTGTATTCGGATAGTAAAATTGCGGCAAGTCAACAACTTTTGTGGACCATCGGCCTTTAAAATCCATTAAAGGCTTATTTGTTATTGCTGTCCTGCCGAAATCAAATATCTTATAACCCTGATGATAAGCCAGTTTTATAGCTTCCCAGAAAAGATAATGGGTTGGGCTTATATTCAGATAAGATTCGTCAAAAGCAGAAAATTCAACTGAAACGCGGTCTTTAAATTTAAACAGGATAATTCCTGCAACTGCTTTCCCATTATGCTCTGCCAGAAGCAGCGAAAGTTTTTTCGAAGGCAACAATATTTCCCAAAGAATTTTTATAAATGTGTAAGGCTGCGGTGGTAATCCAAGGCGTTTCCTCGTCATCATATAAAGGCAAAAAAAATTCTTCAGGTCTGTTTCATTTTCTGCTTCTCTGAGACTAAGGGAGCTCTTTAATGCTCTTTCAATTCTTTGTCTCACACATGTCCGGTGAAAAGATTTTTTCAGCTCTTCTAAATTCGTATCCAATAATAAAAAATGATGTTTATAAAAAGAATCCCTGTACAGTCTCGAATCCTGAATTAAATCAGAGGAAGCCAATGCACGGACCTCAATTCGTTCTGTCCCAAGTTCATTTGCCAGGTTTACAGCTGCTCCCAAAAGTATTTCCATCTCATTTGATGTTGAAATCAGGGGATCGCAGAGCGTCGCAAAGGGAATGCTTACTAACCTGTTGCCTGTGAGCCAGCTTCTGACCTCAAAAACAGGCAGCGCAGCTTTGATTGTATTTTCTCTCTCATTGATAAGCGCTAAATAGTGCCCTTTCATATGCGGGAAACTTTCCTCTAAAATGCGCTTCCACGATGAAAGATGGCAGATCCATCCAAAAGCATGGGATTCGACAAAAGAATCCCATCTGGCATCCCTGAGCGGATCGATAACTACAACCCTACTTTCACTCATATCCTGATTTGCTTCCATTATTATGCCCTCTGCTATACGCTTAACCCGCTTAATTCATAAGTGCATAGGCGGGATATAACCTTTTCTATCCCATGTGTTTATACAGCGCTTTACCAATTGCTCTTGATAGAGGAATTGGCATTGCCCTGAAAATGCCTGTATGCAGACCTGTATCATTTGATGAATTGCTTTCTATAAATCTTTTCTTATTGACACTATATCTAAAATATTTTATGACATTTTCGCTGGCTCCCCAGCCTAATTTGAACTGCCTCAACCCGGAGTTTTCAGGCTCTGTCCTGCCAAAACAGAAATTCTGATAACCATTCTGTGAATAATGTCTGAGCGCCTCCCACATGACAAGGTTATTCGGTCTGAGGCGCTGGCATCTTCTTTCAGATGCGCCGTATTTATAGATCGCCTTTTTCCCCAGATGAAAATATACTGCGCCTGCAATATTTTTTTGTGAATGATTGGCAAGCACTATGACGCCGTGATTTTTTGAGATGATATGTTCATATATATTCTGGAAAAAACGAAATGGCTGTGGAGGAAGACCATGTTCTTTTCTTGTCATGCAATTCAGCCGATAGAATTCGGAAACAGATTCGTATGACGTAGAAATAGTGGCTTTAATCCCTTCCCTCTCAGACTTTTTGATGTTCCTCCTTGTGCTTTCACGAAGATTCGAAAAAATATTCTCTGCGCCATTAGAAAGGTCAAGGGTATGTCCATAATAGTAAGAGGATGAGGGGTTGCCATTGAAAAAAGACCTGTTACCCCTTATCTCAATATATTTCCATCCTGCTTTTTCTGCATATTCTTTGATAGAGTCAAATACATCCTGAGGGCTCAGGTCGTTGGATATTATAGGCTCACAGTAATCAGTGAACGGAAGCGAGACGCCCCTTTTCCCTGTGAGGATGCTCTTAACCTCCATAAAAGGGTGTAATACCTTCAATATCCCATTATCGATAAGCGAAAAATAGAGTGGCTTATAGCCGTATGATTCATAGAGGACTTTTGCCCAATTGGAGGAGTGGAAAAAAGAAGACGATTTATTTGCGAGCAATAGCTCGTCCCAATGCGGATAGGTGATAGGGTTGATGATATCAAGCATTTTTCAGGATAAGGTTAAAAATAAAAGGCTGAGGATAAGGCTGAGGTCGAGAGTTTGTTTTTACGCCTTAATCTGCTTTGTTAAATTCTTTTATACTTTCTACTATTCGTAGTTGTTGAGTTTCCGTCAGTCCCGGATACATCGGCAAAGAGAGTATTTCTGACGCAGTTTTTTCTGAGACTGGAAAGCCTCCATTCTTATCCTTTAATCTTTCGTAGGCTTTTTGCAGATGAAGCGGCACAGGATAGTGAAGTCCTGTGGAGATATTCTTTTCCGCAAGGAATGACTGGAGTTCATTCCTTCTCTGTGTGCGTATTACATAAAGATGATAGACAGCCTTTGACCATTCAGGTTCGTATGGTACAATTATTCCATCAACCTGTTTAAGCAGTTCGTTATAGCGATAAGCTATTGTGCGTCTTTTTTCATTCCAGTCAGCAAGACGCCTGAGTTTTATGCCCAAGATTCCTGCCTGAATAGCATCGAGTCTTCCATTATAGCCTTCAATATCATGAAAATATTTCTTCATCTGACCGTGATCGCGTATCATGCGAATCCTTTTGGCTATCTCTTCATTATTAGTAGTTACAGCCCCTGCCTCTCCACAGGCGCCAAGATTTTTTCCGGGATAAAAGCTGAAGGCAGAAGCCATTCCAATCGAACCTGCCTTTTTCCAACGATTTTCTTTTCTTGAAAAATACTCAGCACCATGCGCCTGACAAGCGTCTTCAATAACAATCAGATTGTATTTTTCAGCAAGTTCTGAAATAGGATCCATGTCAGCAGGCTGGCCATAAAGGTGAACAGGGATAATTGCTCTGATTGGTTGATTGGTTGACTGGTTGATTGGTCTGCCTGTCTTTTCATCTCTGTAGCATTGTGTCTCTAAATATTCTTTTAATTTTTCTGTATCAATATTATATGTCTTCTCATTAATATCAATGAATTCTATGAGAGTGTTTGCCTGGGATATTGCCTCTGTTGTTGCGATAAATGTATTCGGAACAGTTATGACTGTATCACCCTCTCCTACCCCTGCGGCAATCAGGGCAAATCTGAGCGCATCGGTCCCGCTTCCCACGCCAACGCAATATTTTGCATTACAAAAATGCGCAAAGTCCTTCTCAAAGTCTTCCACCATCGGACCGCCTATGAACCCGGCCGTGCGGAGAGACTTGCGGAAGGTCTCGACAATCTCTTCTTCCATCTCTATATGCTGGGTGACAAGATCGAGAAATGGAATTGAATTATTCATCTTATATTATTTTCCTTATGACTCTCGCAGGATTCCCAGCGACAATAGTATCGGGAGGAACGTCTTTGGTTACCACACTGCCAGCGCCAACAATTGCATGCTCTCCTATAGTTATATTGCTGAGAATTGTCGCGCCTGAACCGATAGATGCGCCTTTTTTTACTAAAGTCGGCTCGACCTTCCAGTCTTCTTCTGTTTTCAGATTTCCTTCAGGAGTTGCAGCACGGGGATACATGTCATTGATAAATGTCACATTATGTCCTATAAAAACACAGTCTTCAACTGTAACGCCTTCACATATAAAGGTGTGGCTTGAAACTTTGCAGTTTGCGCCCACGCTTGCATTCTTCTGGATTTCTACAAATGCCCCGATCTTGGTATTGTTTCCAATAGAACATCCGTAGAGATTAACAAAGTTTGCGAGCTTTACGTCTTTTCCTAATTTGACATCGTCTGAAACTGATAGGTATCGCATATGTTTATCATCTGTCCGTTATTTTTGAGTGATTTATCGCACGCCTCGAGCATGTTTACAACTCTCAGGCCTGCGTAGCCGTCGTTAATCGGCCTTTCATTATTCGAAATGCACCGGATAAAATACTCTGCTTCTATCTTAAGGGCTTCGGTCTGTTCGACTTTAGGCACCCACATGTCTCCTGAACGATAACTTACGAGAAGATTATATACCCCCTCTTTGCTCTTAACCTCAACACCCCTGTCATAGATCTTGATTTTCTCATCAGGTTCAGTGTCATTCCAGACCAGCATCTTTTTTTCTCCGCCTATAAGGGTAGTTCGTACTTTGACAGGTGAAAGCCAGTTGACATTAAAATGGGCAATCATGTTGTTGTTGAAATGGGCAGTGATGTAAGCTGTATCTTCAAACCCGTTTACATGCGCCTTTGCATTTGCTGTTATTGCAACGGGTTTTTCGCTAATCAGAAAATCCATTATGGCAAAATCATGTGGCGCAAGGTCCCATATTACATTTATATCGCTCTGAAAAAGGCCAAGATTTACCCTGATTGAATCGTAATAGTAAAGATCCCCTAATTCCTGCGCATGAATGAGATGTTTAATTTTTTTGACTGCGCCTGTGAAGATAAATGTGTGATCCACCATGATTGTCAGGTTCTTTTTTTCTGCCAGTTCTATCAGCGCCTCAGCTTCAGATACAGTTGCAGTGAATGGTTTTTCAACAAATACGTGCTTGCCGTTCTGGAGCGCTTTTTTGGCCAACTCGAAATGAGTTGAGACAGGTGTAATCACTGCAATTGCATCAATATTGGGAGATTCAAGGATGTCGCTGCAGTCAGTTGTTATTTCTATGTGCGGATATGCCTTTTTTGCACGATTTATCGATGGCTGGTTTTTATCGCATATCAGAGAAACCTTTACTCCCTCAATGCTGTTGAAATTCCTTACAATATTGGGTCCCCAATACCCAAATCCTATTACTCCTAAATTAATCATAATGCCCCCTTAAAATATTTTTTTCATGTATGGTGTATCTTTAAATTGGCAAGAGGTTGTATTCAAGCGGTTTTATTTTGCCGATATTCGAATATTAAATATTTGAGAGGCAAAATACCTCGGTCTACGACTCGTAGAGAGGTCGCTTCGGCGACCGAGAATGAGCGCGAATACTATCTCTTGCCAATGCTTAATAAGCGCCCTTACCAACAATAACCACCCATGGTGTTTTGAAGAGTATTTTGATGTCCAGCCATATTGACCAGTTTTTTATGTATTGCAGATCAAGCCTAACCATCTCATCAAAGGTCGTAGAACTTCTTCCCATAACCTGCCATAAACCTGTGATTCCCGGCTTTATCTCGATAACCCTGCGTTTGTGCCAAATATCATAGTTGTCGATCTCATACGGAATCGGAGGCCTTGGGCCAACCAAAGACATTTCCCCCTTGAGGACATTTAAGAACTGGGGAAGCTCATCGAGACTCGTTTTTCTCAAAAATCCTCCTATAGAAGTAACCCTTGGGTCATCCTTTATCTTGAATGTGCCCTTTTGCTTATCATCTTCAGATTCGGAACTATAACTTTTTTGTTCAAGGATAAATTTTTTGATATATTCCTGATGAATGGCAGGGTCATTATTGATCTGCATTGTCCTGAATTTTAGAAAGATAAATCTATTACCGTATTCGCCAAGTCTCTCCTGCCTGAAGAAGACAGGGCCTTTTGAAGTAATCTTAATTAAGAACGGAATAACGACAAATAAAGGGGAAAGCACGCTCAGGCATGCAAGGCTGCCGGCTATGTCTATAATCCTTTTTGCAACTAAAGATATTCTTTTTGACTTTCTTTTTATGTCAGGATAAAGCGTCAGGTCAGCTGAATTATCAGAATTATGGTTATCATCTTTTTCAGGAAATTTATGCGCAGATATTTTGATCTTGTCAATCTGTTCAGATTCAAGAAAATCACATAGACTTTTATAAATTTTACTTTCAAGTAATTCCAAACCAGTCCCGTTTATCTCAGGAAATATAACCCCTATCTTACGGCCATATTTATACCAGCCTTTTATGTCTATTTCTCTCGTTGACAAGAACAGTGCGTTTGCTATTTTCTTAATCACCTCTTCATCCTGATTAAGCTTTTGAATATTTATCAGCATTAATACGAATGCCTTTTTAGATCTCTCTGTCCTTTTCCTTTCTATTGACAGCATTTCATGGAAATAGTTCTCGACATATAATCCAGAGTCCTGATCCAACAGAAATCCAGCATGGTTGCTGTGTTTTTTGTAATTATTCTTTTTGAAAATCGTCATGCTTTTTAAGGACAAAAGATTATTCATAAGTTGTTTTGAGGCAGGGGAAGGTTTCAGAAATTATTTCTTCAAACCTGTGTATTGCCCTTCTGATAATTCTTTCTTCCCATTATCTGATTCGCCGTTTATTGATGGCTGTCTCTTTTTTTTGCCGTTTATAAGAGTTCCATTCTGCATCTCATAAACCGTAGCCTCAAGAGTGAGCAGTCTTTGAGAAAAACTTCTTAATGCCTTTTTTAATTTTTCAGGAATTTCCTCTCTTGGAGGGGATTGAGAAATTAATTCGTTCGCCTTTGTTTCAGGTCTTGCATGAATAAGATCCCCTATTACGTCTTTGATGAGAGCAAGATCAATTATCTTTTTTTCTTCAGCAAATAAAGCTAAAAAAACAAATTCACAAAGGATATTTATCAGTCTTGGCGTGCCTTTGCTGAAATCATAAATTACATCTATTACACCATTTTCAAATCTTACGGCATTCTCATTCCCGGCAACTTTAAGCCTGTGCCTGATGTATGACTCTGTTTCATCGCGGGTCAATGGGCTGATATATGTATTGATGGCTATTCTCTGCCTCAACTGCTCCAACTCGGGCTTGCTGAGTGTGAGATTGAGTTCAGGTTGGCCTATAAGGATTATCTGGAGCAGTTTTGATTTATCTGTCTCAAGATTTGAGAGAAGCCTTATCTCTTCGAGCATATCGGCAGACAGATTCTGCGCTTCGTCAATTATCAGGACAGACCTTCCGCCTTCTGCATATTGTTTTATAAGAAAGTCTGTCAGGTCGCCTAATAGTTGTGTCTTGTCCTTGCCTTTGATATCGAGACCGAAATCATCATTTATCAGAGAGATGAGCTGATGCGATGTGACCTTCGTGTTGTTAATGCGCGCAATTTTTATCTCGTTCGGAATCTTTTTTAATAACGCCCTGATTATCGTTGTCTTGCCTGTGCCTATCGCTCCTGTTATGAGGATAAATCCGAAATTGTCGCTTATCCCGTAATTAAGATATGTCAATGCCCTCTTATGAACCCTACTCATGAAAAGGAATTCAGGATCCGGAGTGAGCTGGAAGGGTCTGCATTTAAATCCAAAAAAGGTTTTGTACATTGTTATCTCACAGTTCAGTTTTAATCTGCATAGCTATCACATGATTGGTATAATCATTGAGGTTGGTTCTTGCATTTTCCATGTTATAGCCATGACTCAGACTCATTGAAGTTTTATTTGTAAATTTATAGCCTATCTCTTCTGATAAGCCGTAAATTTCTCTCTTTTCTCCTTCAGGCATAAATTTATTCTTTTCGTATTTGCCTGTGATCTTAAATACGAATCTGTCGTAAGGTTTGACCTCAAAGCCAAGGGTGCCGCCTGTTGCATAATCCTTTCTGTTTACCTCTACATATTTGTCCTTACGCTGAAAAATGCTCCAGCTGACTGAAATTATCTGGCCATACTTGGCTGCAAGTTCATTTTTTTTCCTCTCATAAATACCATGGAGGGGAGAGGTAGTAAAAGCTGAATCTGTTGTTAACTCTATATAGCCGTTGCCATAGAGACTACGCATTAACCCTGCATTATAGATAGGCCTGTCCTCATTTCCCCTGTGTGAAAAATCAATCCATTTGTAGCCTATGCTGCCATTGAATTTAGTTTTCGGATCTATCGCATAGATTAACTTTAGAGACGCCGATTGCTGGTTATTCTCTGATACAGCCATATCAGGCCTGTCTTGAGTATAGTCTCCGCTGATTGATGCGCTCAGCCTTGGACTAAAAATATGTTCAATGCTTGTGAAACCTGTATGCATCTGCCTGTCTATGCTTCCTTCTTTTTTATACCAGATATTTGTATATCTGTATCCAACGGATAAAGATGTTGAATCAGTTAACCGGTATTTTATGTAGGGCGAGGCAATGAAATTGTTTGAATCTGTTCTATTTATGCCAAGATTGTCTTCTGTTGAGGGTCTTCTCGGCTCGAACACCACACTTGCATAAGTGTCAGAAACATCAAAATAAAGAAAATTGCTTATTACCTTAGTCTTTGAGATCAGATTAAGATTCTGGGAATTATCCTCTTTCCCCCTTTTAGAGTAGTACCACCACTTGAACGTATAATCCAGCGACCACTCCCATAACATAGCTTTGTAATCCATTTTCATCGAGGGCATAACTCGGGTTATATAATCATCAACCTTGTTATCCTTTGTGAGAAAGATATTGTTATCATATTCTTCTTTGAGAGTAACCGAAGGTTGTACTGAAAACTCCGTGCCGTACGATTCTGCAGAATAACAAAAGATAACAAAGAATAATAAGACTCTAAATCCTGATTTCCAGATTCCACGCGCCTGTTTGTGATTCGGAATTTTATAATTATGATTTTTCTTCAACATTTCCTCCGTTATTGCCATTTGATTTATTTGTTTTTGCTTCGTAGCGGTAATAATTATAGGAATAGAGATTTTTCATAAGGAAATTAGGGGCGTTATTAAATACAATGCCAAGCACATTATGACCCTTTATCAGAGAAAGCGCCTTTGTTGCAGTTTTTTCCGATGTGTGTGCCGCCTGAATTACAAAAAGAATGCCATCCAGAAAATTGCAAAGCGAAAGGGAATCTGCTGTTAAGAGTATAGGCGACGAATCAAAGATGACATATCTGTCTTTATACCTGACTTTCAGTTCCTGCACTAAGTTCTTCATCCTTTCTGAAGAAAGCAGTTCAGCAGGATTTTGAGGCGGCTCACCTGCCGGCAGGACTATGAGGTTCCCGATGCCCGGCTTAATGAGCACATCTGAGATTTTTACTTTACCTGCAAGATAATCAGAAAGCCCGTATTCAGGTTTAATGCCGAGATATTTGTGAATAGAGGGATTTCTAAGATCAGCATCCACCAGGAGAACTGTATAGTCAACCGCACTTGCCATGGTAACAGCAAGGTTAATTGCTGTTATCGTCTTGCCTTCCTGCATATCTGAGCTTGCAACCATAATAGTATTAAGAACGCCATTATCTGTTGCCTTCAATATCTGTGCGCGCATCTTCTTATATTGTTCTGCTGCAAGAGAGTAAGGCTCTGTTATGCAGATAAGATGCCTGTCAACCGATGCAGCATCCAAGAAAGAGGTGCCTGCTTCGAATACAGGATGAGCGTCTTTCGTGTCATGAGTAATTGTGCCTTCCGATGAGACAGGCTCTTTTGCTGCCTCTCTCATTTTTACTGCCTTCTCTAATGCTTTTTCTATTCTGCTCATCTATATCCTCCCGCTAAAAATTAATAATTGCAATCCCCAAATACCTGTTCAGAACTTCTCTTGCCAGCACCAATATTATAATGAAGAGATAAGCGCCTGCTGCAGCAAATATCTTTCTATTGAGCATTTTTGCAGAAAGCCTGTCTTCCTCTGTAATTATCTGGGGGATTACAGCAAACACCGGCAATTTATATCTGGTCTCAATAGAATTTTCATCCTTGAAAGAAGGATTAAGATATTCAAGGCCAAAGGCTATGCCTATACCAAAAGCAACACCCAAAAATATTCCCAAGAGTATCATCTTTACCCTGTCTGGCGAGACAGGCATATTTGGAAATACTGCAGGGTCCACAATCTTAAAATTTGCTGTCTTGTCAGCAGTCTCAAGCTCTTTTGAGACCCTTGCATTTTCGAGTTTCTGAAGGAGGTCATCATATATTTTCTGGTATACATTCCTGTCCCTTTGAAACTTTGCCCATTCTTCCTGCTCCTTAGGCATGCGTCCCAAGACTCCCTGCGCAATCTTTTGTTGTCTTATAAGCTCAGAATTCCTTGCTTTTAACGATTCTACTTCAGCCTCTGTCTTGGCAATGTCTTCTCTAAGCTGCTGATAGACCGGATTCGTGGTAGCGGTCTCAGAACCTGTGTTGTCATTGCTCGTAACCTTTGCCTGAGCTATCTGTTTTTTGAGTTCCTCTATCTCGTTTTTTGTCTTTATTATCTCAGGATAGCTGTCTGTGTATTTTGTCATCAAGAGCATAAGTTGATTGTTCGAATTGTTAAGCCTTGCCTGAGGACTTTCTTTTGTAATCATTGTCACCGTCAGCTCTTTTTCTCCAGAAAGCTGTTTCTGGAGGTTATCACGTCTCCTCATGGACTCCTTCAATCTAATCTCTGTCTCTATGATAGCTGCCTCAAAGTTTTCTACCCTTCCCAACAGTGTGGTTTCATTCTTGGGAATCATATTAGGATGTTTTTCTCTGAACTCCCGTATAGCCTTATCTGATTCGTCTAATTTTTTCTTGTATTCCAGTAGCTGGCTATTTATAAACTCATAGGCGCTAGAGGTATCAGTTCTCTTATAACTCATATTTTCCTCTATGTATTCACTGACAAGGGTATTGACCATGTCTCTTACTGTTTTGGGATCTTTTCCTTTATATGAAATGTTAAACAGCTGCGCCATTTCATCTCCCCTACCGCGAGAGCTCTTGATTTTTACATTAAGATTTTCCTTTATATTATCTATAAATTCTTCATATTTTTTCGAGTTCTTAATGTTTACATCCAGATCAAGTTTTTTTATAACACGATCTATAATATTCCTTGTTGTGATGCTTTCTTTCAGGATCTTTAATCTTTCCTCCATGCTGCTAGATACGCCAACGCCTTTAATCAGAGGATCCATTACAGAACTTCTCTCTATAAACACAGTAGAATTTGCCTCGTAGGTCTTAGGCCAGACAAAACTACCCCATGTAAAGGCTGAGAGCACTATCAGTCCTGCTGAGAGCGCAAGATACTTCCTTTTTAAAACTACAGCCCAATATTGTTTTATATCAAAATTTTGCGAGCTATCTTCTTGCATACATCCTCCTAAAAGATTCCTGTCTTCACAATTATAAGATCCCCCGGCTTTAGAGGAATATCCTTGCTTATCTCTCCGCCCTTTATTACATCCTTTAACCTTACCTCTATATTCCTGACCTCACTGCCTTCTTTCCTCACCACTACGACATCATTTTGTTTTGCAAATTCTGTAAAATCACCCGCACTTAATATGGCATCAAGGACAGTCATGCCTTCTCTGTATGGAATGACGGTCGGTTTTTTTACAGCGCCAACAACTGTAATGCGTTTTTCAAAATTATCAGGGATAAATATCACATCATTAGGCTTAAGCCGTATATCCTGTGCAACATCACCTTTAACTATAAGCTTATAGAAATCCACATTTAGTTTCTGTCCATCCCTTAAGACGTGTGAATTATTCAGATCAGCATTTTTGAGTGAACCGAACTGCGCGAGCTGCTGCATCAAAGTAGTGTTCCTCTTCAATGTTACAGCTCCTGATGTTGTTACCCCCTCGCCGAGTATATATACCTTGAAGCTGTTGACAGCTGTTACTATCACGCTCACAGTAGGCGCCTTAACAAATCTCGTAAATTCTTTTTCAAGCGCTGCCTTCAGTTCCTGAGGGGTTACTCCAGCAGCCCTGACATCTCCTACCAAAGGAACAGATATCCTGCCATCAGGTCTCACAGGAACATGCACACCTAATTCCGGGTTTCCCCATACAGATATCTGGAGCATATCCTCATCACCAATAAAATAGTCACTTGTAATGGGCATGATTTGTGATGCATTTTGAGGTTCAAGAGCATCTTTCTTTTCTTTCAATATCTGTTTAGGTGATACTTCGTTAAATTTTATTACAAGTGTATTGTCTCCATATTCAGGTTCTATCATAGATATCTCTTTCAGAAAAATTTCGAGCTTTGAAGATTTTATAGGTGCAAATGGCGGGGCTATCTGGGAAGGGAGTATCTCGGTTATGCCTGTATTTTCAGGAACAATCCTTTGATTAAAAGCGCCTATACTCACATTGGGAAATTCTACAACTACTTTATAGGGGTTGCTTGACCTGTAAATTGTATATTCGAATGGATTATTCGCTTTCACTGTTATCTTGTTGCTCTGTATATTTATATCTGTTATCTCAGATGCCGTCTGCTCGCCTAATGGCGTTGTGAGATTACCTATCGTTGCACAGCTTGAAGTAAAAACTGTGATTGATATCAAAAATATTGAAGATATAAAATAAACCCTTTTTCTCATTCTTCCTCCTTATTCCGATTCCGTATATTCTAAACTATATGCTTCAGGCAATGCTCCGCCTTCTCAGTTACATCTCTGCGAGCCGTACACTGAGAAGGCTAATTAATATTATCCGTCCCTTTTTGGGATTGATTTTTATCTTTTATTGCTTAAGCTCTGGCCGTTACTCTTTTGCAATTTACTAAGCAAAGATTTCGCCTGTTCAGCCTCTGTAAAATTACCTAATGAGATAGCTTTTTGAAGCATCTCTATGCTCTTTGCACCTTCATTGTGCTCTTTATACGCAAGCGCCAAATGGTAATAAATAGTCGGATTGTTCGGCACAATCTCTATGGCATTTTTAAATGCCTTTATGCTGTCCTCAACCTTCTTATTCTTAAGCAGAACAAAGCCGAGCGTATCCTGCACAAATCCGTCATTAGGAGATATAGCATATGCACGAGCAGCTAACTGGAGAGCCATTGAGATATCCTTATTGTCCTCTGCATAGAGATAGGCAAGATTGTTTAACGCCGGCACATAATTCTGAGAAAGCCTTATGGTTCTCTGATATTCGGCTATAGCCTTATCTTTTTTACCCATTGCATGAAATACAGCGCCTTTTTGAAATATGGCAGGGATAAAACCGGGTTTTATTTCTTCAGCTCTGCTGAACTGCTCAAGCGCTGATGCATATTCCTTTTTGGAAGTATAGAGATTTCCGAGCATCATAAAAAGATTTGCGTCTTTTATATTTCTTGCATTTTTAAGCGCCTCGATCGCCTTTTCAGTTTCCTTATCCTCCTGATAAATTGAAGCGAGAGTTATGTATCCGATTGGCGATTCCGGTTTTTGTTTTATTATCATTTTTGCATTTTCTATTGCATCCTGTTTTCTATTCATGCTTTTATAAATCTTAGATACCTCTGCCATAATCTCAGGCTGATCAGGCTTTTTCTTTAACTCTTTCTTCAGCCTGTCGAGCGCCTTTTCAGGTTTATTCATTGCTATGTAAGTGTTAAGAACGTATGCGAGGCTGATTTTAGGATTTATCTTTTCCAATGAAGCAAAAGTTTCCAATGCTTCATTAAATTTTTTCTGGGAGATAAGTATCTTGCCCTTTAATTCATAGCCGGCAACATCCGACGGATTTTTCTTGATTCCCTCAGTGGTAATTTTTATTGCCTTGTCCTGATCTTTCTTCCTTATGTAGTATTTTGCAAGCTCAACATATGCCTCGGGTTTTCCTGTCTCTTTTGCCTGAAGATAAAACTTAAGCCCGTCATTGCCCTTGGATTCGAGAATCCCTGCAAGAGTGATGAATGCTTTCACATTTTGGGGCGATCTTTCTATCAGAGATTTGAGTTCCTGTATTGCCTTCTCATGTTCTCCCTTAAAGATATAAAATGAGGCCAGATTAAAATAAGAGGCTTCATAATCTGGACTTGACTCTTTTGCCTTCTGGAGATATTTAAATGCATCCGAGGCCTTATTCTGACGCAGTAATGCCTCTGCAATGAGATTGTAAAACACTGCATCTGTCTTTTGTCCCTTAATGCCCTCATTAAGCACACTAATCGCTTTACTGTACTCGTTTTGCTTCAGATAATAAGAGGCAAGCATTACCTTTGTATCAAGTATTTCAGGATTTGCTTTAACAGCGCTCTTAAGCTCTGTCTCCGCCTCCTTGGACCTTCCCCTGCTTAGTTCGTAAATTCCCTTCTTAATATGAACATCTACCAGTTTTGGGTTAATTTCGACCGCTCTGTTAAGTTCTTCCATACCTTCGGAATGCATTCCTTTTGCCATGTAGGCGCTTCCGAGGATGTTATGGGCAAGCGCATTGTTTTCATCTTTCTCCAGCACCTTTTTTATCTCATTAATCGCATCATCAGTCCTGCCCTTCTTTAGCAGAATTAAAGAGATAAGCACATTTGCCTGCGAGAAGGAAGGATTAATTTCGAGCGCTTTTTGAAGCTGGGTCGTTGCCTGCTCAAATTCATTCTTATAAAAATGGGATAGGCCAAGAAAGTAATATGCTGCGACATTTGGATAAATAGAGAGCGACTTCTGGAGTGCAACAATTGCATCATTTAAATTCTTTTTATGGAAAAGCGCAATGCCTTTTAACCTGTAACCCTCCGGTCTCTTGGGGAATTCTTTAATAAGACCCTCTGATAAAGAAACCACTTCATCATATCTGCCTTTATCTATATACAGCATGCCCTTTCTGGAAACCGCTTCGCTCTCTGAAGGATTATCTTTCAGCATCTGATCGTAGGTCTTAATAGCGCCGTCGATATCTTTTTCTCTGGTCTGCAGTTCAGCAAGAGTATAAAGTGCAAGTTTGTTTGAAGGGTCTTTTTTTATCGTCTCAAGTATGAGCGATTTTGCATCAGGGAGTTTATCCATCTTAAGATAAACCCTTGCAAGGGTCAGCGGCACTGTTGGTTTTGCATCAGGCAAAGAGATCGCCTTTTTCAATACTGCTAAAGCATCTGTATACTCATTCTTCATGGCGTGCGCCCATCCGGCAATTTCAAGGACATCCGCATCTCCTGATCCATCCTTGATGTAAGGAGAAATCATCTTGAGCGCATCTTCAGGCTTTGCCTTCTGCAGATAGACTTTTGCAAGTTCAATCTGAACTTCCTTTGAATTGGGATTCTGTCTCATCACCTTCTGAAGTTCTTTCTCAGCCGAATCTATTTTCCCTGTCATGTAATAGGCCTTGGCAAGCTGGAAACGGGCATCAAAGAAATTGCTGTCTTTTTCGAGCGCGTTTTTAAAAAATATTATTGCGCTGTTAGGATTGTTTCCCCTAATCTGTTTCATGCCCTCGTTAAACAACTCTTCTTTTGTCTTGCTTGCGCAACCTGTAACAAGCAAAAATATCATTAAAATCGAAGAAAGTTTTCTAAACAATTGCATATCCTCCTTCATGTCTTAAATCGCCAACCATAACTTGCCTGACAAGGTGCCTGAATCTGTAGTAATCAAGCGGCTTGATCATGCAGTATGAATTGTCAAAAGCATTTAATATTTCGATAAGTTCTTTGTTTATATTGTCGGCAAGAATTATTGTTGGAATACCTTTTCTCTTTATATCTTCAAAAACAGAAGCGCTGTAAGGATAACTCGTTATTATTAATTCTAAATTGCCGCCTTCCAATGCTGAAGGGAGTTTGTCTGCTGTCGATAAGGTTTCGACAATGTATCCTTCAGCAACGAGCATGGCGCTACAGACACGCGCAAACCCCTCTTCGTCAAAGATTATTATGCCTTGTTTGCCTATCATGAATAATAAATGTTTAGCAAATTATATGCCATAAAGGAAATTGCTTGATTTTATGTGATTATTTTGAGTTACAAAAAAATCTTTAGCTTTTCTTTAAGCCTGAAGTGTATATAAAAGATACAGAAACCAGGATTACCCTTATTTTGCTGTATAATAAGGATACACATTTAGAATCCTGCCCTATATAATTTATAGATAATTCATAGATAATTTATAGATTCTCAGGTTCACTTGTCAGAAGACAGTATTTTCGCGGTTTTATTTTGCTGATATTTCAATAGGTTTAGGCAAAATATCTCTTCGCCTTGGCGAATCCGCCTGAGGCGGAGGAGTCATTTCGGAACGACCAAGAATAAGCTCAAATACTATCTCCTGCCAGTAGTATGTGTATACTTAAGATACAATAAAATTAATGAAGCCTGTTCAGCCTCTGGTAAAAGGTCTTTCTTGAGATTCCAAGCATCTTGGCTGCCTTAGACTTATTGCCCTTGCACTCCTTAAGCGCCTCCTTCACAGCATGCAATTCAATCTCTCTTAGTGTTTTTATCTTACCTGCTGATACCGATAGCTTGGCCTGCAATAAAAAGTCATCCGGCAGGTCTTTCAGCGTAATCTTATCTTTTGCCGCAAGGACAACCGCCCTCTCTATAACATTGCGCAGTTGCCTGACATTACCGGGCCATGAATAGTTTTGCAAAATATTCATGACCTCATCTGATACCTTTACAATCTTCTTTTCCCTCGCAGAGAATTCCTTTATGAATTCTGCTATAAACAATGGGACGTCTTCTTTTCTGTCTCTTAATGAAGGAACATTTAACTGAACAACGTCTATACGGTAGAAAAGGTCTTTTCTGAAATTGCCTGTCTGAATCTCTTTTTTAAGATCCCTGTTCGTAGATGACAACAGCCTGAACTCTACCTTAATCTTTTTGTTGCTTCCGAGCCTTTCAATCTCCCTCTCCTGAAGTATCCTGAGCAGTTTTGCCTGAAGCGAAAGGTCAAGTTCGCCTATCTCATCGAGAAAAAGCGTGCCGTCTGATGCCTCCTCAAACTTGCCCGGTTTACCTGAAAATGCTCCTGTAAATGCCCCTTTTTCATATCCAAAGAGTTCAGACTCTATTAGTTCCTTTGGAATCGCCGCGCAATTCACTGCAACAAATGGACGGTCTCTCCTGATGCTGTCATAATGCAATGTCTTTGCTATCAATTCCTTGCCTGTGCCTGTCGCACCGCATATCAGCACATTACTTGTCGAATCTTTGACTGCCGCTATGGTATCAAGGATCTTAAGCATCTCAGGGTTTGCGCCGATAAGGCGCATGTTGCCCCCGCTCCGCGCAAGGCGCTCTCTCAGGCTTTCTATCTCTCTCTTAAGATGCCTCTTTTCAACTGCCATTTTCAATATGCCCTTGAGTTTTACATAGTCAGGCGGCTTTATGAAATAGTAGAATGCGCCGCGAGTCATGGTATGGACAGCGGAATCAACAGTGCCAAATGCTGTAAGAAAGATAACAGGAATGTCAGGATAATGTTCGTTGATATGTTCAAAAAACTGCATTCCGTCCTTATCCGGCATTTTAACGTCTGTAATCACTGCATCCACATCCATCGTATCCATTACCTGTAGCGCCTTTTCAACATTAAACGACTCAAAAACATTATATCCCTCTTTTGAAAGTATCGCGGACAAGACTCTTATTGCATTAGGCTCATCATCAACAATCAGAACTTTTCCATTTCCGTTCGTATCCATCTTAATTCTCGATTTTCCTCAGAGTAAGATACAATCTTACTTTGGTTCCTGCGCCTTTTTCGCTCTGAATCTCAACATGACCTCCCTGAGACTTAATGACCTCACGTGTGATGAACAGGCCATATCCCCGGCCCTTGCCATCAACAGGAATTGATATATCCTTCAACCTGCCTTTGGACATACCCGGCCCTGTATCTGAAATCTCAATCACAACAAAATCAGCGCCGCTGCCCGTTTCCTTATATGTCCTAACCTTTAGATGCCCATTTGAGCCCATTGCATCTATTGCATTGTTTATTACGTTCAAGACTGCCTGCTCAAGTTGAAAAGGACTAAGCCTTACAGGAGGGATATCACCATACTCATACGTTGTCTTTATTCCAAACGATTTTGCCTGAAAGGAGGTAAATATCTCTATTTTCTTCAAGACTTTATTTACATCAGTCTCTGAAAGGTCTGCATCAAATACAGAAGCGCTGAGGAACTTTGAGACAAATGTATCAAGCCTTGAGATCTCATCTTCCATTATCTTTGAAAATTCGATAAGCGTTTGCTCCTCAGCATATCGCTCTTTTATATATATAACAGCGCCCTTTATCGCGTTTAATGGACTTCTCACACCGTGGGCAAGTGTTGATGCTATCTTGCCTATATCTATAAGCGGCTGCGATTGCTGAAACTTTTCCCATATCTGACATGAAACGCATGGTTCTATTGTTATGGTAGCGCCAATCAGCTTTTCAGAATCATCTTTCAGAGGCTGAATGTTGATATCTGTCTCGTTAGTCCCATAAAGACAGATATTTCTGTTCCCTTTAAGTATCTGGGGCTTACCATTGGTTAAAGCCTCAAGTGCTGCATCATTAGCGCCATTGCATATTCGCGGAAAGACTTCGTAGTATGGGACTCCCTTTACAGAAGAGAAATCTTTTCCTGTCAGTGTTTCCAGCCCTTTATCCCATGAACTTATTTTAAGCTCATGATCTATGGTAAAAACATATTTATGCATAAACTGTTTTTTTTAGACCCAACCGCCTCTCTTTAAGCAAATATCCTGGTTTTGCAGTAAACCTCTTATTATACAAGCAAATTTTATGCCTTTTTACCGTTTTTTTCAATAAAAAAAGAAGCTTAACCCTTAAATGCCTAAACACAAGATTTTAGTGGTCTATTAAAAAAGTTATAACATCTTGATAATAAAATATTTTATGTCTATCCTCACAATTTCGATATCAGCTTATAAATTCTAAAAAAAATAAAACTAATTTATGCCTTATTAATATATCGTTGCTAACATGCAGAGTTATTTAACTATGTAACTAAAAATTTAGGGTGAAATCATCAAAATGGGTGATTTAACCCCAAAATATGAGTAAAAAATTGAGTGTAAAGTTTTCCAGACAAAAATCTTAAAAAGTGTCGGAAAACTTTACACTTTTAATATTCGAAAATCCCCTCAAAATAAAATATGTTTTAAAATCAAGATGTTATTGCGTTGGCACAGAAGTTGCTTCTATTTATTATAGATAATAGATAAATTTGCGAAAGGAGCTTAAATAATGATAAAAAAATTTCTAATAAGATTAAATTCAATTATGAAAGGAGGTGTAAAGATGAAGAAGATAACAATATTTGGCTTAATGATTGCCCTGTTGCTCATCGCTGGTGCGAATGCTCAGGCAGCTATCATGGACAACTACTACGGCAACTTTGACAACGGCAACGGTAAAGGTGATAGAGATGTTATTGGAGGCCCTGCCTTTTTCGAAATAAGTCAAATGGATGTAAGCAGAGACGCCTCTAATCTGTATGTTGATATACAGACAAACTATCTCTACAATATTGGCCATAGCAACACTCAACTCGGAGACCTTTTTGTCAGTATTGATGGCTGGCAGGTAATGGGATCTGGGCCTCACTATTATGATGATGACTACACTAATGGCGGTTGGGAGTATGCACTTGTCCTTGATGATCATACAAATACAAGCGGCGGCACGTTGAGTCTGTATGCAATAGACAGCACTGGTAGCATACTACTTTCTAACTATTTTGATGCTCTTCATAACTGGGGTCCTGATGGGGTCTGGTATCGTTCAGATCAGGAAGTCCAGTATTCTACTACTGCGAATGCTTTAGCAATAGGCACATGGTCAATATCCGGGGATATTCTTAACTTCACTATTGATAAAAGTTTGTTCGCCAATGCTGATCTGGCATTCCACTGGGCGCCAACCTGCGCTAATGATGTCTTTGAAGGAACAGTTCCTGAACCGTCAACTCTTCTCCTGCTTGGCGCTGGACTGTTAGGGCTTGGTTTTGCAGCAAGACGGAGAAAATAGGAATTTGAATGGAGATGTCAACTATGAAAAAATTTAGCTTACTAATAATGTTTGTGCTTTTTGTTTTTGCAGCAACAACAGCCCAAGCCTTCTTCATTGATTTTGAAAGTGGTTTTGGGAAAGATCAGCAGGCAATTGATGACATTATTGGCGTGACATTTGAAGTGACCGGTGGTTATGATTGGATCTACGGCGATTCAAATTCAAACAACTGGAATACGAAATCTATAGACCTTGGCCTTTCATGGAACGGTGCATACTACCAGCATTATGGTTATGTCTTTGCTTTTTTAGGCACTGACAATAATGCAGGCTCAGGCAAAATAGACTTCACTAATAATGACGGCACATGGTTTAAGACCGGATACACAAGCTATAGCAATTTTTATTTGGAGGGATATGATTCTTCAGGTAATTTAATTGCTTCTGCTTCTGGTTCTGGAAATTTAAACGGCTCGGATATGGGCTGGCTTATGATTACAGCTCCATCCGGACAGTTTTTTGACTATGTAATGGTTCATGACTCAGGAAACTATTTCTTAGTGGATAACATGAGTGGTGATGCCTCAGGTGTTAATCCTATTCCAGAGCCGGCAACTCTTCTGCTTCTCGGAGCAGGTCTTGTCGGAGTTGGCATAGCAAGAAGGTTTAGGAAATAGGCTTACAATTTAAAGTCTTAGACTTTAAGACCTGAGATTTAAGTTTAATAAAAAAAGGATGCGGTAACCCTGCATTCTTTTTTTATTGCTCTATTGCTCTTCTGCTCTATTGCTCTAATTGTGTCGGAAAACTTTACACTTTTTAAACAATTTTTTTGTTTGATGCAAAATATAATTCAAAATCAATACGTTATAAGGATTTTTCGCAAAATCAAAGAGAAAAACATTTTTTTCCAAATAATTATTTTTTTACTTACATGCAAAAAATATCTATTAATCAATAAGTTATGCAAAAGCAGATTTGCTTATCAAAAATTGAAGTTTCGCCAAATTCATACAGATAATGTCAAAAAAGCCCTAACCACTGTCGGAAAACTTTACACTCATATTTAATGCATTTTATAATTTCCAAGAAAATCAATAGGTTATAAATTTGGCATAATTATTGCTATATATAGGATTAGGATTACATCATTAGGAGGATATTATGAAAAAATTACTTATTTTAGGAATTATGATGTTAGTGCTTGGAATAGCAGGGATTGCAGGGGCAATACCAGTCTTACAGCTTGATATAGAAAATGGGACTTACAACACTTTAACTGAAACAATTGTTGCGACTACCAATCCATTTAATCTATTCACATATCTTCTGCCTGACAAAAAAGGCAAAAACACAACAAGCGATACTTACTACCTTTCAATGGCAGTTATACCAAAAACAGACATGACAGCCCCTGACCTCGGTTCATTTTCGTTTACCTATAATGGGATTACACACACAATAAATGTAACCTCAGATATGACATATGGAACTCCTCCTATAGAGATTTATTCTGGCAATCCTGATCACGATTTGCCCGGTCATGGCATATTTGACACCTATTTTTATGAGTTTGCGTTTCAGTTTGATCCAAACACATGGGTTACCCCTTATAATACTGCCCCAACCGATCCTGAGCCGGATAACACTGGTGATAAAATGTACAAAAGAATATTTAATATTGACACAACAAATCTGGAGTCAGGTTATTTTATCCATTTCGATCTTTATAATACTAATATTGACGACCCTAATACTGGAGAAGATAGAGACGCCACTAAATTTGCGCCATTTTCACATGATGCAGAAAGCAACGGACATAAAGTACCAGAACCCAACACTCTCCTCCTCCTCGGCAGCGGGCTTCTTGGGTTAGCACTGTATGGAAGAAGGAAGTTTAGAAAATAATTCTAAAATTCATATCAAAATCTAATAAAAAAAGAGGGTGAAAATGAGAAATATGAAATTTATCAAAGTCTTCGTCATGAGTATAATGATGACAATAATGCCTCTTACGTATGCTAACGCAGATTTGATAACTAACGGTAGTTTTGAGGAACCGGCATTATCTTGGGGAACGTGGAACGGTTCCTACACCAGTATTCCCGGATGGATAGCAACTTTTGGAACTATTGAAATTCAGAATCATGCGGCAGGGACTCCTTTTGATGGGAACCAACTGGTTGAGTTAGACAGTTGGGGCAATAGTGGCATGAGGCAGGACATTTCTACTGCAGCAGGAACGACCTATGATTTAAATTTTGCATATTCACCACGTCCAGGGGTAGCCATTACTTCTAATATTATCGATGTATATTTCGAAGGTGTATTGCTTGATTCTCTAACCGGTACTGGCGGTTCGGATACTAACTGGACTGTCCATCATTATTTTGTAACGGCAACTGACGCTCTCTCAACAATAGAGTTTCGTGCTGGAGGGGTAAGTGATACACTAGGTGGTTATCTCGATGCAGTTCATTTCACAGGAGTAAGCGTTCCAGAACCCTCAACTCTCCTCCTCCTCAGCAGCGGGCTTCTTGGGTTAGCACTGTATGGAAGAAGGAAGTTTAGAAAATAAATAATTCAATATTTCGCAAACCAAAAGGGGAACCGAATTCTGTTCCCCTTTTTTCATTGTCTTACCCTATTGTAGTACTGCCTGCAATTAATGTATATTCTCTGATATGGTAAAAACAGGACTAGACATATTCGAGAAAAACTGGCCTAAAAAACTTACTGGCTCGCGTGTTGGATTGGTTGTCCATCCTGCGTCTGTCAACCAACAGCTCGAACACGCAGTAAATCTCTTCATTAAATCCAAGAAAATAAGATTAACAGCCCTCTTTGGACCCCAGCACGGGATACATGGAGAGACACAGGACAATATGATTGAATGGGACGGCTTTAAAGATAAGACAACAGGTCTTCCTGTGTATAGTCTTTACGGTCAGACAAGGAAGCCGACTGCTTCCATATTGAATGATATGGATGCGATGGTCATAGACCTTCAGGATGTGGGTTCAAGATATTACACATTCATCTGGACAATGGAACTCTGCATACAGGCATGTCTCGAACAAAAGAAGTCGGTCGTTATCATTGACAGGCCTAACCCTATAAGCGGTTCAATTGTAGAAGGGTATGTGCTTGATATGTCTTATGCGTCATTCATAGGACAACGGCCCCTGCCTATCCGGCATGGCATGACAGTTGGAGAGATTGCGCTCTATCTAAAAAATGAATTCTATAATAACCTTGACCTGCATATTATCAACCTTAAGGGCTGGCAGAGAAAACTCTGGTTTGACCAGACAGTGCTTCCCTGGGTTATGCCCTCCCCTAATATGCCGACACTTGATACAGCAATAGTTTATCCAGGCATGTGCCTTCTTGAGGGAACGAATCTCAGTGAAGGACGAGGAACAACAAGGCCGTTCGAGCTTTTTGGCGCTCCGTTTATTGAGCCTGAGGCATTGGTGAAAAGGCTTAAGGATTTCAGGCTGAAGGGTGTAGTCTTCCGGCCATTATATTTTCAGCCAACGTTCCAGAAGCATGCAGGCGAGCTCTGCGGAGGCGCGCAGATGCACGTCACTGATAGAAATGCATTCAAGCCATTTAAATCCGGCGTTGCTGTCTTAAAGGCTGTCCATGACCTATATACTGAACATTTCCAGTGGAAAAAACCTCCGTATGAATACGAAACAAAAAAGATGCCGATTGATATCCTCGCAGGCACAGACAGGCTCAGAATAGAGATAGAAAAGAGTGAACCCTTGAAAAACATGGAAGAATGGTGGACAGCTCAATTAAAAGCATTTCAAAAAACAAGAAAAAACTATTTAATGTACTAGTGTGGCATCTCAGAAATAATTTTATTCACTTATGTCATACCTGCGGAAGCAGGTATCCAGTCTCTTTTTATATCTGGATTCCGTGTCAAGCACGGAATGACAGACTTTATTCTTGGAGTGATTGTTGACTATATGCCCAAATTCAAATTGAAGATATTTCTTCCTGCTGCTGGTCTGGGTGAGCGGATGAGACCAATCACAAATCATATTCCAAAACCATTACTGCCAATTCTTGGCAGGCCTTTAATAGAGCTGATCATCGAGAAATTCTCTACAGTATCTTCAGGGAAAATAGGCATAAACCTTCACTACAAGGCTGATATGGTAAAAGAATGGATAAAAAATTCTGCATATGCAGGCAGGATTGAACTTTTTCCTGAAGATCCGATACTAGGCACAGGAGGTGCGCTCAAAAACGCAGAGGCATTTCTTTCTGAGGGAAATTTCCTTGTGCATAACTCGGATATCATTTCTGACATTGATTTTAGCCGCCTCATAGAAACCCATCTTTCACACGGGAATATTGCAACACTCGCAACACATGACTATATCAGATATAACAATGTTGTTATTGACGACAATGGCTGTGTCATTGATGTGGAAAACTCAGGAACGTCAACCCCAAATCCTGACAGGATTGCAAAAAAGGTTGCATATACAGGAATCGCTGTTTACTCTCCGGAGATCTTCAATTTTGTTTCCAAAGGTGTTTCACATGCGACTGTTGCTTGGATTGCGGCATCAAAAGCAGGTCACAGGGTTCAGGCACTCGATTTCACAGGATGCTACTGGAACGATATAGGTAATCCTGTTTCATATGCATCGGAAGTCGTAAATTCTCTAAAAAAAGAGGGAGAAACAGTCTTTATGCATCCTTTATCAAATGATTGCATGGATACTGATTTAAATGGATTTGCGGTTATAGAAAGGGACTGCGTTCTCGGAAAGGGCGTACAAATCAGAAACTGCATCGTGCTTCCTGAAAGCAAGACAGAAAAAAACTCTCACTATGAAAACTGCATAATCGGGCCTGATTTTAAGATATCGCTGAATGAATCAGAGGTGCTCGGATATTCAGACAAAGTCGGAGGTGTTCTGATCGGCATCGGAGGTTCTGACAGAAAGTATTATAGGGTCAGGAGAGATGATAAGACAGTCGTGATAATGCAGTGCGAACACAATGATCTGGATTTCCTCAGGCATATTGAATACACAAAGTTCTTTTCAGGATGCTCCATCCCTGTTCCTGAACTTATCAGTATTGATCCCGAAAAGATGAGGGCTTCATTTGAGGATCTTGGGGACGTTACTCTTTACAGCTGGCTTAAATGCAGACGCAGAAATGAAGATATAGAAAAAATGTACAGAAAGGTCATGGACATTTCAGTAATGCTCCACACAAAGGCAACCGAATATGTATCTAAATGTCCAACGCTTATAAACAGGGCATTTGATTATGAGCACTTTCGTTGGGAGACAAATTATTTTGTTGAGAGATTTGTAAGCGGGATGAGGAATATCAGGATAAGAAATCCTTCTGCGCTTGAAGATGAATTCCACAGGATTGCCCTAAAGGCTGATTCATACCCAAAAACAGTTATGCACCGCGATTTTCAGTCCAAGAATATTATGATACATAACTGGATTCCAAGGCTCATCGATTATCAGGGGGCAAGGATAGGCCTGCCTGCATATGATGTCGCCTCTATCTTATGGGATCCATATTTTCGTCTTGAAGATGGCATGAGAGAAAGGCTTTTAGCCTATTACATAAGCGAGATGAGAGCAAAAAGCAACAAATTTGATGAAAGAATTTTTATGGAATCACTCCTCCTATGCCGGCTTCAGCGTCACATGCAGGCGCTTGGAGCCTATGGATTTCTTTCGTCTGTAAAAGGGAAAAAATATTTTCTGAAACATATAACTGAGGGATTGAGACTTTTAAAGGAAGATATATCGCTTACAAAGGATAAATATCCTGAACTGAACAAATTAGTAATGAGTCTATAATTACTAAAATAGCAGAATACAGCATTTGAGCGGCTTTATTTTGCTGATATTCCGATAACACCCCCCTTTGTCCCCCCTTGATAAGGGGGGATTTGAGGGGGGTGAGGCAAAATACCTCGCAGGTCGAATCGACCGACCTGCCTGCCGGCAGGCAGGGAATGAGCGAAAATGTTGTATTCTGCTTCATAATCACTATGTTCACTCCTTCTGAAATCTCAGTCTGTTGAATTCCTTAAGATTCTCTATTAGCTGCTCCTCGCTTATAACGCCAAGCTTAACTAACGCCTCGCCAAAAAACACATAAGAATCTTCCTGTTCCTTTAAGAGTCTTTCTACCTGCTCCCTTGACAGATAGCCTTCTCTTTCAGCGATCTCGCCGAACTTATCGTTCGTCTCCTCCTGAATGATAAGTATCCTGTCTATAGCATCATCTGTAAGCCAGCCCTTGGACTTAGCAAGTTTTCCTATCTTGAGATTGTTCTTTTTCTGAAAGAGACGAGCATCAATAACATCAAGGCTGTTTATAAACCCTTTTTCAAGAAGGAATCTTCCGAATTTTAAATGTCTATCCATCAGTTAATCTTGTAATATACTTTATACCAATCAACAAATCTCTTTATCCCATCTTCAATGCTTGTCGAGGGCTTGAACCCTACGTCTCTCATCAGGTCATCTACATCTGCAAACGTAGCCGGAACATCTCCAGGCTGGATCGGCAGCAAGTTTTTTTTAGCTTTTCTGCCAAGACAGTCTTCCAGCACCTCGATGAATTTCATCAGCTCAACAGGATTATTGCTCCCGATATTATAAAGCTTATAGGGCGAATAACTCGTTGCCGAATCAGGATTATCACTGCTCCACTCAGGATTTGACTGCGGGACTTTATTCATAATCCTGACTACTCCCTTAATCACATCATCAATATATGTAAAATCCCTCTGCATCCTGCCATAATTGAACACATCTATATGATTCCCTTCAAGAATCGCCTTTGTGAACAGAAATAATGCCATATCAGGCCTTCCCCATGGACCATATACAGTAAAAAACCTCAGACCTGTGCATGGAATGTTATATAAACTTGAATATGTATGCGCCATAAGTTCATTTGCCTTTTTTGTGGCAGCATAAAGGGACACGGGGTGGTCGACATTGTGATGCACTGAGAAAGGCATCTTTGTGTTTGCACCGTAAACAGAGCTTGATGAGGCAAAGACAAGATGTTTAACTTTATTATGCCTACAACCCTCAAGGATATTCAGGAATCCATTTATATTGCTGTTAATATACGCATGTGGATTTATCAGGGAGTATCTTACACCTGCCTGTGCTGCGAGATTTACTGCCATATCAAAATTCTCTTCTGCAAAGAGCTCGGCAATCTTATCTTTCTCAGCAAGGTCTGCTTTGATAAATTTAAAGTTCTCCTCAGCCTCGAGCTGCTTCAGCCTGTCAGTCTTCAGAGTGACATCATAATAATCATTAAGGTTATCAATGCCGACAACTTTCTCTCCATTGGTGACAAGGCTTTTGCAGAGGTGAAATCCTATAAAGCCTGCAGCTCCTGTGACCAGTACCTTTTTCATGGCATGTATTCTTGATCCTTTATAAAAATATAACCATGGTTATTTTGAACTTCCGCGCTGAATCTGTTTTTTCTTCAGCTCTGTCCTGAATTCACTGAGCCAGACGATATGAGTCTTTTCTTCTTCAATAATATTTTCTACTATATCTTTTTCTTTAATAACATCCTTAATTACATAGAAATAAAGCATTGTCTCCTTTTCAAAGCCGATAGCAAACTCAACTGCATCACCTATCGTCTTTACATTTCTTAGTGAAGGGAGAGACTTTCCTTTGCCAAGAAAGAACTCTGATTCCACAATAGCCCTTAAATACTGTGCAACGTCCTCCCATCCTTCAGGTTCCTCGTTCTCTACTTTAGTCTTTAATTTGGAGAATATCTTTTCATGCCGCAATTCTTTTGACGCAAGAAGTTCAAAGAGATCCTTTAATGCAAAATCTTTTCTGAATTTTTTTGCCATAGTGGTATAAAACTCATATCCGAGTTTTTCTGTGCGAATAGCCTGCTCAATAACTTCTCTTGCGGAATATTTCTCCATTATTACTCCTTGTCTGTGTTTTAATGTTCATGTCGTTCACTGTGCCCGCCTGCAATGATATAAATAACTTCACTATTTCCGCTATTATCCATAAAATACATATCTTCTCCTTTGATATAAAATGCATCACCTCTCTTTAAGGCAATGGATTCCAAATCTCTGCGCAGTATAGTTTCCCCATGAACAATGCAGACAATCTCTTCGTGTCCGCCTCCGGGTTTAATAATCCTTCCCTCTTCACCGGACTTCAGGATGCCGTAAACAAGATAGCAGGCATGGGCATGAAGCTCCTGCGAGCCGAGGACATATTCACCATTATTCTTCGTAGCAAGATCAGAGACCTTATATAGCTTCATTATTTCTTAAAGTTTATCCTGCATTTTTTATATCGTCAACAGAAATGATATTTGCATCGAGCAGATAACCGAGCGCTAAAAAGCCTCCGCAAGGCAACGCATCCTTTTTATTGCCTGCAAAATCACAGTCATCTTTATAAAATTGACAGGCTGTACATATGTCTTTTATCAGCACTTCTTTAGTTTCAGCGCCGAGTGACTTGTCGGATTTTTCGAACCTGATATCTATTCCTTTTTCTGTGAGACGCTTTATTACCAGAAAACCCATGCAGGCAAGTTCATTGTTCTTGGACGGTTTATAATATGAGCAGAAAACTGAACAGAGTCTCTTTTGAAGGTTATTCTCTGATACTTCCCCCATTAGAAAGGGTTTCACAAACAGGAGACTATCAGCATTTCTTTTTAGGAGTTCCCGACCCCTTTGTGTTAATGCCTCAGGTTGAGACGCCTAAACGAGGAAAAACAATTAGCTGCAAAACCAGCCATATTACCAGCATACCTAATCCAAAAAGCCAGTCGCTCATTTCCGGTTACCTCTTATTTTGCAGGTTGTATAGGCTGTGGCGCCTGCTGGGGCTGGACAGGCTGAACGCCTCCGCCCTGAAAAGGAACTTGTGCAGCGCCTTTTTCTTTTACAGGAACTGTCTTGTTCATTATAGAGCTGCTTTTTGCTGAAACAATTGCAAGAGACAGAGATGACAGCATAAATACTATAGCTGCCACTGTTGTAACCTTGCTGAAAAAAGTAGCAGCGCCCCTGCTGCCGAAAAGTGTCTGGCTCGAACCTCCGAATGCAGCGCCCAGCTCTGCTCCCTTACCGCTCTGTATAAGAACGATGAAGATTAGAAACAGACATGCAAGAATATGGATAATAAGAAGCAGTGTTGTCATTTTCCCTCCGCTTTTCTGAACCTGACTATCCTTGTGAAGCTCTCAGGCTTAAGGCTTGCGCCCCCAACCAGTGCGCCATCAACATCCGGACAAGCCATCAGAGAATCAATGTTTTCAGGAGTAGCACTCCCTCCGTATATTATACAGATTTCTTCAGATTTATTTCCATATAAAACTCTGAGACGGCTTCTTATATAGGCATGAGCCTCCTGTGCCTGTTCAGGCGAGGCTGTCCTGCCTGTGCCTATTGCCCATATAGGCTCGTATGCAATAACAATATTCTCCATAACAACATCCCGAAGACCATTTTCTATCTCCTGCTTCAGGACATCAAATGTCTTTCCTGCCTCTCTCTGTTCAAGGGACTCCCCTATACAGAATATCACTCCAAGAGCATTTTTCCTTGAAGCCTTTATTTTCTTGTTTATTATTTCATCACTTTCTCCGAAATATTGTCTTCTTTCTGAGTGCCCGATAATTACATATGAGCAGCCTGAATCCAAAAGCATGACAGGAGATATCTCGCCTGTGAAAGCGCCTTTTTCCTCATAGAAAACATCCTGTGCAGCAAGCTTTATGCCGGTACCCCTAATCAGTTCTGAAGCGGTTGACAAGGAAGTAAAAGGGGGGGCTATAACAATATCTGTGCTGGCAACATCCTTTACTGCCAATATAAATTCGTTCACAAATCCCTTTGTTTCAGGAATTGTTTTATTCATCTTCCAGTTTGCAGCTATAAATGGCCTGCGCAATGTTATTCCCTTCTTTCTGATTAGGCTATGGGTTGCTGATGCTTATGACTAACGAATTCTTAACCCTGTTTATCTCGAAATTAGAATTCTTTGATAACAGTTCTACCTTTAACTCTACAACATCACCTGATGCCTTATCCTCCATTATATCAACTATATCAACCCCGCCGATAAATGCTGACTTGAATTTCCAAGATTTCCTGGCTTTATTAACAACAGGTTTGAGATTGAGGACTATCCAGTCTTTTCCATCAGAGGATTCGGTCCTGCTCCTATATTCAAGGTCTATTTTTGAAGCCTTCATATTTACTATTACCATTGCCTTATTCTTCGCTTCTATGAGTGATATCTTTTTTATCTCAAATGCCTTCTCTTTAGGCTTTTTCTCCTTTGGAGGCTCTTTTTTCTCTGCTTTCTTTACAGAAGCCCTTTCTTCCCTTGTTGTAATCAAACGCTTCTCCGGTTTCTCCTGCGCCTTATGTATTTCCGCAACAGAAGGTTTTTCAGCAGCCTTGAACGTCTCTGACACCCTTGCTTCTTCCTTCTGCTCTTTCATGGCAATCTTTTTTTCTTCTCTCTTTGATGTCATTGCAGCAGAAATCGTGAAAGACTCTGCCTTGTCATATAAGACATCAGCCGTGGCAAGGCCGTCAACAAACTCTGATGTGGCTACTATTTTAGGCGATAGCATCCCTGTGCCCGTTGTATTCAGGTAAACATCATTGCCTATGAGATTATAATTTCTTACAATGTTATTAAATCTGTCGTATGCCTCTATTTTTATCCTGAATCTCTGTCCTGCAACTGCAGCTTCCGGCGTGATCACAACAAAATTATCCGGGGCGGACGGACTAATCTTCACAGATGTGCTTCTGCCCTGCTGGCTCTTGTTGTTTTCTGTGACTATTATGCCTATCTCCTCAGCCTTCTCATATTTAAGTTTTGAGGTTGCCTGTCCGTTTCTGAATTCTGACGGGCTGAGGTAAGAAGGTAAGGGTTTTTCCTGACCTGTGGTGGTAATATTTACTCCATTGCCATAAGACGAATAATTATCTATCAGGTTATCGAATGCATCAAATGCGCTGATTGTTATTTCAAAATGCTCACCTGCAACAGCCTCCTTTGGAGCATACACCTTAAAATGATCAAGCCCTGCAGGCGTCACATTTATACCGGAACTTCGTCCCTTGCTTCCTGTTCCTGTATCATGGACTTCGACAGATACCTCGCCAGTCTTTTCAGCCATTATGGTTGCTATGCTGACGCCAGCCCTGAACACAGGCGATGAACTGATGATCTTGAAATTCGTCGTGCCAGAGGATGACACCTTGAGATTTTTTCCTTCTATATCCGCATCTGCTACAGAATTGTCAAATGCGTCCTTTGCAATAATCTTTACATCAAAATTATTGCCAGCAGTGACTGCTTGCGGTGCCTGCAGAGAGAAATGATCAAGCTTGTTCGGCAGCACCGTTATCTCTTTTGTAAGAACAGGCACACTGCCTCCTGATTCAAATATAGAGAGCGTAATTGTTTCTGCCTTTTTATCCGTTATTGTAATACCAACGCTGCCGTTCATGAATGAAGACGATTTTATCAATGAAGGCTGAATCTGCGCTGAACCTGAAACAGAGACCTTAAAATCCTTTCCAGCGTCTCCGAAATCTGTAATCAGGTTATCATGGGTATCATATGCTTGAAGCCTTACAATAAACCCCTCGCCTGCCCTAACCTTTTCAGGCATCTGCATAGCAAAATGGTCAAACCTGCCCGGCTTAATGATGATATTTCCGCTGTGTACGTTACCTGAAACAGCTAAAACAAGAAAAACTACAAAAAGGGTTTTTCTCAGGATATAAATATTTCTCATTGTTTTTCTCCTATCATAATAGGACTTTTTACGTATGTATGAATACCATATTTCATGCTATGATGTCAAAGGAAAAACCACGAGAATTCAATTTTTCTTGACAACAATTATTATACATGCTATAAAAATTAACCTGTATTTTTAAGATAATTTAATTCTCATGAGGGGAAAAGGAGGATTTAAGCAGCATGTCGTTTGAAGGAAAGATAAAATGGTTCAACGAGAGCAAAGGGTTCGGCTTCATCCAACAGGATAACGGCCCTGATGTATTTGTCCATTATTCTCCAATTGCAGCAGACGGATTTAAAACGCTTTCAGAAGGACAAAGGGTAAGGTTTGACATTGTAGAAGGCGAGCGCGGTCCGAAAGCTGCAAATGTAACTAAGATATAAATCAACAGGCAAGATTTGTAAATCTATAGATCTTCTGAAAGTCTAAAGAAAAAGGCATGAGGAAAAAAGTCTCTATCATAGGCTCCGGCAATGTTGGCGCTTCAGCAGCCCAGCTGCTTGCTCATTCAGGTATTTCTGATGTCGTCCTATTTGACGTCGTTGACGGGATCCCGCAGGGAAAGGCTCTCGATATCGCAGAGGCCTGCCCCTTGTACAACTCATCTTCTTCTGTGAAAGGCACGAACAGTTATTCTGACACAAAAGATTCAGACATTGTCGTTATTACAGCAGGCTTTCCGAGAAAGCCTGGAATGTCGAGGGATGACCTTCTCCATGCAAATGCGGATGTGGTAAAGACAGCTGCAACAAATATAGCAAAAACATCTCCTGATTCGATCATTATTGTTGTGACAAACCCAATGGATGTTATGGCTCATCTGACATGGAAGACCACTGAGTTTTCATGCAGACGGGTCATGGGCATGGGAGGTGTGCTTGATTCAGCCCGGTTAAGGACATTTATTTCATATGAGCTGAATGTATCTCCTGAAGACATTGAGGCTGTTGTGCTTGGCGGTCACGGCGACCAGATGGTTCCCATGCCGAGATTTACAACCGTAAAAGGAATATCCATAACCGAACTTCTGAAAAAAACAATAATAGAGTCCCTGATACAAAGAACAAGAAATGGCGGAGCTGAGATAGTAAGCCTGCTTAAAACAGGGAGCGCCTACTATGCGCCTGCTGCTGCTGCATTTCAGATGGTCAAGTCAATACTGCTGGATGAAAAACGAGTGCTCCCCTGCGCCGCATATCTTAACGGAGAATACGGCATGAAAGATATATATGTGGGTGTGCCTGTAATTCTCGGCAAAGATGGCGTTGAAAGAGTTATTGACCTGAAACTTACAAAGGAAGAAAAGTTGCAGTTCAGGGAATCGTGTTCCTCGGTCAGAAAACTTATTAAAAAAGTAATAAAGTAATATAGTGGAAAGATCGAAGGAAAAGTCATAACGCTCCCTCAAAGAGGGAGGCTTGACGGTTGTGAGCCGTCTCAAAGACGGCCGTTTAGGTTTATACTAAAATCTGCCCTCTTCTTGTTCACTGTCCAGCTTTTCCTGATTAGCAATGTAGTCTTTGATCT
>JACQXE010000038.1 GCA_016208915.1 Nitrospirota bacterium | reverse complement strand
TTTTATAACTGTCCATTTAAACCTCCAGATAGCCTTTGACTCCGTCAAGCCTCTCTGGAGGTTTATCTTACTTAATTCTGCAAGGTCAAACCTTTTCAAGTCACACTGGTCAAACCAGTGGCTTACCTATCAGTGAGTTACTGTTGATCTTGTTGAAAAATCTGAAAAATTGAAATTCTTTCCTGAAGTCGGCAGAATCGTTCCTGAGATAGGAGATTCCAATATACGAGAGTTGCTCATTTATTCATATCGCCTTATTTATGAAGTATTCCCCAATAAGGTTGAAGTCCTCGCATTGATTCATAGCAAGCGCAATTTTATAAAAGATTTCCTGAATGAACAACAGCATGACAAAAATTGAGAGAAAAACCGTCTATATTTTCTAAGACAGATGGCAAGCCCACACCGATATACGCTCATCTCTTGCAACAACCCTACGGTCCGTACCACTCCATCCTGTTCTTTGGCACATACCAGTGGATGAAGTCATACCAGATTCCTAAGGGCGCTTTTTCAACTCCTTTGAATCTCTTATGAAGCACTGGAAGGGCGTCAGGCACATATAAGAATGTATAAGGCTGTTCTTCAGCAAGGATTTCGTGTATCCTGTGATAAATCTTTTTCCTTTTATTGATATCAAATATTCGCCTGCCTTCGAGCAATAGCCTGTCTATTTCTTCATTCTTGTATGAGATAAAATTAAATTCTCCCTCTTTCGTCTTTGATGAGTGCCATATGTCATATAAGTCAGGGTCTCTTGAGAGCGCCCATCCCATGATGATTGCCTCAAAACGCTTTTTATCAATAAACTCATGGAGTAAGGCCTGCCATTCAAGTACTTTAATGTTCATCTCAACACCGACCTTTTTCAAGCCCTCTTTTATTATCTGTGCTGTCTTTAGCCTTGCCTCATTTCCCTGATTCACAAGCACAGTAAAGGCAAAAGGCTTGCCGTCTTTTTCAAGAAAACCTGACTGGCCTTTCTTCCACCCTGCTTCTCCAAGAAGCTTTATCGCCTTTTCAGTATCGTATCCGAGGTCTTTGACATCAGGATTATATGCCCATGATTCAGGAGGGAATGGTCCTGTGCATGGAGTCCCGTAACTGAGCAGCACACCGTCTATAATGTCATTTTTATTTATCGCATGTGTTATTGCCTGCCTAACCCTTTTATCAGAGAATTTCGGGTCAAGAAGATTATATCCAAGATAAGTATATCCAAAAGACGGATACCTGAATTTCTGAAAGTATTTCCTGAAGATCTCTTTTTCAGCCTGAAGTTTATATTGCGGTGGCGTAAGCCCCATGAAATCTATGCCGCCAAATTTCAGTTCAAGAAACATTGTTGCTGTGTCAGGGATTACCCTCGAAATGTATTTATCTATCTTTGGCCTTCCCTCAAAATAATCATCAAATGCCTCAAGCACTATCTTCTGGCCTGTCACCCATTCCTTTAATTTATAAGGTCCTGTTCCTATTGGATTTCTGTTGTAATATTCAATACTTATATCTTTTCCTTCAAGTATATGTTTAGGAATTATACCCATGCCCCATGACTCAAGCGCAGGGGCATAAGGCTCTTTATAAATCACTTTAACAGTATATTTGTCCAATGCCTCTACCCTTTCAACAGGCCCATAATTACTGCTGTACGGAGTCGGCACCTTTGGATCAGTCACAGTCTTGTAAGTAAAGACCACATCATCTGATGTGAATTCTTTTAGATCGTGCCAGAGCACGCCTTTTCTCAAATGGAATATAAGCGTTAATCCGTCTGGAGAAATATCCCATGACTCTGCAAGCTCACCAGTGATTTTTATGTTCTTATCGTATTTTGTGAGGCCATTGAATATCCATCCGCTTATGTCTCCAGAGGCGCTGTCAGTTGCAAGCAGGGGCAGCAGTCTCTTTGCATCTGCAGAAGAGCCGACTGTTATGGAATTGGGGTTTTTGATACCAGGCTCTCTCGTACAGGAGAAAAGGGATATTATAAGAATGCTTAAAAATAACAAGCGGGAATAAATTTTCATCAATATACTTTATCACATCAGAATATAATTTTGGCTCATGTATCAGTACTATCCAAAATAACTGAAAAAAGGCTGAATGATGAAAAAATACAATGACGACACCTTATAAAATTAATCCACTGACGACACCTTATAAAATTAATCCACATCTTATTTATAAAACATCAGTCGTATTGTTCCCTTTAAAGCTGCTTGTCAAAACGAGGTTGCACATCTTAATATCTTGTCAATTCATTGTATTTATGAGGCGTTCAGCCTTTTTTGGACAACTGTGTTCTCGTGTATAATTAATTTATGAGATATTTTTTATCAGCAGATTGTGCCCTAAAACAGATCGAGAAACCTCATGTTTATCATATAAAAAAAGATGAACTTTACGAACTTGATAACGAATCATTTCAAATACTTAAAAAATGCGCGGATAAGAACGGCTGCACATTGAGCGACAAGGACTTCATTGATTATTGTCTCGAGGAAGAAATATTAACCAAAGACATGATTTCTGTTAACCGCCCCACCCTCATAAAATCACCTGTGCCTTCTCTCAGATACCTTGAGTTACAGATAACAGAAAGATGCAATCTAAGATGCAGGCATTGTTTTATAAATGAAAATAAAGCTAAAGAACTCTCAGCAATTGAAGTCAAAAAGATACTGGATGAATTCGAAGAAATGCAGGGCTTACGGGTAATGCTCACAGGCGGCGAACCTTTGCTTCATTCCCGATTAGTAGAAATCAATGAGATGCTTCCTGCTTATTCCGTAAGAAAGGTATTGTTTACAAACGGCCTTCTTCTCACAAAAAAGAATCTCAAGACGCTCAATGTTGATGAGATCCAGATAAGCATAGATGGGCTTGAAGATGCTCATGATTCTTTAAGGGGAAAAGGCGCTTTTAAAAAAGCCATAAATGCAGCAAGGCTCTCTGCTGAAAACGATCTTGAGGTATCTGTATCAACAATGGTACATCCTAAAAACCTGAAGGATTTTGATGAAATGGAACAGATGTTCAGGGATATCGGTATAAAAGACTGGACAGTAGATGTCCCATGTATTTCAGGCAGACTGAAGGAAAATAAAGAATTTCAGATAAGCCCTGAAATGGCTGGTGAATATCTCAGGTATGGCTATGGAAAGGGGCTTCATTTAGGCAAATCCGGTTTCGGTTGCGGATTACACCTAATGTCTGTGATGGCAGACGGGAATGTCGCAAAATGCAGTTTTTATGCAGACAGGGCTATCGGCACAGACAAGGAAGGTCTCAGAAAATGCTGGAAGAGAATAAAACCGATAAAACTCGCAGAGCTAAAATGCGACTGTGAATACTGTGAATACATTGAACAATGCAGGGGCGGTTGCAGATACAGGGCAGAGCTTTCAGAAAATCACTTAGGCAAGGATTTATACAGATGTGCTTTTTACGCATAAACATACAGCGGGTATAGTTTTTGAGCGGCATTATTTTGCTGATATTCCGACAGTATCTAATACAAATTAATCAAGAGGCAAAATACCTCGGAGGCCGTAAGGCCGAGAATGAGCGAAAATGCTATACCCGCTGTATATGTTCTTCATAACCTTCCTGAACGTATTATAGAAATAATCAGCCAAATACCAAGAAGAGATGCAAAGCCGAATGCCAAAAGTGCAAGTATTGACACTCCAAATATCTTGGGCCCCACACCTGTTGCATGCATTATGGCAGAGCTAAGGATAACAGAACTTACAATCATACTGAAGGAAATCCTGTTGCTCGATTTGTCCATATCCCTTATGAATCTCTCGAGACCGATATGGGTCAGCTTAAAATGAATATCATCCTTTAGCACCTTTCTCACTATCTGTTTCATCTGCCTTGGGAAGAGGGCAACAAAGTCAGTTATCTCCTCGATATTTCTCTTTGTCTTTTCATATATTCTTGAGGGGCTGAACTTTTCCCTAACAAGCTTGGATGCGTAAGGCTCTGCTGCGGCTGTAAAGTCAAAATTGGGATCAAGTTCCCTCCCTATGTTTTCAAGGATCAGCATTGCCTTATTGACCAATAATAGATCCGATGGTATCTTCATATTATGTTTTATTGCTAAATGCGTAACCGTGTCCATGTATTCTGAAAAGTTTATATCTTTCAGGGTCAATCCATACATCGGCTCCAGAAAGTCAACAAGATCTGCCTTAAATCCCTTTCTGAAAGCAATAAGATCAATCTCATCAGGGACAAGGCCGAGTTCGATATACTGATCAATAAGTCTGTCAAAATCTTTATTTATAAGGGCAAGGAATGTATTCGCCATTGTTTCTTTCATCTCATCAGTAACCCTTCCAACTATCCCAAAATCCATAAATCCGATCTGTCCTGTCGGCATTGCAAAGATATTTCCAGGATGAGGATCTGCATGAAAGAATCCATCCTCAAGTGTCATTTTGAAATATGCATTTACGCCTATTTTGGCAAGATTCTTTCTGTCAAGCCCCTGAGCCTCTATTGCAGCAATATCATCAATCCTGACGCCTTCAATTCTTTCCATTACAAGGACTTTTCCTGTAGTAAACTTTCCATGTATTCTTGGGATATAGACATCTGGATTTCCTTCAAAATTCTTTTTAAAACGGTAGGAGTTTTTTGCCTCTTCAAAAAAATCCAGCTCTTTTCTGACTGTCTTTGAAAATTCCTCTACAATGCCTATGGGATTAAAAAATCTACTTTCTGGTATATATTTCTCCATAAGCTGGGCGATCGTTGTAAGTATGTTTATGTCTGTCTCTATCTGCTCTTCTATATTAGGCCTTTGCACTTTTATAATTACATCACTGCCGTCAAAAAGGACTCCATGATGTACCTGTGCAATAGATGCTGCAGCTATTGGTTCATCCTGAAAATTAGAGAATATCTGGTTTATACGGAAATGCGTTTCTTCCTCTATAATTTTTTTTGCTTCCTCAGAAGGAAATTGCGGTACTTTATCCTGAAGTTTCTTGAACTCATTGGCGTATTGGACAGTGATAAGATCAGGTCTTGCTGAGAGCAGCTGGGCAAGCTTTATGAAACTTGGGCCAAGTTCTGTAAACGCCATCCTAAGCCTTTCAGGAATTGTCTGACCTTTTACTGGTGGCCACTGTCCGAATGCCTTGAGCCTTTTTCTGAGGGGTACAAACCTGTTTAGGCGTATCTGATCTATTATATAACCGAATTCATACTTCCAAAAAACATTAACTATCTGCCCTACCCGGCTTAGGTTCTTATAAGTGCTCCTGAGCTTAAACAGGCTGAAAGGCATGGGTTATTCTTCTCTCCTCAGCGAGCCTTCGGCCTGCCCCTCCTCTTTTACCCCTTCAAGTTTTTTGACCCTGCCTGACAGGTTTTGGACTTTTTTATTTAATTTTTCTATATCGTCCCTTGTTGGAAGATTCATTTTTTCCATAGTCTTGGTGAATATCTCTGAAAAGTTTTTTGTGAAGTGATCTGTGCCTTTCTCTGCCTTCTCAGTCCATTCCTTTATGAGTTTTACGCCTTGCGATTCACTAAGCTCCCCTTTTTTAACAAGATCATCAATGAATTCATTAACCTTCTGCTGCATGCCAAAGCCTGCTAACAATGCATTTCTTACAGCTTCAAATAATGTCATAAAAACCTCCTTTTTAGCTATAAGCTATCAGCTTTCAGCTAACAGCTTTTTTAATTATATCGTACACTGCCTCAAGTGCCTTGTCCAATTTATCAATCTCCTTTGTGCCTCCCTCTGCCATCTCCGGTTTCCCGCCACCTCTGCCACCTGCAATATGTGCAACATCTTTAAGTATTGCGCCTGCCTTAATTTTATCAGTTAGGTCTTTTGTTACCATTGAAAGGATAGCTGCATCACCATCCCTTGTAGATGCAAGGACAATAACTCCTGAACCGAGTTTTTCCTTAAGATTGTCTGCGAGAACCCTTAAGTCCTTCTTTTCAAGCCCATCAATTCTGTATGAAATGACCTTTATCCCATTTATGTCTCTTGCTTTGTTGATAAGCGATGCCGAACTTTCAGATGCCGCCCTGCTTTTCAGCCTTTCTATCTCTTTTTCCGTCTCCTTTATTTCAGCAATAAGCTTTTCGATTTTTTCAGATGGCGTATCTGTCTTCAATATCTCGGATATCTTCCTCAATTCGTGCTCTTCTCTTCTGAAATGCCCAAGGGCTGCAGCGCCAGTCAAGGCCTCTATCCTTCTTATGCCTGATGCAACGCTTCCCTCTGAAACAACCACAAAAGAACCTATCTCCCCTGTGGTCTTACAATGGGTACCGCCGCATAGTTCAGAACTGAATGCATGAATATTTATAACTCTGACTGTCTCGCCGTATTTTTCGCCAAACAGTGCAGTTGCACCTGACACAATCGCATCCTTGATATCCATAGTTGTAGTATCAACATTAAGGTTTTCCAGTATCTTTTGATTAACCATATCCTCTATTTCTTCTATCTCATTGTTGCCCAGCGGGAAGAAGTGAGTAAAATCGAATCTCAATCTGTCAGGAGCAACCAGAGAGCCTGCCTGTTTTACATGCTCGCCAACAATGCTTCTAAGCGATGCCTGTAGCAGATGCGTTGCAGTATGGTTTCGCATTGTAGCATTTCTTTTATGAACATCCACAGAACAGTAAACCTTATCCCAAACCCTTAACCTGCCTTCTTTAATCCTTATAATATGGGAATGAAGCCCCTCAAGAACTTTTTTTGTGTCTTTAACCACTGCCCTGAATCCATCAGATGCTATCTCACCTGTATCCCCTGCCTGTCCTCCGGATTCTCCATAAAACGGGGTCTTATCCATAAATATCTCAACATCCTCATCCTTTAAAGCCTCTTTGATAACCTTGCCGTCTTTTAATATCGCTCTTACAACAGAATCTGACTGCATGGTCTCATATCCGACAAACTCTGTCCCGCCTGTCTCAGAGAGCAATTCCCTATAGATTGATGCAACAGCATCCTCCTCTCCCACCCATGATGCCCTTGCCCGCTCCCTCTGCATCTCCATTTCCCTGTGAAAACCATCTTCATCCAGTATGAGTCCGTTATCTGTTGCTATATCTCTGGCAAGATCAAGCGGAAATCCGTAAGTATCATACAATTTGAATATCTCATCTCCAGGAACTAATTTCAAACCTGCATTCTTTGTTTTTGCTATTATCTCATCTATTATCTTTATGCCCTGTTCAAGCGTCCTTGAAAAACGCTCCTCTTCAAACCGCAAGACCTTTGATGTCCTCTCTTTTTCTTCGATAAGTTCAGGATATAAGCCGCTCATAACATCTGATAGAGGCTCAATAAATTTGTACAGGACAGGCTCGCTTATGCCTAAAAGCTTTGCATGTCTTGATGCCCTTCTTATAATCCTTCTCAGCACATACCCCCTTCCCTCATTGGAAGGCATGAGCCCGTCAGCTATCAGGAATCCGATTGCCCTGATGTGGTCAGCGATCACCCTCATGGATGTATCGCTCTCAGGCTTCCTGCCGTAACTGATATTGGCACAGGATTCTATCGTTGATATTATAGGCGAGAACAAATCAGTATCAAAATTATTCAACTTTTTCTGAAGAACCGCAGAGACTCTCTCAAGCCCCATGCCTGTGTCTATGCTCGGTTTTGGCAAAGGTGTGAGAGTGCCTGACTCATCCCTGTTGTACTGCATGAATACAAGATTCCAGAGCTCCAGAAATCTGTCGCAATCGCATCCGACTTTGCACTCAGGCTTGCCGCAACCAACATGCTCTCCCTGATCTATTATTATCTCAGAACATGGACCGCACGGACCTGTGTCTCCCATCTGCCAGAAATTATCCTTGGCGCCAAGCCTTACTATCTTGCCTGCAGCTATCCCTGCAAATTCCTTCCATAGCTCTGCTGCCTCATCATCTTCTTCGAATACAGAGACCCACAGCTTATCCTTTGGAAGCTTAAAACACTCTGTGAGAAGTTCCCATGCAAAGATTATTGCATCTTTCTTAAAATAATTGCCAAATGAGAAGTTGCCGAGCATCTCGAAAAATGTATGATGCCTCGCAGTATGCCCCACGTTTTCCAAATCATTATGTTTTCCTCCTGCCCTTAGGCATTTTTGACATGTGGCTGCCCTTGTATATAACCTCTTCTCTTCACCAAGAAAAACTGATTTGAACTGAACCATGCCCGCATTTGTAAAAAGCAGGGTCGGATCGTTCCTGGGGATCAGAGAAGAGCTCTTTACCCTCTCATGCCCTTTAGAGAAAAAATAATCAAGAAATGCCTTTCTTATGTCACTGCTTTTCACCTAAAAAACTCCTGAGCAAATATATTTATTGCGCCCTTCGGGTCTCGGACCTCATAACTCCCGGCTCATTGGTTATTATCTCTGTAAGTTTTCCATCAACAAATATAAGTCTTGTCTTGAAAACCAGCATCTTTGTATATACCCACTCCTCACTATATTTTCCCCCTTCTGCCGGCGGAAGAACATTAACATATGTAGGCTCACCCCATGCATATCTGACCTGCTGGAGGGTCATGCCGGTAACAACCTCGCCGTCTCTTATGCGTTCCTGTATGGCCGGCGGAAAATCTTTTATCTCATCAGGCGAATACCTCACCCCTGCAATGCATCCGATCTGCACCAGCAGCAAAAAGATCAAAAATAACAAAATACTTCTTTTCATTCCTCCTCCTTGACCTTTAATTGTTTGAATACCTCTCTGATTGTTTCAAAAGAATATCCTTTTCTCATAAGGGCTCCCCAGATTCTCTTCTTTATCTTCTCGCCAGAATAATTTTCCATAGTTTTGAGCTTTCTGTCCACAAATTTTTTTACCCTGACTACTTCGTCAGAAGGGTTGTCCGCAATAATATCTTCGATTATTTCTCTTGATATGCCTCTTTGCTGCAGCAAAGTCCTGACCCCTTTATCACCGAGAAGTTTAACTTCCTCTGCGATCCTTTTAAGAGATCTTGCAAGTGATTCCTCATTTATGAATCCCTTACTCTTAAGACATCTGATTGTATTCGCGACCGCCTCATCTTGAAAACCTTTTTTCCTGAGCCTCTCCGCAAGCTCTTTTTCACTTCTGTCGCGATAGCTCAAAAGTTTATAGGCATATTGAAGCGCATCAGGCTTTTTAGAACTCTCTTTAGCCTTGCTTTGTGAATCTTTCAATTTTCATCTGGTCCTTCGACGACTCAAATGTCAGATCGCTTGTAGACTGAACGCCCTTTACCTTAAGAATAAAGTCGTCAGGGTTAGTTGCTCCTCTCAACGCCTCTTCGTATGTTATAAGGCCTGACTTGTATAGATTTAACAATGACTGGTCAAAGGTCTGCATATTGTAATGAACAGCTCCCTGGGCTACCATGTCTGGAATGAGCTTTGTCTTGTCAGGGTCTATGATACAATCTCTTATAGTTGATGTGGCAATAAGCACTTCTACAGCCGGCACCCTCCCCCGATTATCTGACCTCGGCATAAGTCTCATCGAGATGATCCCCTTGAGTATAGATGACAACTGCATCCTGACCTGCTTGTGCTGATACGGCGGAAATACTGCTATAATCCTGTTTACTGTCTCTGTTGCATCTATTGTGTGAAGGGTGCTGAGCACCAGGTGTCCTGTCTCAGCAGCCGTAAGACATGTCTGTATAGTCTCAAAATCGCGCATCTCTCCGACAAGTATAACATCCGGATCCTGCCTCAGAGCAGCCCTCAATGCCCTTGCAAATGATTCTGTATCAACACCAATCTCTCTCTGGTTTACAATGCTTCTTTTATCCCTGTGAAGGAATTCTATCGGATCTTCGATGGTGATGATATTACTCGTCCTTGCGGCGTTGATATAATCAATCATCGAAGCAAGCGTTGTTGTTTTACCGCATCCTGTAGTGCCTGTTACAAGTATCAGTCCCCTCTGTTCAAGTGCTATTTTTCTAACTACATCAGGAAGATTTAGTTCTTCAAAGCTTGCGATCTTAAAAGGTATTGATCTGAAGACCATACCAATAGCGCCTCTTTGCATAAAGATATTACATCTGAACCTTCCGAGTCCTGAAACGCTGTAGGCAAGGTCAATATCATTTCTCTTTTTGAATACCTCACGCTGGTTCGGATTCATTACTGAGAACGAAATCTTCAATGTATCCTCTTGTGCGAGTTTCTTTTCCGAAGTCATCGGAACAAGTTCGCCATAAATCCTAAGTATTGGAGGAGAACCAACCTTCAGATGAAGATCAGATGCCTCCTGTTCAATGGCTGCTTTAAGCAGTTCATTTAGTTCCATGGCTATTTCCTCGTATGCTAGGTTCTAAGATTTTATTCTCGATCTCTTTTGCTGCATCAGGATTGTTCTTAAGATATTCCTTTGCATTTTCCCTTCCCTGTCCTATCCTGTTACCGCTATAATTGTACCATGCGCCTGATTTTTCGACGATACCTTTTTCAACGCCCATATCCACAAGCTCTCCAACCCTTGAAATTCCCTCATTGAAATATATATCAAACTCTGCCTGCCTGAATGGCGGCGCCACCTTATTCTTTACTACTTTAACCCTCACCCTGTTGCCTATCATCTCCTGATTTTCCTTTATACTATCTATCCTCCTTATATCAAGTCTCATCGAAGAATAGAACTTCAGGGCGTTTCCGCCTGTTGTAGTTTCAGGGCTTCCGAACATCACCCCTATCTTCATGCGTATCTGATTTATAAATATTACTGTGGTCAGAGACTTTGAGATTGCTGCAGTGAGTTTTCTCAATGCCTGGCTCATGAGCCTTGCCTGCAAGCCTGGAAGCGAATCTCCCATTTCTCCTTCTATCTCTGCCTTCGGCACAAGCGCTGCAACAGAATCAATGACAATAACATCCAATGCGCCGCTTCTTACAAGCGCCTCTGCTACCTCAAGTGCCTGTTCGCCTGTGTCAGGCTGTGATATAAGAAGGTCTTCAACCTTTACGCCAAGTTTTTTCGCATAGTTTGTATCAAGGGCATGTTCTGCATCAATGAATGCTGCAGCACCTCCTGTCCGCTGAGCCTGAGCTATTGCATTCAGGGCTAATGTGGTTTTCCCTGATGATTCAGGTCCGAATATCTCTACAACCCTTCCCCTCGGATAGCCCCCTACGCCTGTTGCAATATCAAGGGCTATTGAGCCTGTTGGTATGACCTGAATCCCCTCTGTAATCTCTCCTGCGCCAAGTTTCATTATTGCGCCTTTGCCAAAACTCTTCTCTATCTGAGAGATCGCCATCTCAAGTGCTTTAGTCTTGTCCTTGTTCATCATTCCTCCTAAAAATTTTATTAATCAGGATATATTATTCGAGTGGTTTTATTTCACCAACCTTTATTTCACATAACCTAAAATACTCTGCACCACCCTGTTTCAGCTCACTCTTCATCAACGCAATGTTTTTCACTTCTATCTTACCAAAATCTGTTTTATCAAGTGTAGCAAGTTCTTTTATCACCATATCTATATTTTTTAGCGACCTTACCCTTCCGATAGTAAGATGAGGGCTAAACCCCCTGCCCTCTTTTTCGAATCCCAGTCCTGCCATTGACTCATCTATATCACGCTGGATTCTTACTATCTCTTCTGAATCCTGAAGACCCAACCATACAACACGCGGATTTTTTATATTAGGGAACACGCCTGCGCCATACAGATTGAGGAAAAAGTTTTCATGCTTCCCTGCTATTGAGCAAAGCCTTTTCTGTATCTCTGGTATTAATTCATCGGATGTTTTTCCGAGAAATTTTAATGTCAAATGCAGATTTTTAGCCTGGACCCATTTTATGTCTGCCCTTGTTTCTCTGAGTCTTGTTATATGCAGATCAATAACATTCCTGATGTCGTCAGACAGTTCGACTGCTATAAAACATCTCAGGTCCATACAGACACAACCTCATAAAGAAATTCCAATGCAGCAACAGAGGCTGACTGTTTTATCTCATTCCTTGAACCGTCAAATATCATGCCCTTTGATTCTGTACCTCTGTTAAATGACACGGCAATAAAGACAAGACCTGCCTTCCTGTTTTCTATCGGAACAGGACCGAGGTTTCCTGTAATTGAGAGCGAGACATCAGCTCCTGTCTTTTTTCTCACCATCTCTGCCATCGCTATTGCAGTCTCTTCGCTCACAGTGCCGTGTTTTTTGATCTGAGCCTCCTTGATATTTAACAGTCTTTGTTTTGACTCTGACGAATAGCATATTATGGAAGAATCAAAAAACTCTGATGCGCCTGGCAATAAGGTAAGCATATGGCTGATCAGTCCGGCAGTGCATGACTCAGCAACCGAAAGACTAAGTCTCTTTGATTTAAAAATCATGTGAATCTTTTTTATCAGCCTAATCTCAGCAGTCTCCATGCCTGTAAAACCAGATTTGCATATATTGCGGCTCCTATGTCATCTGCCATTACAGCCCAGCCGCCTTTAAAATTGCGTTCGATCATTCTTAAGGGTGGCGGCTTCGTTATATCGAAAAATCGGAATAAGATAAATGCTGATATCAGATATCCCCAGCCTTGAGGAAGAAATAACAGAGAGACAATGGTCCCTGCAAATTCATCAATGACAATACAGCCGGGGTCTTTCGTTCCGAAAAGCTCCTCGGCATGAGCTGATGACATAATGCCTATTGTTACAAAAAAAACAGAAAGCCCTATATGAAATGGCTGGGAAGGTTTAAGGAAAGCAATCACAAGCAGTCCTGCCAGCGAACCGGCTGTGCCTGGCGCAAAAGGGAAATAGCCTATACCTCCCAGTGTAGATATAGGCTTGGATAAGTCTGTTAATGTCATTTAATGACAGGTAGTTTTGCCAACGACTCTTTTATCTTCTCGTCAGGATAGGCGTAATCCTCGAGTTTTCCTGAAATATAATCTGCATAAGCTGTAAGATCGAGATAACCATGGCCGCTCAGATTAAAAAATATGGTCTTCTGTTTTCCTTCTTCTTTGCATTTAATTGCCTCGTCAATTACAGCCTTTATCGCATGTGCAGTCTCAGGGGCAGGGATTATACCTTCTGTCTTTGCAAACTTAACTGCAGCATCAAATACAGCGGTCTGTCCATATGCCACTGCTTCAATCAATTTATCGTGATAAAGCTGGCATAACAACGGAGCATCGGCATGATATCTTAAACCTCCGGCATGTATTCCGGGAGGCATAAAATCATGACCGAGTGTATACATCATAAGCAAAGGGGTAAGCCCTATCGTATCTCCGAAATCATATCTGAATTCTCCTTTTGTCAGCGTAGGACATGATATGGGCTCAACTGCAATAACCCTCAGCGCCTTTCCGTTTATCTTGTCATGAAGGAACGGGAAGCTTGCTCCGCTCAAGTTGCTTCCTCCTCCACAGCATCCGATTATAATATCCGGATAGTCGCCGACAAGCTCAAACTGTTTTTTCGCCTCAAGCCCTATAACCGTTTGATGAAGCAGAACATGATTCAGCACAGAGCCTAACGCATAGTTTGTATCCTTATGCGTTGCTGCATCCTCTACAGCCTCTGATATTGCTATGCCAAGACTCCCCTGACTCTGAGGGTCTGCCTCAAGTATCTTTTTCCCTGCATTCGTGACAGTTGAAGGGCTTGAATGCACTGTTGCGCCCCATGTCTCCATTGCTATCCTTCTGTATGGCTTCTGGTTATAGCTGACCTTAACCATATAAACAGTAATCTCAAGTCCAAATAGGCTTCCAGCAAGTGATAATGCAGAACCCCACTGCCCCGCACCTGTCTCTGTTGCAATCCGCTTTATGCCTGCCTTTTTGTTGTAATACGCCTGAGGTATGGCCGTATTAGGCTTGTGGCTTCCTGCAGGACTTACACCCTCATACTTGTAGTAAATCTTTGCAGGTGTTTTTAAAAAGGCTTCTAATCTATGTGCCCTATATAGCGGAGACGGCCTCCACATGGTATATATATTTAAAATATCCTCAGGGATATCTATCCACCTCTGGGTTGAAACCTCCTGCTCGATCAATGCCATAGGAAATATAGCAGAAAGATCATCAGGACCCGCAGGTTTAAGGGTTCCAGGATGAAGCGGCGGCTTCGGCAGATTTGGCATATCAGCCATAATATTGTACCATTGTTTTGGTATCTCTTTGTCAGACAAAACTATCTTTGTTTCCTGCATAATAACCCTCCCTGTTTTAATTTAGGCAAGCATAGCATTTTCGCTCATTCCCTGCCTGCCGGCAGGCAGGTCGGTCGTTCCGACCCCCGAAGTATTTTGCCTCACCCCTCTTTTATTCCCCCCTTAGCAAGGGGGGATATAAGGGGGGTGGGCTGTCGGAATATCGGCAAAATAATGCCGCTCAAATACTATATCTTGCCTTTTTTATATAGTCAAGATTATAGCCTATTCCTCTATTATCTTCCAGCCCCAGGTTATCTTTGCAGAGCCTTCAAGCGTTGCCTTCACAGAGCAGTATTTTTCCATTGAGAGTTCAACAGCTTTTTTTATCGCTTCTTCAGAGATATTTTTTCCTTTCACTACAAACTCTAAATTTATATCAGTAAATTTCTTCGGATAATTCTCAGCCTTCGTACCTTTCACATTTATCTCTAAACCTCTTACATTTTCCTTCTTCTTTTTAAGAATTGAAATGATATCCATTCCTGAACACCCGCCGATTCCCATCAAAAGTAGCTCCATCGGTCTTGAGCCTGTGTTACTGCCGCCGCTTCCTGCATCTCCGTCCATCACTATTGCATGACCGGATGTTGCCTGACCAATAAACTGAAGACCTGCCACATAAGTGACTTTTGCCTCAGACATTTCATCCTCCTAATGATTTTTGCTAATTTAATCAGAGGGATTATATTTTGTCAAGTTCGTGCTGTCTGATGATGATTGACAATGCAACTGCTCATAGGTTACTCTAAGCAGTCGCGGGGTGGAGCAGTCTGGTAGCTCGTCGGGCTCATAACCCGAAGGTCAGAGGTTCAAATCCTCTCCCCGCCACCAAAAAATTTTATTTTTCATCTAAAAGAGCAGATTCAAAAGTGTAAAGAAAACCGACAGTTTTAGAGCTAATTAGAGTTAATATGTCGGAAAACTTTACACTTTTCATCACACAGAATCTTTATTTTCAAAAAAACTTTTAAAATCAGGGTGTTATAAAATTAAATGGTTATTTTATGAACAGTCTGCAATTTTTCTTTACTGTTTTAGCCTCTTCAGTCCTATGTATTTTGGAAGAAAGAGAATAACTGTTTAAAAAACAAAGATTTTTACAAAAAAATCGCCAAAAACTTGTTGTTTTTTTGTCCACATTGCCATTTCAACTATCAATCTCATGACTTGTCTTGCAGAAATGTCGGAAAACTTTACACTTTAAAATCACATTTTTAGTGTTTTCTAATTATTCCTATAAAAATCAGGTAGTTACAGATTGGTACAGTATTTGCTTATCTTAAAAAGGGAGAGGTATGCCTATGCCAAGCAAAAACTTTAAAAAAGTGTAGTTGAATTGGTACATAGGTCTGGTATAAAATTTAGACTTTGAATAAGATGAACTTAGGGAATTTTAAGATATGACATACCAGTTTCTTGATATACAATCTATCACAAAGGCATTCGAGTCTCTCTCGCATCTGACAGGGCTGAATTATTTCCTGTATGATGACAGGCGTCACCTGCTGATAGCCTCTACAAAAGAAGACGCACTTCTCTCATCCATAAAGTCGCATAAAAAAGGTCAGGAGATTTACAACAATTTTATTGACAGATATCTTAACCACTCACTAAGGAGAAAAGATCCACTGATAGTGCAGGGTCCAACAGGACAATACCATATATTCATCCCCCTGCATTATAAGGGAATGTCAATGGTCGTGCTTTCAGAGTCATTCTATGCATCAACCGATGATTTTAAAAAATTCTACAGGGAAAAGGGCAGTGATTTCGGCCTGACAGAAAATAACATTCCAAAGTTTCTGAAAGACATTCAGGTTGTTCCTTTGGAAAAAATTAAAAGCAATACAAGTCACATAAAAGAGATTCTCGAGATTCTGATATCTGCCGGCTATGAAAAGGGAGACCTGAAAAAACAGCATCAATGGTCAAAGACAATCATAAATCTTATTTCAAATGTTAAATCTGACACTCCAATGAAAGATATCTATAAAGCAATTATTGACCTTGCAATCTTCCTTTTTAATGTTGATACCGCTGCAGTCTTTGTGCAGGGCAACGGTTCTTTACATGCAGAGATATCGAGCGGAAGGCTGAGGAGTGTAATAAAAAAGATCGAACTCTCTGATAAGGACAAGTTCGTACGCGAGGCAATCACCTCTAACAGACCTGTTTCAGTAATAGACAGCCGCCACCTCTGGCATGATGGATTACCAGAAGAGGTTATATCAATGTATCTTTTCCCGATATCCCCTGGCTCAGGATTCTTCAATATCCTCGGCATCTTTAATACATTGCTCGATAAAGAATCATTTGATTCGATATCAGAAATATGCAGGCTCTTGGCTCATATATGCAATGCAAAGTATATGGCTGAGAAGTTTGAAAAGCATTCGGAGACATTTAAACTGGCCTCCCAGAAAATATCTCAGCTTTATTTCCTGCATAAGGACCCGCAGCGCCTCTATAACAGCATTGTCCATGAGGCATCAGATATTGTGGGCGCTGAGAAATGCTCTCTTATGCTGCCTGATACCGACAAAAGTGTCCTGCGGGTGAATGCTGTAAAAGGCATAACAAAATGGCTTATGGATGATATACGGGTCAGGACCGGCGAAGGGATTGCAGGCAAGGCATTCAAGCAAGGCTTTCCAATACTCATCGAGAACAAGGAAATGTTCAAGGATTTCGGCATAACACCAAAGCCTTCATTTAATACATATTCCTGCGTCAGCCTTCCGCTCAAGATAGAAGACGAGACAATCGGTATTCTGAATCTCTCTGACAAAAACTCTGGAGCGCCCTTCTCAGAAGAGGACATTTCTATGCTCAGCCCGTTCATACTCCAGACCTCGCTTCTCCTGAAACTCGCCTTCTGCCATATAACTTCAGGAGAAATGGAACATCTCTCTATGACTGATCCTCTCACTGGCCTGTTCAACAGAAGATATTTTGATGTCAGATTTGAAGAGGAATTCCAGAGATCCAAGAGGTTCAATATGCCGTTTTCTCTCGCAATGGTGGATATAGATGACTTCAAAATCTTCAATGATACAGAAGGTCATCTCGCCGGTGATGACATACTAAAGGAAGTCGCCTCAAGCATGAACAGTGTCATCAGGGCTAATGACATAATTGTGAGATATGGCGGTGAGGAATTTGCAATTATCATGCCCCAGACAAAAAAGGCAGAGGCATTCTATGTAGCTGAAAGAATAAGAAAAATCACAAAAAACATGATACCTCCGACATGGAAAAAATATCCAAAGGGCAGCCTGACAGTCAGCATAGGTATAGCAATGTTTCCTGACTGCGGAGAACCAATAAGCCAGCTTATAAAGTGCGCTGACATGGCATTATACAAAGCCAAAAGATTAGGGAAAAACATCACAGCCGTATGGAATAATCTTATCGGCGATGTCGAAGATACCAAGGAACTTTAGTTTAAAATAGAAAGCTGATATAAATGGATCATAAAAACTTTTCGGCAGAAAATTATGTCCTGTTCGAAAAAAAGTTCTCTATACTCGATGAGATCTCCAATACTATTGTAGCTACAGACAACATAAATGTAATCTCGAATTTGATGCTCGACCTTGCCGTAAACTACACTAACGCTGAAAAGGGATCCCTTATGCTGCTGAACAGCAAGGAAGAACTCTCGATATTTGCCTCAAGGGGTATAGATCCTTATCTTATAAAGACCTACAGGATAAAGATCGGCGAAGGTATTGCAGGCACAGTTGCCAAAAACAGAGTCCCTGTCCTAGTCACTAATATAGAAAAAGACAACAGATTTAAAAACAAAAAAAGAGACCGCTATAAGACAAGGTCATTTATTTCCTGCCCAATAGTAATTAAGAACAAACTCCTTGGAGTAATCAATATAAACGATAAAAAAGATAAATCATTATTCACCGAGGATGAATTTTCCCTCCTGAAAACAATTGCCAATCAGGCAGCCATCATATTAGAAAATGCCTTTCTTATGAACCAGCTCAAGACCAAGGCTGCGGAACTCGAAGATATAAACAAAAACCTCATCGAGACAGACATCATCAAGACCGAATTTCTGACCCGTACCTCGCATGAGCTCAGAACACCATTAAACTCGATAAATGGCGCAATTTATTATCTGCAACACTCTGACAAAACAGCAACACACGAGCAGAAGGAATTCTTTCATATGATCTCAAATGAGACAGGCAGTCTCAGCAACAGCATTGAGAATCTATTGGATTTCCTAAAACTTGAAGACGAGGCTAAGATAATAAAAAAATCTATAGTAAACTTCTCAGAACTTCTTAACAAAACCCTCGATACGTCTAAACTGCTAAAGACCGTGCTCACAAGAAAGAATCTGCATTTAAATATAAATAGCTCAAAAGCAAACTCAGACATTATTATTGACAAGACACGGTTTGCGCAGTTCTTTATTAATCTGATAAGCGGTATGACACAATATCTCGAAAAAGGAGACACCATAGAGCTTTCTGCATTCGACGGTGCTCTTGTTACTGTAACCCTAATATTCCCACGGAGACTGCCTGAAACCGTAATACCCCATTTTTTTGACTCAAACCACATATTCCGTTTCAGCCAGCCTGAGGAACAATTAAAGCTCTATCTGGCACGAAAGATATCAGAATATCAGGGGTGGAAGCTCCATACAGAAAATACTGATAATTCCTTCACCATAGCCCTTAGTATTCCGCAGGGTTTAAAACAGAAGACTGAGATGATCACCAGAACTACAATGGATATGTTCATAGAGCTTATATCTGAGATGCTGGATATTGATACATGTTCAATCATGTTAAGCGATAACCTTACAGGGGAACTTACGATTACAAGTGCAAAGGGGCTTGATGAAAGTGTAATCAAACAAACGAGGATAAAACCCGGAGACAAGATCGCAGGGTGGGTAGCGCTCAAAGGCAGCCCGCTCCTCATAAATAACATAGAGAGCGATATGCGATTCGGAAGAAAAAATATCCCGCAGTATAATACAAAGTCGCTTCTCTCCCTGCCGTTAAAGACAGGTGAAAAGGTAATAGGAGTGCTCAATCTTAACAACAAAAGAACAGGGGAAGATTTTACAAAAATGGATCTTTACATAGCATCTGTGTTGAGCGAAAGAATATCCCATTTTATCGAAAAGCTCTATTCTGGCGAGTATAAAGCAGAGGACCTGAAACAAACCCTTCTTTCTTTAGAAGGGTTTATTAATGCTGCCAAAAAATATCAGAAGAAGACGCATCTTCTGCCTGACCTTAGCCTGAAGGTTATGGACAGGCTCGGCGCCGATGAAGAGGACAAGAAGAAAGCTATCTATATATCCACGGTATACGACCTGGGACTTACAACCATTGACGAGAGTCTGCTGAAAAAAGAAAAACTCTCTCTTTCTGACTCACGCATAGTCAGAACACACCCTTCTGCCACTGTCAGCCTGCTTAACAGTTTTGAATTCTCAGATGACATAAAAAACGCAATACTGCATCATCATGAAAGATATGACGGAACAGGATATCCTGACCGCCTGAAAGGAGAAGATATACCTCTCTTGTCAAGAGTTCTTTCTGTTGTTGATGCGTTCTGCGCCATGACATCTGAAAGACCTTACAGAAAGGCAATCGGAAAAGAAAGGTCGCTTCAGATGCTCAGGGAAGCATCAGGGTCGGTATTCGATCCCAAGGTCGTGGAAGCTGTCGGAGGGCTTTTAAACTCTTTCTGAGAATCATTCCTCAGGCACATTATTAATATTGTGCTTTTTCATGAGTTCATATAAGGTAGGTCTGCTTACGCCGAGAATTTCTGCTGCCTTCAAGACATTACCATGATATCTCTCAATTGCAGAGGCTATTATGTCTTTTTCTGTTTTATCCTTTGCCTCTTTCAGGGTCATTAATTCTATTTCGGGAATCTGCAGTAATTCATTATCCATACCAAAACCAAGGGTATCAGGGCCTATTATTGAGGAATCCGCCATGATAACAGCCCGCTGTATCTTGTTCTCGAGTTCCCTAACATTTCCCGGCCATTCATACGACTGTATCAGGTTTAATGCTGAAGAACTGAAACCCTTAATCTTTTTATTAAACTCCTGGCTGAATCTCTTCAGAAAGAAATTTGCAAGAAGAATTATATCAGAGCCTCGCTCCTTTAAAAGAGGAAGTTTTATTGTTATGACTCCTATCCTGTAATAGAGGTCTTCCCTGAATCTGTTTTCTTCTATCGCCTTCAGTATATCTACATTTGTTGCAGCTATTATCCTCGTATCCACAGCTATATCCTCTCTGCCACCTACCCTCTGAATGGTCTTCTCCTGAAGAAACCTTAGCAGTTTAACCTGAAGATTGAGCGGAAATTCTCCAATCTCATCAAGAAAGAGCGTACCTTTATTTGCATATTCAAACCTGCCCTGAACCCGTGTATTCGCGCCTGTGAAAGCGCCCTTCTCATATCCGAAAAGTTCTGACTCGAGAAGGTTCTCAGGTATTGCCCCGCAGTTTATCGGTATGAACGGCCCTTCTTTCCTCAGGCTCATCGAATGTATTGCCCTCGCAACAAGTTCCTTGCCTGTCCCGCTTTCGCCCTGAATAAATACAGCGACATCAGAAGATGCAACCTTCCTCGCAGTTTCGAAGACCTCAAGCATCCCAGGGCACTGCCCTATCATTTTAGAAAATTCGGATGGTTTTCTCTGAACCTCAGAATGCAGATTGCGATTCTCCTCCTCAATGTTAAAGAGATAAAAGGCGCGCTGTATGATAACGCTCAACTCCTTTAGTTCTATCGGCTTTTGGTAAAAATCATAGGCGCCCATCTCTATAGCCCTGAGAGCACTTTCCCTCTGATCATTGCCTGTTATTAATATAATCTTTGTAGCAGGCTGCGCTTCAAGAATCTCCTGAAGGCATCTGAATCCTTCCTCTGTCCCGTCTTCATGGGGCGGAAGACCAAGGTCAAGCGTAACAACCTTTGGACGATTCTTTCTAAAAAGAGGCAGCGCCTCCCGCCTGCTGCCTGCAAGGAATATAGAATAGTCCTTTATGAGACCCCATTTGAGCTGTTTCCTTATATCTTCGCTGTCATCAATAATTAGTATCTTTTCCATGTTTGTGTATTACCAGTAAATACTCAAGCAGGAGGAAATAATCTTTTCGCTCATTCTCAGCCTTTGGCCTCCGAGGTTTTTGCCTCTTGATTATCTTATGCAGATTGTAGGAATATCGGCAAAAAAAACCGCTCTAAGACAATTTCCTCCTGCTTATCATTCATCATACAATTGTTTATGCCTTGTAAACCTTCACGCTGTTAATGCCGTTGTTTACAAAGGCATTCCTTGTATCAACAATGCACTGTGCATTTCTTTCAATAAAAGCATAGTCATACACTGTATGGTCTGTCAGCAATAGCACCAAATCTGCAGCGCTTAATATTCCCTCATTCAGTTCTACAGAGGTCATATCAATGTCCGGGTAATGCCTGTGTCCCCTGCAAACAGGCACAAACGGGTCATTATAAGCAACATTCGCGCCAAGCTCTTTGAGAATCTCCACAATTCTTAACGAAGGAGATTCCCTTTGGTCATCAATATCTTTTTTATATGCCATTCCAAGTATGAGTATTTTAGAATCCTTGAGTGATTTCGAAAAATTATTCAGAACCCATCCTGCCTTTGCCACAACATAGTAAGGCATATTTGTATTTATTTCTCCGGCAAGCTCAATGAATCGGGTAGCGAAATCATATTCACGCGCCTTCCATGTGAGGTAAAACGGATCTATAGGGATGCAGTGGCCACCAAGCCCTGGTCCGGGGTAGAATGCCTGGAAGCCGAAAGGCTTTGTCTTTGCCGCCTCGATAACTTCCCATACATCTATGCCCATCCTGTCAAAAAGCATCTTCAACTCATTCACCAAGGCAATATTCACTGCCCTGTAAATATTCTCAAGAAGCTTTGCTGCTTCTGCAACCCTTGTTGAGGATACAGGGACGGTCATGACAACAATCGAGTCATACAGTGTCTTTGCAACAGCAAGGCATCTCTCTGTATAACCTCCGATAATCTTTGGAATTGTAGAAGTCGAGAAGTCCTTGTTATTGGGGTCTTCCCTCTCAGGAGAGAATGCAAGGTGAAAATCCTCTCCTGCCCTCAGCCCTGTTTTTTCGAGTATTGCTCTTACATCCTCATCTGTCGTGCCCGGATAGGTGGTTGATTCCAGTATGACAATCTGTCCTTTGCGTAAATACTGCCTTATTGTCTCGGATGTCCTGAATACATATGTCATATCAGGCTCCCTATTTTTACTAAGAGGCGTCGGGACACATATGATAATGCAGTCCATCTCTGATAAATTGGAGAAGTCAGTAGTCGGGGTAAACCTTGAACCTTGCTCCTTAAGCCTTGAACTATCAATATGTTTTATATAACTTTTGCCTTCCATGAGCAGTTTAATCTTCTCCTCATCAACATCAAATCCTGCTACGTGGAAACCTGCCCTGCAGAATTCGATAACAAGCGGAAGGCCAACATACCCGAGACCTATAATCCCAATCCGTGCCTGCCTTGCCTTAATCTTTTCAATCAAATTCATCCCTTATTTATCTCCTGTACATTTATTCAGAATCGTATCCAGTTTCTTCTCCCATTCCCATGCTGTCTTTATTATATATCCTAAATCATCGTGTTTTGGTTTCCAATTCAACTCAGCCTTCAGCCTTGAGCTGTCAGCAAGAAGGGCAGGTGAGTCACCGTCTCTCCTCCCAGTCTCCTCTGTCCTGAAATCTATGCCTGTTACCTTTTTTGCAGCTTGTACAACCTCTCTTACAGAATAACCATGTCCGTAGCCGCAATTAAAAACTCTGCTCTTTCCGTTGTCAGACAAATAATCAAGCGTCAGGATATGCGCAACAGAGAGGTCATCAACATGTATGTAATCCCTGATGCATGTGCCGTCAGAGGTCATATAATCAGCGCCAAAGATTAACAGCTTAGGCAGTTCTCCCTTTGCAGTCTTTAATGCCCTTGTTATCAAATGAGTTGACTCCTTATATGCCTGCCCTATCCTTCCCTGAGAATCAGCTCCAGCAACATTGAAATACCTAAGCGCAATATAATTAAAATCAGAGGCATTTGATAAGTCACTCAACATCTGTTCCACCATTGCCTTGGACTCACCATAAGGATTAGTGGGATTCATAGGAACATCTTCATTAACAGGGAGTTTATCAGGTATTCCGTAAACAGCAGCGGTGGAAGAAAAGATAAAGTTTTTTATTCTGTTTTCGAGCATAACTTCAAGCAGGTTCATTGCATTCGCAGTATTATTTCTGAAATATTTCAGAGGTTCTCTTACAGACTCCTCAACCTGAATCAGCGCTGCAAAGTGCATAACCGCATCAGGCTTGAAATCCTTTATAACCTCATCAAGAAAAGACTTATCTGCAAGGTCTCCCTTAACCAGCCTGCCGGATAAGACAGCCCATTCGTGCCCTGTCGACAGGTTGTCATAGATCAGAACATCATATCCCTTTTTTCCGAGATCCCTGACAACATGACTTCCTATATATCCAGCGCCGCCTGTAACAAATATCTTCTTCATTAAATCTTTCTTTTAACCCCTTTTTAGTCTAACAGTTTGCTAAAAAACTCTGGGATACGTACAAAATGTCATGCTGAACTTGTTTCAGCATCTAATCAAATCTAATAGTTATAAGACCCTGAAATAAATTCAGGGTGACACAAAAAGACTTTTTTAGCCTGAGGCTGAAGATAGTATTTGAGCGGTTTTATTTTGCCGATATTCACTCATTAAATAATCGAGAGGCAAAATACCTCGGAGGCCATAAGGCCGAAAATGAGCGAAAATGCTATCTTCAGCCTCTAACAACCGATAATAACCAAAAAGGTTCTCCATTCCTGTACACATATCATTTAATTTTACATAAAGGCAGATACACTGTAAATACAGACCCTTTGCCCGGTTCGCTGCTCACATCAATGCTTCCTCCATGGCTATGCACTATCTGCCTGCATTGATAAAGACCGATTCCCAGCCCTTTACTTTTGGTAGTGCTAAAAGGCTTAAATAAGTGGTTATTAATGAACTCTTCTGTCATCCCGCATCCTTTGTCTCTTACCCTTATAAAAGGCGCGTCGCCTTGTCCAACCTCAACAATAACTTTACCCTCTCCTTTATTAGCCTCTATGGCATTCAGTATAAGGTTTAGTACAACCTTCTCTATCTCTTCCCTATCAACATTCGCAATAACAGAACTGCCTTCTATTCTTACATGTTCTGAATTCATCATGCTTATCGCATCGCGTATTATTTTATGAAGATCAGCAGGCTCTGTCCTTAATGCCTCTTTCTCTCTGAGGTTTCTGAGTCTTAACATCATTGATTTCATCTTTACCACTGTATTGCTTATTGAATCGAGCGTGTCTTTTTGAAAATCAGGGTCATTAATATACTCCTTAGCATTCTCAAGAACAAGAGATAAGGCAGATGTAAGATTCTTGAGGTCATGCATTACAAAGGTAGAGATTTTGCCTATCGTCTCCATCTCCCTTGCCATTGAGAGTTCCTCTGAAAGCCTTAGATTCACTATCACAGAGGAAGCCTGACGTGCAAAGGTCTTCATCAGGTCATAGTCCTCATATGTAAACTCATCCTTAACCTGCTTTTCACCTAAGACTACAAACCCCTCTACACTTTCATTGCCTATCAATGGGACTATCAGCCTTGCCCTCACAAGGCGCACAAACTCTGCCTCTTCCTGAGAAGGGATGTACTCATGATCCAGGGGGTTGTAAACCCTCCCCTTCTCTATAAAATAAGATATCAGACCTTCTGCGTTCAGGTGAACAGGTTCATGGGGCATTGAATGGAAAGCAGAGAGCCTGTATCTGTCTGCCCCTTTGTCAAAAAGATACAATGATGCGCCCTTAAGAACAAACGTCTCCTTATATGTATCAAGTATCGCATCCTGAACATCACTTATTGTCCTGCATTCTGTAAGCCTTCCGGTAAACTTTAACCACTCATTCCTATAATCGTGCTTGTGCGCATAGAAGTGTTTGTTGATAAATACCTTTGTCAGCCTTCTCAGCCTTTCAGAAAATAAGACGATTATTATAGCAATACCAGTGGCAAAGGCAGTAAATATTGTCAGATCCCTGCTGAATGCAACATCCAGATATTTCATCCCTTCACCGATTAATCCGAGGGCGAGCAGATAAATCCCGACTACGAGAAGAGTTACCGACCTGTAGGCAATATATCTTGATACTGCGATTCTTGCGCCATTGCCTCTGAAAAATCTGGAATAGCCTATAAGCATTGAGGCCACTATCAAAACCCCTGATCTTATAGGTATCAGATTCATATTTATCGCCCTGTACAAGAGTCCCTGACTGAAATAGAAGATTAAGACAGCCAGAATACTGCTCATACCTATAACCTCAAACTTCATCTTCCATCTGTCCCTGCCTGCAGTATAAGAAAAGGTAGCCTCCAAGTTTATAAGCGCTATTACACAATAGAGCATTACACCTATATAAAACCAATAACCAATTTTCTCAAGAAATAACATCCTCTCAGTCAGAAGATCCGGAGAATAGAAAAAATTATCTATTGAAAGCAGAGACACGCTTACAGGGAAGAGAATAGTCAAAGAAATCAAAACCCACCATAAAAAAGACAGCGATTTAGCAATATTCCGGCGGGAATAGATAAGGCTGAAGAATAAGAATGTTAAAGGCAGAAAAGATTCAAAAAAGATTACAACCCTTTTTAATACCAATGGATCATACGAACTATATAATGTGTATTGATCCAAAACCTCGATTAACGCAATAAAAAAGGCAATAATAGAAAAGGCTATATTTGCAGCGGTCCTCTGCCTTATCAAGGCATAAAAAGAAAGGATAATCAGGAATAATGCAGCTACTGTTGATAAAATAATCTCAAACATGGCTAATTCTCATACCTGAAATCTTTGCAAAAATCAGGATTCAGGCGTATATATTTATCCTTTAAAATAACTATCTCTCCGTCCTTCTGCCATCTGTCAATTACCCTCGTGATAGTCTCGCGTGCCATACCTGTCATATCTGCTATCTCCTGGTGGGTGAGTTTAACATTTAATATTATCCCTCCGTCCTCTTTTTTCCCATATCTTTCCGAAAGCATGACAAACAACAACTTTATCCTTTGCGTTGCATTATTAAAATTCAGCATCTGTATCCTATTCCACGCTTCGCGAAGTCTGACGCACAATATCTGCAGTAATTTCTCGAGCACTTTATTCTGATTGAATATCATAGAAAGGAAATCTTTCTTCGAAATAACAGCAACAGTAGAACCACATGTTGCTAATACTGTAGCAGGAGCCGTTTTGCCGTCTATCAGAGACATCTCTCCGAAAAAATCTCCTGACTGATGCATGGCAAGAATCACCTCTTTGCCCTCGTCCGTTGTCTGCACCACCTTTACTTTTCCATCCAGGATAATATACATAAATTCATTCGTATCTCTTTCATAGAGGATCGTCTGGTTCTTTTTGAAATTTTTTATCGCTATTTTCTCTGCAATCTGACTTACCTCTTCATGTGTTAGTGAAGAGAATAGTCCCAATTTTTTAAGAAATTCTATCTTGCCGTCTTCCTTCATACAAAGTTTCGCTTTATATATCCATTTTCAGCCGGATACTTTAAAAGTGTTTCTATACATTCCTCTCAATCCGTTTTTTTTTATATAAACAACATACGGGAAGATAAATGATAGTATGCCGGAAAGATTTGCAATCATGTCTCCGAGACTACAAGTTCTGTATGGCAAAAAGTACTGAAAAATTTCAATAGCAATACTGTAAAAAAATATTAATAAACCATAAATAAGGCTAAGAGATATACGCACAGGTCTAAAGGCAAAACATAAGAGCGCTGTAGTAATAAAATATGCCATAAAATGCATGAACTTATCCGATATATCTTTAGAGATATCTATTTCTGGAGAAGGTATGAGGGATAATACAGTGATAGTTGCCAGACAGACAAAAAATACCACCTTAAGAAATGTTTTGCCCTTTTGATCTTTCGTCATAGTTTTTAAAGCTTACACCTTTATTTTATTACAAAGATATCAAAAAGTTCTTGCTGTTGTTTATAGCCTGTGATTTCAATCACATCTTTCAGTGAACTTCTCTTGTAAAGTTAAATTAAGAGCAAGGGAGTAATCCCAATGTTCTTTGAGTTTATAGTTTAATTGGCCCTCTGCTCAGAGCAAACCCGCCGAAAGGTGGAGACGCAGAGCAACGGGACTAAAGAGACAGTGGTTAGTGAACAGTGGATAGTAATTAGCAAAAAAGTATCCATTTTGATTGTTCACTGACAACTATTCACTAAAGACTGTCTTTATCGTCCGCCGAGCCGCCAGAGGAATAGTTTCCTGATCAGGTCAGGAACAAGCTTCTGGCGGCTTTTTTATTGGCTGATGACTATAGGAGAAAAACATATGAGCAAAAAACTAAAAAATAAATTGTTATGCACAGCACTCTTCATCATCGCTGTCATCTTCTCAAATTCAGGATTGCTGTTTGCAAGCACTGCCACACTTTCATGGAATGCGCCCACAACAAATACTGACGGAACTGCCCTGACTGATCTTGTCGGTTATAGGATTTATTATGGAATTTCATCAGGTGCGTATACGAAAGCCATAGATGTCGGCAATGTAACAACTTCTGTAATAAATAATCTTATTGACGGTATGACATATTATTTTGCAATAACCGCCTATAACACAATTGGAAACGAAAGTGCATATTCCAATGAAGTCAGCAAGACAATAGAATCCACGGATAGCACTCCGCCACAGATCTCAGGGGTATATACAAATAACATAACAAGCACCAGCGCAACAATCAACTGGACAACAGATGAGGCCTCAGACACACAGGTCGAATATGGAACCACCTCTTCATACGGAAGCGCCACCACACTTAACGGCACGCTCGTCATAGCTCACAGCCAGACAATTAGCAATCTCTTGCCTTCTACACAATACTATTATCGGGTACGCAGTCGTGATTTTTCAGGAAATCTGACAATATCCACTGTTTATATATTCACAACAGCGGCAGCCCCGGATACCACACCGCCTGTAATATCTAATGTGCAGGTTACAACCATTACAGCATCTTCAGCAACCATCACATGGGTAACAGATGAGGCATCAACATCTCAGGTGCAATATGGCCTCACCACTTCATACGGAAGCTTTACAACCCTCTCATCAACCCTTGTAACCACACACACTGTTAATCTTACAGGACTCACAGGCTACACCCGTTATAATTTCAGTGTAAGGTCAAAGGATACTTTAGACAATGAGGCAGTATCAACAAATTACACCTTCACTACATCCAACACATCACCTCTGATAATATCTTTTGCTGCAGCCCCTGCGCGAGGCGTCAAGCCGCTGATTGTAAATTTCTCTGCATCTGCCTCAGATTCAGACGGCTATATCGCAACCTATGAATGGGACCTTGACGGAGACGGAGCATATGAGAATAACACAGCTACTCTTTCAAGCACATCCTTCACCTATATAAATGCCGGCACATACAAGCCAAAGCTGAGGGTCACAGACAATGGGGGAGCATCAGCAGTTTCTAACCTCCAAAGAGTTAGGATAAGGCTCGACATCACAGATGACACATCAGACGACACAATTATAGTTGAATCAGCTACAAACCAGCCGCCCTCTGTACAGTCTTTGACTCCAAGCTCATCCAGCGGTACAGCACCTTTTGCAGTCACATTCTCAACTATAGTATCAGACCCTGACGGAACAATAGTTCAGTATGAATGGGACTTTGACGGAAACGGCACTTATGATGCAACAACATCAAACAATCCTGTCTCTCATACATATAACAACCCTGGCACCTATACAGTCAGGGTAAGGGTTACAGACAATCAGGGAGCCACAGCCACAGGCGAAACCACAATTACTGTTTCAGGCGCTTCCAGTTCTTCAGGCAGCGGAGGCGGTGGAGGTTGCTTCATTGCAACCGCAGCCTATGGAAGCTATCTTGATCCACATGTTATGGTGCTCAGACGCTTCAGGGACAAATATCTGCTCACAAATCCATTAGGAAAGATATTTGTATCATTATATTACAGGACATCTCCTCCAAGTGCAGATATTATCTCAAGGCATGAGAACCTCAGGACATTAACAAGAATTCTATTGACACCAATATTTTACAGCGTAAAATATATACAATATATTTTGATTGTTTTTGTTATTTTTGTTATGGTTATTGGTATTGTATATCTAAAACTTCATAAAAAAGAGGGTAGATAGAAAGATTACAGGCTTACAAGCGTGAAAGCTTAAATAAAAAACATGACCATGAGAATTTATCTTGATGTATGTTGTTTAAATCGCCCTTTTGATGACCAAACTCAAGATAGAGTACATCTTGAATCAGAGGCGGTTCTTTCAATTTTAAGCCATTGTCAAAAGAAAAATTGGGATTTGATTGGCAGCGAAGTAATAGATATAGAAATTTCCAAAATTCCTGAGGAAGAAAGAAAACATAAGGTCCATATTTTATCAGACATGCATACCGCCTATATTAACATTAACGAGAACATCGAAAATCGTGCAGTAGAACTGAAAAATTTAGGGTTTAAACCTTATGATGCTTTACACATTGCATGTGCCGAAAAAGGTACCGTCAATGTTTTATTAACAACAGATGACAGTCTACTTCGTAAAGCTCTACAAAATAGTGATATACTAAAAATATACCTGAAAAATCCTGTTAACTGGTTACTGGAGGTATTGGAAAAATGAAAACAGAAATAATGAATCCAACGATTATGAGACAAAAGGGAATAAAGGCTCTTACCAAAGCCTTAGGCCCCATAGGGATGATTCGCTTCCTTCAACAATTTGAAACCGGCACTGGAGATTATAGTAAAGAGAGAGAGCAGTGGCTGGGAACAACACGCGTTGAAGATATAGTTGCTGAAATAAAGAAAAAGCGTAAACATGGGTAATCTTTCTAATTATCACGCTTTCAAGCTTGCCCGTTTTCTTCCTTTCACGCTTTCTTGCTTTCTCGCTTTATCGTTAGCTCTTGCCGGCTGCGGTGGCGGAGGCGGAGGTAGCAGCGGAAGTACCCAACCACCATCTACACCATCCGTAACCATCACGTGGAATTCGCCGACGACAAATACAGATACAACACCTTTAACTGCGCCCAATGATCTTGTTGGATATAGGATATATTACGGTACTTCTTCAGGTCAGTATACCAGGGCCATAGATTTGGGATGCGATCCCTGTCCTACATCATGCACTAGTCCATCCACATCAACAGAGTGCAGTTTTGCCCTTACTGGAAATGCAAATTTTACTACAGGTACAACATATTATATAGTCATAACAGCGTACAATTCGCTCGGAAATGATAGCGACTATTCTACTGAGGTCCCCAAAACACCTTAAAAGTTTCTGAAACTGGTTTAGTCTAATCCTTTCTTTCTTCCTTGACCTTAACCTAAACCTTTCCTTTTTCTCGACCTTAGCCTCAGCCTTTCTTTTTAATCGCTTCGGATTTTCTCAGAATCCAAAGCACAGACAGCAAAAGCATAATGGCAAGGATAAAAATAGGAATCCCGCCCCGTTTATGAAGATTGCTGTCAAGTATCCTCGGATCTACATACATGCCTAAGAGTGTAAGCGTTACTATTCTTACGCCATTTTTAAATACAGTAATTGGGAAAACTGATAATGCCAGAATCACTTTTCTTGATGACGTATTCAGAAACATCTTGCCTGCAATAATACTGGTGATAAATAGGGCAAGGCTTGAGCGTATCCCGCTGCACTGTTCTGCAACCTCAACGCTAATCCCCTGAAGATGAAAGACAAAACCTTCTCTTAGAAAAGAGACCCCTGTGAGGGTAAAAAGAATATAGGCAACCTCAGTAGAGGCCCTTTGTAAAAAGGCAATGAAACTGTCCATTATTAAACTGGGAACAGGTATCATGAATACAAGAGAAAACAAAGGGAACATGGCAGCTTTAAAGGCTTTCAAACCATAAAATAAGACAAAGCCTCCTATCAGCATTACTATTGCTGAAGATGTCATTAATGAGAGATAATCGTTTTGATTAAACCCTGAACCCTGCGTCTTACCCCAAAGAAATAATATGACCCCAATAATGATTAAAGGGATTCCGGCTTTAGCAGAGTATCCTATGTTCGAAAATATTTTATTTTTATCAATATAAATAAAATACATGCTTACAAAAGGAATTAACACAATATGAGAGTAAAGCTCATTATAACGCAGAGACAGGATTAGCAGGTTCTTTACCGGAGCATAAAAGATTGCTGCTATCACCAGAAAGAAAAATATAAATAATAGATTTCTTTGTTTCATAGATTTGTCCTTGATTCAGAAAATTTATATATAATAATATACAGTAAAACTATGAAGAATATGAATAATAAACTTCTTTTAGTCACCGTCATTATTACTTTAATAATAATCTTTCTGGTTGGGCTATGGCCTCTGTCCTTTCATCCCAAAAATGAAGTGGAGTGGTTACAGAATAGTAATGGCGTCTCTTTTTACGGTCGTGGAATAACATATACCGGATCATTCAACTTAAAAAGCTCTCTTTTACACAACAACCCAATCACTTTTGAAATTTTATTAGAACCTTTTAGAGCGACCAAATCAGATGCCGGACATTTCCTTTCCTTCTATGATGGCAAAGAGATTGAAATAATTGCCTTCAGACAGTGGAAATCAACTCTTGAGATTTTCCGGTCTTTCCCTGACAGCAGAATCAGGCTTCGAGATGCTCTTATATCCAATGAAAAACGATTAATCACTGTATCCTCTGAAAAAGAGGGGACGAAAATCTACTTAAATGGTAATTTTGCAAAATTTTATCCAAACTTTAGTCTTATCGCGAATAGTGAAATAGCAGCTCAACTTATCCTCGGCAACTCTCCGTCAGGCAAAAGTCCGTGGAAAGGAAATATTTTTGGAATTGCCATTTATAATCATTCATTAGCGCAGGATAAGGTCTTCCAGCATTATCAGGCATGGACAAAAGGAGAAGCGGCATTATTAAAAAAAGAAGAACCGATTGCCCTCTACCTCTTTGATGAGCAGAAAGGAACATCTGTGCATAACCAGGCAGGACAACAGAACCCTCTCTTAATGCCATCAACCTTTCAGATGCTCCAGAAACATATTTTAGATACGCCATTGAAAGATTTCAGGATAAAAGCACTACACTTCCAAGACATATTTATTAATATTATTGGATTCATTCCTCTTGGCTTTTTCTTTTCAGCCCTTTTTAATAAATCAAAATTCTTTTCAAAAAATAGCATCTCATTTATAACCCTGCTTCTGGGCAGTTTAATCAGTCTTTCCATTGAACTGATTCAGGTCTATCTCCCGACAAGAAATTCTTCCCTTACGGATTTGATATGTAACATATTCGGAACATTCCTCGGAATAGTGCTTTTCAGGCTCATTATTCTTCACTCTCATCCTCGACCTCCTTAGAAACAGGCCGAGGCTGAGGCCGAGGTCAAGTTTTCTTGGCCTTAACCTTTTTCCACCAATTTCGACTGATGTATATAGTCTCTCTTTATCAGATAGTTCAGAAGTTTATCTGTGCATTCCTCCAGACTCATCTTATCTGTCTCCAATATTATTTCCGGGGTTTCAGGCTCTTCGTAAGGCGCTGAGATTCCTGTAAACTCCTTTATCTCACCAGCCCTTGCTTTCTTATAGATTCCTTTGGGATCACGATTTTCGCACTCTGAGATAGGACATTTTACAAACACCTCAAGAAATTCTCCGGTTTTTAAAAGGTTTCTTGCACCATTGCGGTCTTCCCGGTACGGCGATATGAACGCAGTCATTGCAATTAATCCTGCATCAACAAAAAGCTTTGCAACCTCGCTAATCCTGCGTATATTTTCCTTCCTGTCTTCAGGGCTGAATCCTAAATTTTTGTTCAGTCCATGACGGACATTGTCGCCATCCAGCACATAGCTTTGAATCTTCGTGTCATGCAGTTTCCTGCAGAATGCATTTGCTATAGTGGACTTACCTGCTGCTGATAAACCGGTGAACCAGATAACACAGCTCCTGTATCCATATGCTTCCCATCTGTCGTCGGCTGTTACAGAATGCGCGTGCCAATAAAGATTTTTTTCCTTTTCGTTCATTTAATTCTCCCTTTTTATAAATATCTGCGAAGCAGAAAGCATTTATTCACATTTGTTATAAACAGGATATAGCATGTTTATATTTTTTTTCTCCATACACAATAAACCATGGGTTTAAAAGGCTCTCTTTATTATATCCCAAGGGATTCTTTGTCTTCATATCTAAAACCTGCCCTCCTGCCTGCTCAACAATTGCCTGTCCTGCTGCAGTATCCCATTCCATAGTTGATCCAAAACGCGGGTAAATATCTGCCCTGCCCTCAGCAACAAGACAGAGCTTCAGAGAACTTCCGGCAGATATAAACTCAACCTCTTTATATTTCTTCTTAATCTCATCCAGAAACTCTTCCTGCTCCTTTGTAGAATGTGAACGGCTGCCTGCAATCGTGACATGGTTGATTGGTTGATTGGTTGATTGGCCGAGCTGGAGTTCAGCGGAATTGTTTATTATACTCTGCAATATCTCCATTCTATTGCCTGACTCTCTGCTGAATTCCTCGACAATCCCGGTTTTCACTAACTTATATGCATTGATGCCTTCTGCTGCAAAATAAAGCACATCCTTTACAGGGACATATATAACGCCGAGAACCGGTCTGTCCTTATGGATTAAGGCTATATTTACAGTGAACTCTCCATTCCTTTTGATGAATTCTTTTGTGCCGTCGAGCGGATCAACAAGCCAGAAATATTCCCATCTTTTTCTTTCTTCGTAGGGGATATCCTTTCCTTCTTCGCTGAGAATGGGAAAATCACCAAAGGGTTTTTCAGACAAATGCCTCATAATGATTTCATGCGACTGCCTGTCAGCAATAGTCAATGGCGACTTGTCATCCTTGTATGTAACATCAAAGTTTTTATTATAATAGATATCAAGAATTGCTTTACCTGCTTTAATAGCAATATTTAAAATAAACGGCAGGTATTTCTTCATTCGATTGGTTTACTCGTTTATTTGTTGACTGCTTATTGGATAAATTACAGGTCTTCTTGTTTCTTTCTCTCGAGAAATGCGATATAACCTTTCAATATTTCCCGATTAAAAATGATTTAAAAGTTTGTCGCTGCGATAATTTTTCTCATTTCTTCGAAAACCTTCTCAACTGAGGGCTCTTCACATTTAGCATGAGTTGTTGGATCATTTATAGGATGGATATGCCAATACTGATAATTGTCATAACCAAAAATCCTTTGATTGTTCTTGATTAATGCAAAACTTTTCTTAGAAGTGACAGAACTAAAATAGACTTCAATGAAAATTGTATCTGAAATCTGAACTCTTGCCTCTAAAATTACTCCTCTTTTTTCTATGAGGGCGATATTTGCATCAGGAAATGCATGTTTTAATGCTGAGATGAGATCATCTTTGAAATCCTCAACTTTCATCTCATCAGATGTTCTATTTTCTTAATTGCCTCTATCCAGTTTTTTTTCTCAATAATCAAATCCTCCCACCGCATGGCATCTTTCTCTACGCTATATGAAAATTCATCACCAAGGTGTCCGGAGGCTAATTTTTCTTTAAATACGTCAAAGGAATAACCGTATTTTGTTTCGAACTCCAATATTTCAAGCTCGCATTCTTTCAGATTTTCTTTTATACCAGAGATTAATAACTCGACTGCTCTGTTTTCAGGCTCACCGCCTATCTTTTCAAGTATCTCTTTTATCGGTGTAGATAATGTCAGAATAGACACCTTGACTCACCTCCTCTTTTTCTTCATTTTACCATATCCAGCTATTTATCTATCACCAATAAATCAACCATTCGACCATTCAACCACTCAATTAATCAATCTTTTATACACTTCGACTGTCTTCTCACCGATCTTTTCCCACGAATATTTTTCATTTGCATATTTTATGATCTTTTCACGATTCTCATCTAAGTTTTTGTATAAGTCGCTTTGAAAATACATTTCAATTTTTTCAGCCAAGTCCTGAGGATCCTCGGGTTTGCAGATGAAACCTGTTTCGCCTTCAATGATGTCTTCTCTCAGAGAACCGACGTCGGTTACGATTACCGGCAGACCGAAATTGTAAGCCAAAAAAATGCTTACAGTTATATGCGATTTTGTGAGATGTTTGTTTAGTCATTTTAAAAAAATTGTTTTATTATCCAATAATCAGACAGGGTTTTTCTTGTAAAATTCACAGGCAATTAAAGCAGGTTAGGCAGTTATCAAACATGGCCTTTGAGTTTTTTTATAAACTCAGTGGCTGTCATAATATCAATTCCAGAATAATTTTTTATGTCTAACAAATGGCTATCACCAGAAACAATAATGTCTGCCCTTGCAGAAACAGCACATTCTAATACTCGATTATCTTCAGGGTCATTTCTAATTACATTTATTTTATGAATCGGCTCTACTAAAGTAGCTATTAATACAATTTTCGAAATCGCTTTATCTACCGTATATTCTTTTCCCTCAAGCCTTTTGCAAAATTTCTCTCTCTTCAGAACACCTTCTAACTCATCAAGCAGCGCTGGAGATATAAACAGCTTAATTTCTTTTTTTTCTGTTCTTTCGATAATCCCGGCTTCCTTCCCATCCCATAAAAGCCCTGAAATAAGGGTATTTGTGTCAAGGACAATTCTTTTCAAAAGTGTTCTTACCCTGTCTTCCTATATTTTCTTATTTCATCAGCAACATCCTCTGCTTTTAATTTTTCCTTCTTTGCCATTGCCCTGAAAGGAGCAGCTATCTCTATAAAAGAAGTATTTTTGATGGATTTATAAACCTTCTTAAGATATATTGTTTCAGAATCAAAAAAGAGATCAAACTCATCGCCTTTTTCAAGTCTGTTTTTTTTGCATACCTCTTGTGGTAGTTCTATTATCCCTTTATCTAATAGTTTGACTTTTTCCATATTTATCACCTCATTGCGTTATTTTAATATAATTTTAACATAAATACTGCATACGGCATACCATTCAACTACATTTAGTTTACTGGTAACTCGTTTATTAGTTTATTAAAAACAGCCCATTCAACTACTCAACCAATTAACTATTTCTATAGTATTTTCTTTTCACGATTCTTCCAAAAACCGAGCGGAGCTTTTCATTTATGGACAAGTGAAGCGAGTAGCCATTTTTGATATCTCTCCTTCAGGATAAAAATCAAGCAACCAGTTCGAGTTTCAGTCTTTCGATTCGAGACCTCACAGGTTTTATTTCAGTAATAATTACATAAACAATCGGGTTATCCCCTTCAGCCATTTTGGTTGCAGTTTCCCTTGCCCACTTGTTAAATTCATCATCACCCTCCATCTGCATCACTATCAGGGCATTGTCGGGCAACTGTTCTGCAAAATCAGGATGTTCCATGACATATCTGTCAAACTCTTTTACAAGAATCGTATTCTTTTCTGTAAATCGATTTTTATTATCTAACATGTAAAATCTCCTTTCAAAAACTTCTCCCTGTATTTCTCCCAGTTATCATTTATATCTTCATCTGCCAGTGTCATAGCATCTTCATAGCTGAGGAAGATATTTATTTTCCTTTCATCACCTTTTATATTATAACAATCTTTATGTGCATAATCATGTTCACAGTCGTAGCGGATTACCTCTTTCCAGTCTCCTCCTGCCTTTATTTCTAACTGAACAACAAATTTTATCACAACGCCTGATTCTGTAATATGATAATGTCTCTTTCTTGCGTTGACATCAAGCAAAATGAGATATTGTTTCTCCTGCATCCCTTCCTGTTCTTATCCGATTCCGTTTTTTGCCGCTTACCGCTTTTCTTCTCGGCCTTAACCTCGGCCTTAACCTCACCCTCAACCTTAACCTTCTTCTATGAGTTTCTTATACACTTCAACTGTCTTCTCCCCAATCTTTTCCCATGAATATTTTTCATTTGCATAGTCAATAATCTTTTGCCGTTTAGACTCTAAATTCTTATATAAGTCGCTTTGAAAATAAAGCTCAATCTTTTCAGCCAAGTCCTGAGGATCCTCGGGCTTGGAGATGAAACCTGTTTCGCCTTCAATAATGTCTTCTCTCAGAGAACCGACGTCGGTTGCGATTACCGGCAGACCGAAATTGTAGGCCAAAAAAATGCTTACAGTTATATGCGATTCTGTGAGATGTTTGTTTAGTCATGTTTAAAGGATTGTTTCATTACTCAAAAATCAGGCGGAGTTTTTCTTATTTCTTGAGGGGCAAAAATATAACCTGATTTTTCATTTCTTCAATATCACCAAATTTTGATATCTGTTCGATATCTTTAACACAGGTGACTATCGAAACCTTCAGATGATGGGCATATATTACACCATAAAAGACTTGACCGGCACGTTGGCGTATGGTAATGTGTTTTTTTCAAGATCAGCGCTTAATTTAAGACGCCTCTCAATGTCCTTTTCAAGCTTGTCCTGATGGTCAGCATAGTATGCAAGCGCCGAATAAATCTGGCCAAGCGTAAGATATGGATGCTGAAAATGCAGTTCTTCCGCACTCCATCCATGTGCCAATTTCTCAACTACAAGCTCAACCACTTTCATTGTGGTGCCGGCAATCACTGGCATGCCTTTTTCATCTAATGCAATGTGCTCATATAGCGTCTGTATAAAGGGCATATCATCTACATCCTTTCAGATATATTTTAAAACAACAAGCCAAGAAGTTCAATTGCCTTCCGCCTTGCTCTTTGCCCTTTGCGCTCAGCGCCCGGCACCAGTGAGCTACGCCATCTTAGATTAAAGCAACCTGTTTTCCGCTTTCAAATATTTCTTCTAAAAAAGTTCCCTTTTTTTCACGTTCTATTTCCTCTTCTGTATATCCCAACGCCTCTATCGGCTCAAAAACCCTGCCTGCTGCAATGCCAAGCAATTCAAGCCGCTCTCTGAGATTCATATTCCTGAAATCATCAGATATAACCACAAGGTCTATATCACTCTCTTCCTTAGGATTCCCTCTTGCATATGACCCATACAGTATTAATTTCTCTGACTTAACGCCCAACCTCTCTACTTCGAGCTTAAATCTATCAATTATTTCTTTAATCTCTCGTTCTGTTTTAACCATACAATGGTCTCCTTTGTTTTTGCGAGGTATTGCACAGATATATTCTCAGGGTATGACTCGATGAGTTTTTCAAAATCTTCAGGATACCTTGTAACAATACTCGCATTATTTATTTTCGTGATAAATTCAAAGAGGGCTTCAGGTAGTGTAATATCGCCAAGTTTCATAAGATAAATCAGGTTGTGTGTTTTTGGCGGTATTTTGTCTGTTTTCTCAGCTGTTATAGCTTTTAAGATTTTTTCAATTGCGAGATGGCACATGAAAATTACATATACAAACCTGCCAGTTTTAAGCATATGTTCAGCTGTCTGAAGATCATATTCAGAAGAAAGCAGATAGTTCTCAGCATCTTTTCTCATATTGATATGATAGTTGAAATCAGTTATTTAATAAAGAATTAAGTTATTACGCCTTATGTCACACTTAGTTTACTTGTTTACTGGTTTATTGGTTATTTATATATGAAATGACGAGGGTTTTGCGGATGGACAAAAACTATTTGTATACATCTCCTCTTGGGCCAATAGCATCCACATAAATAGTCTTATCTGCTACATCTACATAATAAATAATCCTAAGACTCCCTATGTTATACCGATATTTGCCTTCCAATCTTCCCTTAAGTTTTTTGATGTGAAGTCCTTCAAATGGGTTTTTAATCATTTCATCTACAGCAATATTAATTCTTTTTTGTGTTTTTGCATCGAGTTTCTTGTAATATCTGGCTGCCTGTTTATAAAATTCAAGCTTATACACCGCTCTTTACTTTTTCCCATGAAATAAAATCAGTTTTCCTTCCTTCAATTCGTGCCTTCTCAGCCTTTTCGATCTGCCCCATAAGACTTTTATCAGCCATAATTTTAAACGTTTCTTCCCATGCTTCTATATCTTCTGCTATACTTTCTTGTATTAAGCGTTTAAATTCTCCGACTGTTAAATCTTTTACTGTCCTTTCCTTCAAAACTGTTGAAGACATTTAAATCACCTCCTTGACAATTATACCAAATTTCGGAACTAATCGTTGTTTTTTATAGCATCCGCCTTTACCTCATACCTTGACCTTAACCTTGTTTTCTGCCTCGTGCATAGCACCCTATGCCTTCAACCCTACGCCTTATGCCTTGCTTTTCAGGCCGAGGTCAAGTTATGCAGCGTATACTTATTCGTGAGCCAATCTCTTGGCAGCATAGAGAAGAGCAGCTTTTATATCATCTTCTGTAAGAAAAGGATAGTCTTTCTTAATGCTTTCTGTTGTCCCACCGTAGGCAATCTTTTCGACAATTATTTCTACAGTTAGCCTTGTCCCCTTAATAATCGGCTTCCCAAGCATTATTTTAGGATCAATAACAATCAGTCTTAAGAGTCTTTCATCCGTCATTAATCACTGCTCCACCAATCAACCAATTTTCCATTCAACCAATCAACAATTCTTTATACACCTCCATTGTCTTCTCCCCGATCTTTTCCCATGAATATTTTTCATTCGCATATTCGATAATATTTTGGCGGTTAGTTTCTAAATTTTTATATAAGTCGCTTTGAAAATACATCTCAATTTTTTCAGCCAAGTCCTGAGGATCTTCGGGTTTGCAGATGAAACCTGTCTTGCCTTCAATGATGTCTTCTCTCAGAGAACCGACGTCAGTTGCGATTACCGGCAGACCGAAATTGTAGGCCAAAAAGAGAACACCTGACTGAAAAATATGTTTATATGGCAGTATCAAAACATCCGCAGATTTAAGATACATTTCAATATCCTCTTCCGGAATATATTCAACTTTGCTGATGATACAATCCTCCAGATTATTTTCTTTTATTAGTTGCATAATACTTTTCCAGTATGACTCACAATTTTTTATTCTTCCGGCAATAAGCAATTTTGTTTCGTAATTTCTTTCTTTCAGCCGGGCTAATGCTGATATCAAGAACTCCAGTCCCTTATATGGCGCAATGTTCCCCAGAAAAAGAATAACTTTTTCATCCTTTCTAATCTGTAATCTTATTCTTGCCTGTTCAGTTGATAAAGAAGTTTTTGGAGTATATTTATTTATTCCGAAAGGAATCACTGTCACCTTGTTTTTTTCTATATTAAAATCTTCAACTACTTGCAGTTTCATCCTTTCTGTATGTACAAATATATGATCAACTATTTTGTATAGAAATCTTAAGGAGAACCGGTTAATAAGGGAATCATTATCGTCCCGTTCCCCTGCGTTGACATTGTGAGCTGTAAAAACAATTTTTTTGCCGAGGAGTTTATAGTATGTGTTCAATAAAATGCTGTCGAAAAACATGAGTTTATTCAGCCACAGGATATGAAATAGTTTTGAATCAGCAAAGGCCGCATATTTTAATAGCTTTAAATAATATCTTATGACACGAAGCATCTTCTCTCTAAGAGACACCTGAGAATTCTGGTCTCCGCGCAGATTGAAATAATTAACATTTGCGTTTTTAACAAACTCGGACTTCTGCATCTCATCATTCCCGATAAAATCAATATGAAGTTCTCTTGTTATTAATCCAGACATCAGGCTCAATGCATAGTGCGGGTCCATACCGCCAGTGAGCAAAGACACCTTCATTTTATTATTTTCCATCACTGCTTTTAGTCACTTGCCTTATAATCGCCTGTTTAACCATATCAACTGAAATCGAATCCATGCAATTCGGGATGAAATCACAATCCTTTTTGTAGCAGGCAAGGCAGTCCAAGTCAGAAATAACCTTTTCACCTAATCCAAAAAGTTCAATTTCTGTATTGCTTGTCGGCCCAAACAGCACAACCGCACGCTGACCCATTGCAAGCGCTATATGCATTGCAAGCGAATCCCCAGACAGAACAACTGAACAGCAATTGATTAACGACGCAAAATATCTGACTTCATTGTCACAGCCTGCATCAAAGACTAAGCTGTTACCCCTTGCCATAATCCGTTTGTTTAGTTCTCTTTCAAGCGGTCCTCCAAACAACAGAACCTGCAAATCTTTAAGCGCCAATTGGGATATCAGTTCAATAAATTTTTCTTCTTCCCACTGTTTCAGCCGCCACCTTCCACCGCCTCCGGTATGGATTCCTATGATTGGTTTCTTTAAATCAAGGCCTAAGTTCAAGAGATGCCTTTGACCCTCTGCTTTTTCAGTTTCAGTTAATTCAAGTACATATTTCATCCCATCTGTTGGAAGACTGAGAATAGAGCACATAATCTCCTGATAGGTGCGTATATTTGCCCTTTTCAGATCATCAAAAACACCCATTTGTAGCCATTCCTCAGCAGCATTGTTCGTGGCCGTGACATAGCCGCCTTCATGCAGTACATATCCAATCTTCTCTTTAGCCTTGGCTATCGCTGCCATGCCAGAAGATATCTTGCCTGCATCCAGATTAATTACCCTATCAAATTTTCTTAATGCGAGATTAACCAATGCATCAGCCCCGTAGGGAATAACTTCTGTGATATACGGATTGTTTTCAAGCAATGGAACTGATTCCTGACGGGTTATCCATGAGATTCGCAATTCAGGCCATGCCTTTGCTATAACCGGCAACAGGCAGGTAGTTCTCAGCACATCACCTATGGCATCAAGCTTGATTATGAGCAAGTTTTCTTTTAAGGGGATATAGTGCTCACATTCACAAATCACCCCTTCTTGCTTGTGCCATTTGCATGGCCGATCACCTAAGAAATGCTTACAGTTGTATGCGATTTTGTGAGATGTTTGTTTAGTCATGTTTAAAGGATTGTTTTTTTAAAAACTAAATTCGAGAATTGAGTAGAATTTTTTATTTATTTTTCAGAAATTTCAATAAGCCCATTTTCTAAATCAATTCGTGCCTTTATTCTTTTTAGAAAATCCATGCCGAGAAGTCCATCAATCGGGCCGCTAAAAGGAAGGGTATGCGCAACAACATTAAAGTCATATCGCTCCCTCAGAGAGGGAGGCTTGACGGTTTATAAGCCGTCTCAAAGACGGCCGTTTACAGTTTTTTAGAATCTGCCCTCTTCTTGTTCCTTTTCTATCGTTTCTTGGTGAGCTATATACTCTTGGACCTTTTCCAGTTCAAAGCCTACCGTAGATACCGCGTAGCCTCTTGCCCAAAAATTCTCACCATTGAAATTCTTCTGCTTTTGTCCGAACTGTCGGGCCACTGCAATAGCACTCTTGCCCTTCAGATATCCGACCACTTCGGATACCGCATATTTAGGCGGAATCGAAATACACATATGCACATGATCAACCGCCATGTGCCCAGACATGATTTCACATCCCTTCTGCCTTGCCAGTTCGTGAAACACGCCTTTCAGATACTGCCTGATCTTCCCGAACAGGGTTTTCTTCCTGAACTTCGGGACAAACACTACGTGATACTTACAATCATACCGCGAGTGTGTTAAGCTTTTGTAATTGTCCATTATTCCTCCTGATTGACTTTGACTCCGTCAAGCCTCTCAGGAGGAATACCTTACTTAATCCTTTTAGGTCAAACCTTTTCAAGTCTCACTGGTCAAACCAGTGGTTTACCTGTTGATGAATTATCTATTTTCACACCTAATGTGCTGAACCAATTTAATTGAGTGACAGGAGCAACAATAAATCAGCTGCCGGTAACAATGCGGATATGTTTATTTGATTCAACAGGACTGCAACCGCAGGATTCTAAAGCCTCGAATGGAATAATTGTAAAGGAAGAACCTGTATCTACCAACAAGTTCAATATCTTAATACCATCAGTGCCTGCAATAGCTGCCTTTGTAATAAGAAGAGAGCCTGAATTTTCCAGCTTGTATTTTTTCATTAAAACATTACAGCGAGATCTTCAGGAATGCGACCGGTATATTCTATAGCAACATTTTTGCCTTTTGTTTCCATAAGAATCTTATAAATTTCTTCTTTTACTGGTGAATGGGCAATCACGTGGCCTCTAATCACATTAAATTCAGAATCAACATCTTCGTATTCTACGAGCACCCATTCATTCGGATACTTTTCTCTTATTTCTTTTATTGTTAAACTTTCGACTTTTAACATTTCTGCACCTCCTTAAGGCTATACTTAAAAATATTATATCACAACCCTCTTGTTTTCCATTTCTCCTTGCGCCACGCTTAGTTTACTGGTAAATTGGTTGATTGGTTTATTAGTTGACTGGATTATTCTGTATCTTCTTGTTTTCTCTTTTTGAGATATGCAATATAACCATTCAAACGTTTTGTTAATGCCGTATGACTACTTTGAGCCTGTTCAAAGAAAACCTGCGGAATTTATTATTTAAAAAATTCGTTAATAACGCTTTGTTTATCAATCTCAAGGTATTCTGCAATGGAAGTGATTATGGAATTTAATGTGCCTACTTTGATAGGCGAATGATTAGGAATTGTTAAATGATGTTCTTTGCCTCTTATTGAAGATGTCAACCTGATATGACTTCCTGTCTGACGAGTTTGTCTATATCCAAAACGCAAAAGCAGTTTTACTAATTCTGACCCTCCGATATCTCTCGGCAGTTTCATACTGGAAGAAGTTCATCCTTGACCATATGAAGACGTACAACTTTGGGCCGCTCCGGCTCGTCAAAGTGACACGTGACTGCATCGAGAACCATTTTTTTTACACCCTCATATGTGTCTGCTTCAGTAAAAATAGAATATCCAAGAGCTCTGGCCTCGTATCCACCTTCCACAGACTCTTCTATAACGAAAATTATTTCTTTTTCCATTGTTTCCTCCCTTAGTTTATCCTACCCTATTTTAGCAGAAAAGGTAACCATTGGCATATCAACAACCATTCAACCACATTTAGTTTACTGGTAACTCGTTTATTAGTTTATTAAAAACAGCCCTGATCAACTATTCAACCAATCAACTATTTGTTCTTTTACCTTGGAGATTCTGGTTTGCTGGGTGTTTTAGTCAATGGATGTGGATAGGTGTAAGATGTGTAAGTCGGATGCTCAGTATCATTGTTATAATCTCTTCCAGATTGAAGATGGTCAGACGCTGCTGGATTAGCACATCCATTCCAAGTATTTATAGATATATCTGCATCTGCACCATTTATAGTGTTATTCCATTCATAAACAGGCGATGAATCTTGAATCCCGTTGAGGTCTGCATCAGTAGTTCTTCCGTGTTGGTCTTTACATGGATAACCAGTTGAGTCTTGGTTGCCATCCGCAGGATTTGTGCCATCACATCTGCCCTTACCCAATGTCTGACATTGTCCCCATGTTGTAGAACCTCCACAATCTACATGGTCCGGATTTGTACAACTTCTGTAATAATCAAAAATAATTGCGTTTGTATAATTCCCAGTAATTGTATTATTAAAAATAACCCCTGTGCCACCTCTTATGTTTATAGCTCTTCCCCGACTAAGCCCGCTTGTAACAGTAAAAGTGTTATTATAAATCTCCCAAGAATGTATTGACCGAGCACCAGTATCATATCCATGAAAACTGAGCCCTTCATTTATGACAGTATTGTATCGGAACACTACTCTCGCTCCATGGTAGCCATCATTAGAAAAATATCCAGTTGCCCCTGTTTGTGTAAAAGTACAATCTTCAATGTAGACAGCATTTGCAGTTCCCAAAGTTAATGGTCTTTCCCATGCAGCATCAGCGCCAGTGGCATCACCACTATAAACACCAATACCCATATAGTCATTATCAAATGTTACATGGTCTATCACTCCATAAGTGTACCCAGATATATGCAAAAATCTGCCTCCACCAGTATTATTCTTCATTGTCATGTGGTGGATTCTGAAGTTTTTACAATCCCCAACTACGTTAAAAATCCCTGTAGAAGGTGCAGTATAATTCGCATCATAAGTAAAACCAGTCACAACAAATGGTTTGCCTTCTGCCCCAGTAATTTTTAATGATGCCGTTGACCCAGTTCCATGAATTATCGTAGTCTTGGAAACGCCAGCCCCCATCAAAATAATTCCCTTCGTATTTGGTACAGTGACCTGCGTATCCCAAGTGCAACTGCCAGCAGGAATAAAAACCGTATCACCGTCACTTGCAATATTTATGGCTGTCTGGACATCTGCTGCCTCACAACTCGGTTGCCCTGAGCTATTAACAACATTTTTTATTGCAGCATAAGATTCAGAATTCCAAACAATATTTAATAAAAGTCCAATAATCAAACATAGAATAAGTTTCTTTGTTTTCATAGCGTCCTCCTCAAATAAAATATGTCATTTACTCTATCATTTTAAAGGAAGAATAGGTTTAATAATGTGATTCTTCTCACACTTTATCATTTTTAAAAACAGGATGTGTTTCAGGATTATATTCAAATCTCTTCATACTTTTCTTGGTCAGCCATGTGATGATAATATTCTCAAACGGAGTAATTATCGCCTTCCATCTAACTGCTGCTTTCTTGTCAATGTTCCTTGTCTTTTTCTCAGTCACGCTTGATGATTGATGTTCGTGCCTTCCTTTATCAAGCTCCAGCATGCAGGGATCATAATCAACTTCCATGAATTCGCATAATTCTTTCAAAACCTTTTCAGGTTCTGCCAATAGATCCTCGTGTTTGAAAAGGGCATAATTCTTATAATTTTTATACTTCTGATGTAGTCTTGAGGACCATATATATTGCACTATAACAAATGCTATCATTGCTTTTCTAATAAAAAATTTCAGGTAGGGATACTTTTTTATTACTACAGCTGTTCCTCCAGGGTCATTTGTTTTTGACATTGCTATTGCCCTCGGATCACGGGTAACATGAATAATCTTACAATCAGGATACCACTTTAATAATTCAGGAACATTATTTACATATACAGGAAATTTTACACAAAATCTATTATATCCGCTGAAACGGGTAAGCTCTTCAAGCAATATTTTGAATATGCTTTCCAGAGATTTATCAGATTCTGAAATTTTGTTATAGAGTTCTCTTTTAAATTCAGGATTTTTAACTGCCTCAATGTTTTCAAATCGCCAGAAAGCGCCTGTAATACCATCAATGGTCTCAGATGAAAAAATCATGTCTATCATTTTTCTAATGTTTTCTTCTTTCGATAAATCGCCAACCTTATTTTTAAGGAAATATCTGAAATCCTTTCTCCATGGATTAAGATAATGCATTTCTGCCAGTCTGAAGATCTTAGGATTCATCACAATGAGATTGTGAAATAGAGTGCTACCAGAGCGGGGAAGACCTATAATGAAAATGGGACTTTTAATCATGTTCATTTAAACTTTTCTGATGCAGACGTGGATATTCTATTCCAATAAAAAGTAAAAAGATAAACATGAGATGTATTCCTTTGAAGGCTGCTTCGGTAATATTATAAAGTATAATCATTATGAAAAAACCCATTTGGAATCGCCCATAATCAAAGTCTGAAAGAAGTAATCTGCGAATTTTTCCATACGCTGAGACTATGAAACCAGCAAGCAAAAAAAGTCCAATCCAACCAAGATTTAAATAAATTTCAATATAGCCATTATGGGCTTCAGTTGGACGCCACCAGTGTTTTTCCCAGAGTTTTGCAATTCTGTCCCCAAGCCAAAAACTTTCAAAGCCAACTCCAGTAAGTGGGTTCGGCACCATAGTGATAAGCTCTTTCCATAGCTGGGTCCTTCCCCAAAATGTTTGAGAATGACCGGTAACGTCTACTGATGCAGACAAAAAAGCACTAAAATCTACCAGAAAGATCAATGGTAAAAAAAGAAAAAAAATGACAGTAATAAAACGCCCTATTGATTGTATATTTTCCCTGATAGCTGGCATTCTGAGACCAAGCATAACACACATGCCGGCAATCAAACTCAAAGATGATGTTGCTGCGTCAGCATTCCATAACAGCCAAAATGTCATAGCCAACAGCAGAATGTGAGCATATATTTTTTTTTTATCAGAGGATATTTTCCTCTCCTTCCATATACTGAGAAGGTTCCAGACGAGAACAAAGCCACAAATCAGACACAAAGTACCTAAAAGATTGCTGCTATAAGAAACACCGGTAATCGTCAATTTACCTGACATACTATGATATCTTCTGCCTAAATGTGGATAATATTTATAAAGCACAATTGATAGAGGGATAAGCACGTATGCACATCTCCTGATGAGTGTTTTTATGGCTTCGAGGGGATAGTGTTCGCTGAGGATAATGAGTACCATGATACTATTTCCAATTGCAAACTTAATCCACCGCTTGAATGAAACAAGCGGATAGTCAGACCATAAAATACTGATAAAACCATACAGGAAGTACAGGAAAATCCAAGGATTATCTTTGGCAAACTGAACGACTAATATTTTTCTTTTTAAAAGTATAAATAATCCTGCAAGAATGAGTCCAAAATATAATGCCCTGTCAACAGGACTGCCTTCCAAATAATCATCAGGTGAATCCAAAATAGGCGCTAAATTTAGCCATAGTGAAATGGGTCTCGATCCTGTAATTAGTAGCCAAATCAATGGAATCCAAAGGGCATAAGAAACCTTGGAATCCCGCTTAATGTCGATTCTGAATAGATAAACGATAAAGATAATACAGAGTATGAGGGCTATTTTAGGAGGCATAATATTTTTTCTCAAAAAGTGATGTCAAATTATATATTTTCAATCAAAAGCCTTTGAATAAGTTCTGCTGTGAGCATTCTATTGATCTCTCTTGTGAAGTTACCTTGTCCATTCACATGGCCTTGGACAATTTTCTCGAGAAAATGTCTATTCACATAGGGTCTCTTCAGGCTCTTTTCATCAAGCAAAATACTTTGGATGTAATCAAAGAGGTTATCACGGAACCATATCCTGTAATGTTCTATTTTGTGGCGACCAAGAAAAAGTTTTTCAGGATGAAGCTTGCGGAAACGGTAATCGAGCCTTGCGAGCCAATCAGGGGTTCCGTGGTTATAGAAATATTCTGCTTTAAATGATGTCTCTCGGAAAAGCCTTGCCAGTTTTGAAAAAAAATAGTTTGATTTCCAGCCAACACCTCTGTCAGTCATAATTCCGCTTAAAGCTTGATTGCTGTCAGCTATTAAACGAAAAGAGGGTTCTTTACTTCTGCGAATTTCCTCAGGAGCCTGATACATTAAACCAACAAGATCATTATCCATATACGGCGTCCTTGTTGTCACCTGTGATTGTCCGGCAATGAGACGACCATATAGATGCCATGGCACTAATCTGAACACTGCGTAGGACAACTGATGTCCTGTATTTGCTTTGGTAAATATTTGTTCTGCCTCTTTGGTTAAGTTTTCAAAATCAGGTTGAAGCAGTCCAACAGGGAGAATATCCGCTCTCAAATAATTAATGCTTCTGATGACTTCACTGCCATAGTTTCCTGTTATGCGAACAGGAGCAATTGAGCGTGCCAATCTATTAAGATACGCTTCATGCGAAACAGAGACATCAGTACATCCATCAGTGATATATATCGTCTTTTCAGCATTTTCTGAAAAATCAGACAAAAAATTCTCATCAAGCCTTAGAACTTGATGTGTTTGCTGGCATAATTGAGCAACTTTTCTTGCAATTTTCACATCATAACAGTCACGGTACATGCCCCCATAGGTATAACAAGGCAATGTCCATGGATGAAGGTTCATACATGCCATAATCATTCTGGTATCTAATCCACCAGTCAAAGACATTCCAATTGGTTGTTTAGCATCAAAATAACGGGGTAGAATATGCAAAAAAGTCTCTTTAAATTTTTTATAAAATGTTTCTTTGTCTAAAATAGGTTGATTCTCCCATTCGCTCGGCCTGAAATAAAAATCTTTTTTTATACTGCTATTGTTGAAGGTCCATTTAGAACCTCCGGGCAACAGAAATATCTTTGGGAATAAAGTTCGATTCTCAAGTACAGCGCCGCAGGTAAAAAATTCGCCTAATCCTTTTAAATCTATCTCTCTTAATTCCGGACAAACTTTAAGCAGTGCCTTTGCTTCAGATGAAAAATAAAAAGCATCTTTTCCTTCATAATAATAAATTCTTCCCATTCCATATCTATCATTAAAAAGGATTGTCTTATTCTGCCGCAAGTCAACCAGTAAACCACTAAACCATCCGTTAAGTTGTTGCAGAAATCTTTCCTCTCCAAGCTCTTCATAAAGATGTATCAAATACCTTGCTTCAGTAGAATTGCCACATTCATGACCTTGGCTTTTGAGCTGATCAACCACTTCTTTATCAACAAAGTTTTCTCCTGAGAAAAGTAATATTAAATCCTTCTTTTCATTATAAACAGGCATGCAGTCTGAAAATGAGCCTTCAAGAGTAGTCCAGCCTGCATAAAGACCAAGATGTTCATTGACATACTTACCAGACGCATAAAAAGGCTCATGCATCATACAGTTAAGCATGAGGCTTAAGTGTTCATTGTTTACTCGTTGAGATATTTTACTTATAATTCCAACAATTCCCGGCATTTTAATTTACCTTTCAACTATTCAAAGATGCAAAAGTAATGTCCCATTTTTGTCATTCCGGTCGTAGCGACTCCTCGCGGAGATCCGCATCGGACTTGCCCGGAATCTCTCTTCAGAAGGACTCCCGTGATCCCCGACAAAGCGAGGACAGGCTCTGCGGGAGTAACAGATTAAGGAAAAGGTTATATAGGTCATTAGTTATACAGTAATCAATAGTTACCAATTAACCATTCAACTATTTCCCTACAAGTTTTCTCTCATACCACTTTGTTCGCAAATCCAGCAGGCGACCTATTACCCATTCTGGGAGCATTCCTTTAATTCCATGATGAAGTTTTAATTTTAAGATTATTTTTCCTCTAAGAGTCAACGGAACGTAATATCTTGGAACAGGAAATTTTTCGAACCCATTGAGTCGTTGGAAATCACCATGAGTTCCGCTACGCCAAGTCGTATAAGTAATATACGGGACTTTTCTCTCTGCACAAATTTCTACTGCTTTAGCTATCAAAGCATTATTAGGAAACTTATTAAAATGCTTCATAAGTGAAAGAATCATAGTAATCATGGCATATCTATCGGTATAGTTAAGTTTAATAAATCCAATTAATTCATTTTGATAATAGGCTCCTATAAATTCTGAGCTATCTAATGCATCAGCTAACTCTTTTTTGACAGTATCAAAGTCTTTACCATAATGACGAAAAGATTTGCCTCTTTTTATTGGCATCTCATTAAATATATTCATTATCCCTTTTACAAGTTCATCATTAAACTTGGCAACCCTTACATCAACTCCTCTTTTGGGAGCCTTTCTAACCTTATTCCTTGAGTCTGAAGATATTTTTTTCCCCCACCAATAATCAAATCCGTTGAGAGGAATTGCTGCGATGTTTTCCCATTCAATGTAGTAGTTGTATTTTGGTGTGGTTTCTGGAAGCCTTTGCATAAAGGTAAAAATATCTGGCCGATGCATTTCGGCCTGTAACTTCTTTATTATTGAATCAGGGTTTTCGATATCAGCAATCCATTCATCATTTAATCTGATTTTTTTAATTAATTTCCCTATAATAACAAATTCTTTATCATCAATCTGTATTGAATTTATCATATTAAGTCCCTTTTAATTTTTATAATTCTGAGTAAGCACATTTTTTAACATTAGAAATCATGCTCAAGTATTCTGCGCTCATTAAACAATTGTATTCATCTTCTTTTTCAGGATGAACCATTAATTCAACATTCGAAGAGTTTGATATATTAATGACACGTTGTAAGCGCCCAGGATTATTTACTGGCGAAATACTGAAAAAAAAATCTGTGCAAATATACCTGTTGGTGAGTTGCTTATCAACAATGTAGCGGTAAAATCTATTAAATACGCTTTTCTCACCTGAAGCAAACGAAAAGCTTCTGCGGACTTTAAATCCTTTTGGAATTGGTTTATCAATGATCATGTTTGTACATAAATGCATGTGCTTATGACCATTTATATGTGTTGGAATTCTGTTATATAAACGAACAAATTCTTCATATTGAGCTTTATAAACATAGTCAAATTGTTTTTTTAAAAAAGGATTATATACAAGAGAACAATATTTATTTTTAAGTAAAAAATTAGCAATATGCTGATGATATTCTTTTAGGGTAGGTTTAATATGGCTACTAAATTTTTCCGTAAAATTCAAATGTAGCCCAACGTCAATGCTGTTTTCCAAAGCTAACTCTGCTGATCGCTCAGAATCTTCCATAAAAACCATTGCACTCACCGATGTGATTCTCCCATTTTTAAAACATGTCAAACTATTATTTGTCGCTAAACGGTTTTTTCCCCAATCATCTGCATTTATAATTAACATTTTGTTGCTAAGTCTTTATTGCGAATTAATTTTTGAGCATTTATCTGTTCAAAAATACTGTCCATAATCTTAGACGTTAAAAGAATTTCTCTGTATGAAATTGGCAGAGGTGCATTCTCAGTAACAGATTTATAAAACGACTCTATCAGATATTTCATTCCTGACTTCATATGAAAATCTCTTTTTAAAAAAAGATTTATATTATGAATAAAATTAGCGGCATATTGCTTTGCAAAAACAACTGGTGGTATGAATTTATCTAAATAGCTTTTATATTTACATCCATTAACCTTGATAATTGTTTGATTATAGTGGTCAACAATTAATGCATTCTTGGGTCCGTATACTCTAAAATGGTGGAGTACAGGCCGCATTTGTGAAGAAAAGGTAAAGTATGCTGTCACATTATCGCAGCCCTCAATAATAACTCTTAATTCGTCAATAATATCAGTTTCGTCCATGCTTTGTAAAAACTTACTTGTAAAACCATTAGCTATTACTTTAGGATTATCATCTTTTAGGAATTCGGCAATTCTGCAAATACCATGGCTGATATTATTTTGTAATAACTGCCCGGGCAGGGACCTCACCCAGTGCCTTTTATCACCAAGAAGTGATTTTGCGTAATTAATGTTGCCAAGGTCATAACAATAGTAACTTTCCATATGTACAGGAGTCCCACCCAAATAGCCATTTTTTATGTATTCACGCATTCGTCTTGTAGCGTGGGTAAATTGATCATCATGACCAACTGTAATTTTCAGCTTTTTTTCAGTTGCAAGTCCAATAAGTTGCTCTGCCTCGCTGGTATTCAGAGTAAAAGGCTTTTCCATATAGACATGGCTTCCTGCCTCTAAGCATAGTTTCCCTAATACAAAATGGCTTTGAGGAGGAGTTGTTATGTGTACAATATCAGGTTTTAATTCTAATAATTTATTTGCATCGCTGAAATACTGTTTGACAGGAAATCGTTCATACAATTGTTTTGCCATCAACTTTTCTTTGTCGCAGACTCCGACAATCTCAGAGCCTGCAATCCTCTGAATTTGCTCAGCATGTGAATCTGCAATCTTACCGCAGCCTATAATGCCGACTTTAATCATTTATTTCCTGCTTCCTTTTGGTATTTAAAATATTGTTCTAATGCATCAGAAAAAACAACTTTTTGTTTCCAGCCTAACAATCTTTTTAATTTCTTATTGGAATACCTATTGCCTTTCCAATTCGAAGCCCATTTTTTTCTGTTGAACACTGGTGGTAACTGTCCTTCTGACCATTTAGAATATTTTTCCCATAAATAACAAAGCAAATAACTTATTGTTTTGGGGAGATAGATTGACTTAAAATGTCTCACGTTTTTTTTATACATCTTAAGGAATTGTCTGCTTGTGGGCTGATCATCATCTACAACATTAAAGACTTCATTATCAACACCCTTTATAATACCGGCCAACACTATTGCCTCAGCACAATTATCAACATAAGACAGCGGAATTATATTAGAACCACCTAAATGAAGGAAAAGACCAAAAGTCCCGATACCAACTCTCTGTGTTATTCCAATATTTCCGGGACCGTAAACAGCGCCGGGGCGTAATATTACATAAGGCATATTATATTTTTTGCCGTATTCCATAACCAATTGCTCTTGCCTCACCTTTGCATAACAATATGCTTCACCTCTTAATTCAGGATGGTCTTCTATTTCAGATGTCTCGTCAAGTAAACTGCCTCTTTGATTTTTTGAATTAGAATAAACTGTAAAAGAACTAATATTTACAAAACGCTTGAGAACAGAGTTCTGCAAGGCTGCATCAAGCAAATTTCTTGTTGTTACAACAGAATTCATAAAGGCATCAGGATAAGATTTTTCTCCCCTCCCAGCAGCCAGATGATATATTACTGAAATTCCATCTGTTGCTCTTTTACAATCATCCTGTGACAGCAGATTGCCTTGAACTATTTTAATCCGAGCCTTATCAAATAAAGTGATAATTTTGTTTAATGCAGTAAGGTCACTTGAAGGCCTTACAAAACATCGCAGGTTCGTAAATCCATGAGATAGAAGTGTTTCAACAACCCGTGAACCGATAAAACCATTGGCGCCGGTTATAAGTATGCGCTCATTATAGTCAGTCATAAAATTATGCCCCATTTCTATATCCCTATGGATTCAGTTGTTGATTTGTCCTTATTTTCGATAATAAAAGTACTAATGCCTTATAAGTCGTTGTCTGTGCCCAATGAAGCATGGGTGTTTTTGCCTTAATACCAATAGGGTATTGTCTGTAATAGAAATGACCATCTTTATCCTGCATATTAGCAATTGTCCATTTTGCAACCTTCATCGCTAATGATAGAGAGTTTTTATCGTAATCAGCAAAGTTGGCCAATGTCTCTATCGCCTGAGAAGCGCACTGGCTGTCAACAGGATACGTGCGATTATGATAATACTTAGGTCTTCCGCTTTCTTCAAAAAAATTATTCTTAAAGAATTCGAAACCTACTCGAAGATTATCTTCATAAGCTTTGTCATTTGTATTTTCAATGTAGCATTTAAGGCTGTCCAGATTGTATCCTGTATGAAAATTATCAATCCAGTGTTGATTTGTTGCCTCACCGTAGTACCATGCTCCATTTTGTAACTGCCTTAAGCAGCTATATTCCATTGCTTCTTTTGCAACTTTCAGCAGTTCTTTATTACCTGTAAATTTAGCTGTTCTTGCGAGCATTGCAGAACCAAGCATATTGGAGTTGTGGATTGAACTTTGTTCGCAAGCAAGATAACTTATACATGTACCGGAATCAGTCTTTTCTCTTGGCAAATTAAGAATCCAACCACATACACTCGTTGCAACATCAAGATATTTTTTATCTCCCAGCACTTCATATGCATCAAGGAATGCCTGGCCAATAAGAGCAGTCCATACAATAATTGATTCGTGTTTCGCATATCTGCCTGACCTGCTTGCAAAATCAAAGTGATTGGCCCAACTGTATTTTTCATAATATGGAGATTTGTTTTTAATCAGCCAGTCAAGACACTTTACAGCTTTTTCCTCATATCTATGGTCTTTCGTAAGCCTCAGCATATTAAGATAGCCCCGTGCCATGTATCCCCTGCCTTTCGTAGATTCCTGTGGTTTGATACCAAGAATTGGTCGGAGATTGATAGGGCTTTGTCTCACGAGTTGCTGCAAAATACGCTCTAAGAACAAATTGCCAAAGGTCAGTGGTCTTACATAAGAGGAGAGGCCATCAAATGGTTCATAGCCTTTATACTGATAGCCTTCTACCCATTTCTCGAGTTTATGTATGCTATTTTCTAATGTTTATTTCATTTCTTAACCTTATTAGTTACTACCGAGTTGTCATTCCGTGCATGACACGGAATCCAAGGCATTTTTATATCTGGATTCCTGCTTCCGCAGGAATGACATCATGCTGGCAAGTCGGCACAAAGGAGCATGAAAACCACTCCTCTAAATCCCACCTTGCCAAGGGGGGACTTAAGGGGGGTGCATTTTCTGGTCAATGACTTTATTAGAGTATGCAATTGAAAGATTTTAATTTGAAAAATTTCAAAAAAGTATTCTTCAGCCTCTGTATCTGCTCAGTCCTGTGAAATTGCATAAGCTCTCTGGAAACAGGCCGTTCCATTCTGGTTATTAATGCCCATACATATCCAATAAAAAGTAACAATCCTCCAATGATATAGGGTTTTCTCGTCATTTGATAAATGGATCTGAACAACTGCCATGCAGGATGTCCACCAAGATAATAATCTTTTTTTCCATGTCTGAAATTTACTGTTAGAGCATTGAAGGCATTGCCTGTACCCATTTTTTTATGATGGAAGCAGGTTTTTTCAGTAAAAGTCCTTGTTTCCCATCCCTTCATTCTCGCGGTTGTTACTGCAGTCCAATCAATGCCGCCGCCTTTGATAGGAATATATCCTCCGATTTCCTCAAAACATTTTCGTCTGAATAATTGGCATGCACCGGAGACATGCTCAACATTTGTGAATCTGTAGTCATAATGAACAGAGTCCTCAACAAAAGGTGTTCCTGCAACGCCAAGTTTCGAATTTTCAGCAAATTTATTAAGAAGAAACTCTAAATAATCCTTGTCAAATGATATATCTGCATCAAGATTGCCGATGATGTCATATTGCAGGTCATTCACTTTCTCATAACCGGCATTAAAACAGGTAACTTTTGCAGCAAAAGTTCGGTCTCGATGTTCAGGCATGCGTATTAATTCCATCCAAGGATTATCTGCTAAATATTTCTTAACAATCTCATCAGTTTTATCAGTTGAGCCGTCACTTACAATAACCCATTTTTTCGGCAGAATAGTTTGAGATATAACAGATTGGATTGTCTTTTCTATAAATGCCTCTTCGTTCCGTGCAGGGGTGATTAGGACGTAAGAGTTACGGGTTCCGAGTTGCGTGTTGCGAGTTTCCATAAGGTATAAGGTATAGGGTGCAAGGTTGACTACTTTATAACTGGAATAAGCAATTTAATCTCCTCAATAAACTCAAAGTGTTTCCTGTTTCGTGTCACGAGAATCATCTTTTTTACACAAGCAGTAGCTGCAATCAAAGAATCAGCTTTATACAGTGGTCTATTGTGATATTTATTAAGCAATTCAGAAGCCTTTAATGCTATGACAGAATCAATTCTTATAATCCTCATTGTCCTTAATAAGTTTAATATCTTTTCTCTTTCTGAGGTACTATTACCAAGGGATAGAAGTTCTTTTCGCGTTACTGACGAGTAAAAAAAAATGCCTTGAGTTTTATGAATAAAATTTGCAATATTTTTGTTCCCGCGAAGCCAGTCTATAAAAATGTCAGTGTCAAGAAGATAGTTCATCCAATATCTTTTTCAGCTTCGGACGTGATAACTGACATGCTTTTTTTATCTGATTTAGCCCTGATTTTGTCTATGATCTCAAAGCTGTCCTTAGGAAATCTCCTATGAGACCAAATCCCAAAGGCATATTCTTCTGTCGCAGAAGGCTTGGTAATTGCCTGACAAAAAAAAGAATCTATTACTGATTTCGGCACTCTGTATTCATTGCCAACTCTTATAGCGCCAAATTTTCCTTCTTTTATCAATTTCATGATATATTTTTTGGATACTCTTAATATTTCAGAAACTTCTTCTATTGAAAAGACATCTTCATAATATGTGGCATAACCCATTTTTTAACTCCTTTTACACCTATTGTTTTATTATATTATAATATTTTATGAAATAGCTATGCCCAAAAGGCCATACAATACTCTTACAAGCCGCCTCTTCGTTCCGGGCAGGGGTGATTAGAACGTACGATTTATTAGTCATAGGTTATGGGCAATGGGTTATGGGTTATTGGTTACGGGTTTATATTCTTTTCCTACGTACTGCATGATGCATAGGGCAAAGGGTAAGGCACAGAGAGCAAAGAGCACTGTTGAATAGTTTATTTGTTTATTGGTTAAACTATTTTTTAAAACAAGAAGGGAGCTTTGCAAGAGACTTGTAGGGCTCTTTTCTGAGATCTTTCTCGCTTACCTTCCTAAACCCCTCTTTTCTCAGTATCCTGATGATCTCTTCTTCCTGTGTTAGTCTTACTTTTTTAGCCATTTTTTAAACCTCTATATATATATGTCAGCATTATCTTTCAGATCTCTTACTGCTATATCCAGCGCCTGCTTATTATCAAGTAGGTTGTACCAAATTTTCCGTTTTATTGCTCCATTAGGATCGAGGACATCTTTATGAGGACACTCATGAGCACTATCGTATCTGACAACCTCATAAAGCCTGCCACCAATTGAAACTATTAATTTTACCACAAAGCTAACGATAACCCCATTAATAGTTTCGAAGTATACATGAATTTCTGCTTCATTAGAAAGATTTATTGTGTAATATTTCGTTGGCATTTTTAATAGCAATTACGACTTTCATATCTTCTGCGTCTGACAGCCTCTACTTCCTCGGTGATTTCCTCCATTGTTATAGGATATTTTTTTGCAGATTCCCGGAATTCTTTTAGAAGACTCCTAAACCTCGTTGCAAAAAGTTCTTTTTCCAGCATGGTTAGCACTTCGATTTTCTTTTCTAATGGCAAAGCCTTAACAGCTTTTTTAAGCCTATCTGCGTTTGTATCTAAAACTGTTTTTAACATTTTATGCCTCCTCTATAATATCATTATAGCAAAGTACAGGCGCAAGGTTAAAGGCATAAGGTTTAAAGATTAATTGGTTAAGACATCAATAAACTTCGTCATGTCCGCCGATGTCTATTAATAAAACTTCACTCTTATCTAAGAACCTGAAGACTACTCGACAATCGTAATTCACACTAAATGCCCATAGACCTTCAAGTCTTCCGGTCAATTTATGTGTTCTTAAGCGAGAATTAAACGGCTCATTTGAGAATAATTCAATAGCATTCCAGAATTTCTTTTTAAGTTCTTCATCATTCTTAATTTTCTTTTTGTAAATTCTCTTGAATCCCTGATCCCAGATTATTTTAATCACTCTCTAAATCCTTATACAATTCTCTTGTTGTTCCTCTTTTGATCATGCCTTTCTTAAAATTTGCCATAGCCTCCTTGGCCCTTTTAGCAATAGACTCTCTCTTAGCATCTATAAGCTGTTTTCTTATAATATCAACTGCATATTCCTTATCATTCAATGGTAATTCCCTGAAATCATCAATCAACTTATCTATTGTGCTGTTCATTTTTAGGCCTCCATTTATTCATAATTCATTCCTTTGTATTCTCATTATAGCAAAAATAAAAGGTATAAGGCATACGGTATAAGGTTTAAGGTTCAACACGTAACTCGAAACCCACAACTCGCAACTCGTAACCCGAAACGCATTTAGATGCTTAATTTATAAAGAAATCTATCCCAGTTTATAAGGAATAATGATTTTGCTTTTCGTGATGAATATCTAAATTTCTTAGCTGACTCCCAGCCAAATATTTTTTGTATAAGAGAATATTTCCAGCTTAGCTTTGGAGGCATTAGTTGTCCTCCAAGTTTGTGAGTAAGTTTATTAATTTGATTTAGCAAGTCTTTTTTTTCGGGATAGAAATAAATAAACCAGATCTGTAAAAGTTTTAAACTCGCTGTCCTTGTTCGCTCACTATTTTCTAATCTTAAAAGATAATTAATGCACAAACTGTGAGATAAAAATAAAGACCTGCATGCATTATCAGATGTGCTCTTACTTATGCTACTGATATTGCATTGCCTGTAATAGACCTTTGCATCTGGGACAAATTTTATTTTCTCACTTGCAGCAACAACCCTGCAGAAATATTCACCATCATCATCAAGTGATAATCTCTCATCCCAAGGGCCGGCAAGTTCAGTTAACCTCCTGCTTATGAGCCATGTTGCCGGATTCATCCAGATGTTTTCAGAAAATTTTCTCAACATCCACTCAATAGGCTCCAAATCTTGCCAAAGGGAAGTCGGAATAAATTTTGCCTTATTTTTACGAAAATAGAATTCACCAAAAGCAGAAGATAGTAAGACTTTTGCGTTTTTATCTATGTCTATTGATTTAAGTTGTTGTTCAATCTTATCAGGAGATAGAAGGTCATCTGCATCAAGCCACTGGATGTAATCCCCCTGAGCAAAAGATAAAGCTTTATTTCTTGCGGCACTTGCGCCTCTATTTTCTTGTGTTATAACTTTAACTATTTTCGATTCGAATTGTTTAGCAGCTTTAAGGGTATTGTCAGTTGAACCATCATCAACGATTATGATTTCTTTTCTTGGCCATGTTTGTTCTAAAGCAGACTTTATGGTCTCAGAAATCCACTTTTCTGCATTATACGCAGGGATTAAGATTGAAACTAAAAGAGTCACTATTATCTCTATTATATGGTCTTTTCGTATCCTGACGAATAAAGATAGTTGTCAAAATATTTCTTGGTTACTCTTTTCTGCCACGAAGTTAATTCTTTTTTCCATTTGTAAGCATTGCTTGGCTCGAGTGAAGAGAATTTTAAGGCGGAAGTCGCGCCAGTGTCTCCCTGAATATGATCATGTTTGTAGTTTGAATAGTTCAATATATTTTTATCCCAATCTATTCCAATGGAATCAAAGATTTTTGAAAAGGCTTCATGTGGTTTTAGAAGCATGTCCTCATATTTAATGGATAATTCGTTTATATTGAGTCTTTCCACATCATTTTCATAGATTTGATTCCATTTTTCCCACCTGTAGAGGGCATTGTAATAAGTGTTAGCAATCGGATAAAAAACTGTTTTTTCTAAATTATTATATGCAGGTTCGAGTTTTGCGCGCAAAAGAATTTCCTGTAATGTTTTGGGCAGCTCATATAACAATCTGGAATTTATGGACTTACGCAAATTTTTGAATTTCAAATTCGTTTTTTTGTTGTCAATGAAATAATGCAATCCTTTCCAGTCAACTTTTATTGTTGAAAGAGCTACATCACGGCCATCACGCACGATACGGATAAATTTAGCTTGTGGAAAAATTTCATGTAAAAATGAAGTTTGTATTATGTTATCAGGGGTTTTCTCAACCCAAATTTTTTTCCCGGTTTTTTCTAATTGAAGCTCTGTTATATTCTTCACAAAAGAACTAAAAACTTTTTTTGCAGACTCTTTATCAATATGCGAGCTTTTAACGAAAGACCGGTCATCCAAAATCATTCTCAAATATAAACCTCTTAAGCTTACCTCAGGACCCAAATTATCTACAATATAATTGCCTGCAAGCCAAGGCATTTCGTTTCCTGAAAAAATCAGGGGATGAGAATTGAGTATCATCCTCAGCATTGTCGAGCCTGAACGCGGCACTGAGACTATAAAAATTGGATTCATAAAAATGTTCTTTTAAAAACGAAAGGATGAGTCTTAAATAAGATTAAGCATTCCTAACCTGTTGAATCTCATATTTGGATCGAAATCTCCAATATGTAAACATATAGGAAAGGCTTGCTATTCCTATTAGCCCTAATATCTTTGTATATGTTGCGCTATCTTTTGTAATGCTGGAAAGACCCAGCAATAAATTAGAGATGAAATAAAAATGTAAGCTGAGTACGCCAATGCTTAATACATACGGGGAAGACACGTATTGGTTAATTTGTCGAATAGATATTAAAAATCTGGCAATAACTATAAATAGAAATGGGGTTACTGTTTCTATAATAGTAAAATAATTTCTATTCTGAACCAGTTGTGCATAACTGCCGGCTTTTTTTGCAAGTATAAGATGCACCAAAATAGACAACAAAAACAAAATAGTCATAACGCTCCCTCAAAAAGGGAAGCTTGCCGGTTGTGAGCCGTCTC
>JACQXE010000037.1 GCA_016208915.1 Nitrospirota bacterium | reverse complement strand
TTTATAACTGTCCATTTAAACCTCCAGATAGCCTTTGACTCCGTCAAGCCTCTCTGGAGGTTTATCTTACTTAATTCTGCAAGGTCAAACCTTTTCAAGTCACACTGGTCAAACCAGTGGCTTACCTATCAGTGAGTTAGTCATGCTTAATAAAAATCCTATCTGAGTCCCATTACCTCACGAACAAGCACCATTGTCTCCTCTGCAACCTTTCTCGCTTTCTCTGTGCCTTTTTCAGCGACCTCATTCAGAATCCTCGGATTCGAAATAAGCTCTGCACGTTTTGCCCAGATTGGTTCGAGAATCCTGAATATATTTTTTATCAGTATTTTCTTGCAGTCAATGCATCCTATCCCTGCAGTCCTGCAACCCTCTGCAACCTCATCCTGCTCCTCTTTTGACGAAAAGATATTATGAAGATGGAAAACAGGTGAAAGTTCCGGATTACCCCTGTCTGTCCTTCTTTTTCTTGCAGGGTCTGTCATCATGGTCCTGAGTTTATTTTCAATAACCTCAGGAGCATCAGAAAGATATATAGCGTTGTCATAGCTCTTTGACATCTTCCTTCCATCAACTCCGGGGACCTTTGGAAACTCTGTCAATAATGCCTCTGGCTCCGGGAAAACCTCTCTGTAAAGAAAATTGAACCTTCTTGCTATCTCCCTCGATATCTCAAGATGAGGAACCTGGTCAATTCCAACAGGCACATACTTTGCCTTATATATTATAATGTCTGCTGTCTGAAGGAGTGGATATCCCAAAAAACCATAGGTGGATAGATCCCTGTCCTTTAGTTCCTGCTGTTTCTCCTTGTATGAAGGCACCCTTTCAAGCCAACCCAGAGGCGCAATCATCGAAAGCAGGAGATGGAGTTCAGCGTGCTGAAGTATTCTGGACTGTATGAATATCGTGCACCTGTCAGGGTCAAGCCCGGCTGCCAAAAAATTCATAAGAAGGTCTTCTGTTGATTCCTTTATAGTAGACGGATTTGCGTATCCTGTTGTAAGGCTGTGCCAGTCTGCAATAAAATAAAAACAGTCATATTTGTCCTGAAGCCTTACCCAGTTCTGAAGCGCTCCAACAAGATTCCCAATGTGAAGCCTTCCGCTTGACTGCATTCCGCTTAAAACCCTGTCTTCCTGAGCCATAGACTAAACTACCTCCGAATAATAGATTTCAGGCATGTCAGGCGCTTATCCATAAGAATATTTGCCTCTTCTTCTGCCAGCGAAGAAATTACATATAACGGCACCTGAATATAGCATGAATTATTAAGTGTAATTTATATATGACAGCCTGTCAAGGAATCGAACAGAGTAGACTATTTCTTACTCTTATATTCTGAAAGCTCAGCCTTTAGCCTCTCAACTTCTTCCTTTAGTTCCTTCATCTTGAGTTCCCTGTCCACAGCAACCTCATAGAACCGCTCCAGTTCCTTTATCTTTTCCATCAGCTCGTCTTGCGCCTTTTTCCGCTCTGTAATATCCCTGTATATGCCTATATTTCCTATCGCCACTCCATTCTCATCAAGCAGTTTTAGAGCTGATATCTCGCCAAAAAAAGTCTTGCCGTTCTTCCTCCTGCATTCCACCTCTATAATCTTGCCTTCGACATATTCCCTACGCTCAAATATCTCCCCGCCTGTCAGCTTATAACCTTTCTCGTCAGCATAAATAACCTTCGCATTCTTTCCGATTATATCATTGTATTCATAACCGAATATATTTCTGAGCGCCGGCTGATTCACATCTAAAATCGTCTGATCGGGGTCTGTGATTATTATTACATCCCTGATGCTGTTAAAGAGGTTTTCATATTTTCTTTCGCTTTTATCCGTATCAGTCCTCGCCTTTTCTAGTGCTTTAACCTTTTCCTCAAGCTTCGTAGCTACAACGTCGCTGTACATCCTCAGAAATTCCTCTTCCTCTTCTATCAACTGCGCCTTTATCGGCCTCTCCTTCTTAAGCCTGCATTCCTCAAGCACTCCCTCAAGCTCTGCCCAGAACGCTTCAGGCTCCTTAGGCTTTATTATGAATGCATCTGCCCCTGTTTTTACCGCAAGCTCTACCGCTTTATATCCTGTATACACCGCTGAATAAAAAACAAAAGGGATATCCCTCAGGCTTTCATTCTGCTTAATAGCCCTCAAAAACTGGAAACCGTCCATCCTTGGCATAAGCGCATCTGATATAATTATATCAGGCTTCTCCTTTAATGCCTTCTCTAATCCAGCCTGGCCGTCTTCAGCCTCTATAACCCCGCAACCATGGTGTTCAATGTTATATCTTAAAATCTTTCTGGCGTCAGGATTGTCGTCTACTATCAAAATTTTCATTGCTTATCTGCCTTTTTTCATTTTGATCGCTAACAATCAAATTATTTCACGCACACTATTGTTTGTCAAGACAAAGGGCTGATTAAAACATCTGCAGAAGTCTAAGAAAAAAATTTACCATAGGGATTACAAAATAGTCTGATAATCCTGTAACAATAAGTATGATAACTATTATAAAACCAAAAGGTTCTATCCTGCTGAATGACATCGCCTGTTTGTAGGGAAGAAATCCCGTCAGCACCCTGCCTCCGTCAAGCGGAGGAATCGGAATGAGATTGAACGACGCTAAAACTACATTTATGATTATGCTTGATCTCAGCATCATGCCAATGGGTTCTAAAATAATGCCTGCTATGTTCTCAGGCATTAATGATGAAAAAGGAATGATTACAAATTTAAAGATTAAAAGGCTTGCTAAAGCAAGCAGGATATTTGTAGCAGGCCCTCCTGCAGCTGATATCGCCATCCCCTTTCTTGGATTTTTGAAGTTCATCGGGTTTATCGGCACCGGCTTTGCATAACCAAAAACAAACTGACCATTCGTGACTATCAGAAGAAGAAAGGGCATAAGGATTGTGCCAACAGGATCTATATGGGCAAGCGGGTTTATTGTCAGGCGACCCATCATCTTTGCAGTTGGATCGCCAAGCTTGTTAGCAATAAAACCATGGGAAAGTTCGTGAAATGTTATTGCTATCAGCACAGGAAGTGCGGATATCGCCAGTTGTCTGAGAATAGCCGAGATGTCCAATGTTATCTACCTGAAAACCTTAAGCACTATAATGGGTTTTTCATTGAAAAGTCAATTGTACTTTCTCTCTATGTCAAAATGCTGTAAGCACTCCAAGCAGAATATCTCTTTACCTTATGACAGGAAAATTCGTATAATTATTTGTTCTCTGGATTTAAATGAAAACTAAGATTTTTTATTTGCCCGGAAATTTAAAAATTTTTGCTTTTAAAGGAGAAATATTTTATGAATGCTGCTATCAAAAATGAAAAGCTCAGTAACTGGATCAAAGAAGTGGCTGATATGTGCCAGCCTGATAATATCTATGTGTGCAACGGAACCAAGGAAGAGTATAACTTTATGATGGCAAAATTGATAGCAAGCGGCAGCGCCATTCCGCTGGAGAAGCGGCCCAACAGCTATCTCTTCCGGTCTGACCCGAGCGATGTTGCGCGTGTCGAGGACCGTACATTTATTAGCACCTCATCAAAAGATGAAGCTGGACCGACAAATAACTGGATAGATCCGTCTGAGCTCAAAGAAAAAATGAAGCGTCTCTACAGGGGTTGTATGAAAGGCCGTACAATGTATGTAATACCCTTTTCCATGGGTCCTATAGGTTCTCCTATTTCAAAGATCGGAGTTGAAATCTCTGACAGTCCTTATGTGGTTTGCAATATGCATATTATGACCCGTGTAAGTTCAAAAGTATTGGATCTCCTTGATGCTGGTAGAGATTTTATCCCCTGCCTGCATTCTATCGGCGCGCCTTTAAAGAAAGGACAGGAAGATGTACAATGGCCCTGCGCACCAATCGAAAGTAAGTATATAAGCCATTTTCCAGAGGAAAATCTGATCTGGTCATTTGGTTCTGGTTACGGCGGCAACGCCCTCTTAGGTAAGAAATGTTTAGCTCTCCGCATTGCTTCTGCCATGGCAAAGAGAGAGGGATGGCTGGCAGAACATATGCTGATACTCAGGCTCACGAATCCGGAAGGAAAACAGTATCACATTGCTGCTGCCTTTCCTTCTGCGTGCGGCAAGACCAATCTGGCTATGATGCAGCCAGCTGTCAAAGGCTGGAAATGTGAATGCATTGGTGATGATATTGCATGGATGAAAATCGGTGCAAACGGACGTCTTTATGCCATTAACCCGGAAAGCGGTTTCTTCGGAGTAGCTCCAGGGACATCATATGACACCAATCCCATGGCAATGGACACTCTCAAGGAAAATGTCATCTTTACAAACTGCGCCTTGACTGATGAAGGAGATGTCTGGTGGGAAGGAATCAATGATGCTGTGCCATCCCATCTCATTGACTGGAAGGGACGAGACTGGACCCCTGAGAGTAAGAATGATGCAGCCCATCCGAATGCGCGCTTCACAGCGCCTGCGTCCCAATGCCCTGTTATCTGCAAGGACTGGGAAAACCCTGAGGGAGTTCCAATTGATATCTTTATATTCGGCGGTAGGCGAGGCAGCGTTGTCCCTCTGGTCTATGAAGCCTTCTCATGGGAGCACGGTGTTTTCCTTGGCGCAACTGCAGCCTCTGAAACTACTTCCGCCAATATCGGCGCTGTAGGCAACCTTAGGAGAGACCCTTTTGCAATGAAGCCTTTCTGCGGCTACAATATGGGCGACTACTTCCATCATTGGCTGAATATGGGCGAAAAGCTCGGGAGTAAGGCGCCGAGGATCTTCTATGTAAACTGGTTCAGAAAGAGTCAGGAAGGAAAGTTCTTGTGGCCCGGCTTCAGCGACAACAGCAGAGTACTCAAATGGATGTGCGACCGTGTCGACGGCGAGGTTAGCGCCCAAAAATCTCCTATAGGTTTATTGCCTTTGGAAGGAGATATCGACCTGACAGGACTAAACATATCAGCCGAAAACATGGAAGAACTTATGAGTGTTGACCCTGCTGAGTGGCGGGCTGAGATACCCGACATCGAGGCGCATTTCGCCATGTTTGGAAAACGCCTTCCGGAAAAGCTGAAACATCAGCTCAAAGACCTCATAACGCGTCTTTAATAAGGCTGCGCAATTTGTCCTTACGCAGACGCTAATCCAACAGATGTGTTTAACATCAATTGGGAAGAAATGATAGTATATAAATAATAAGCTTAAATTGTTTGTAAGAAAGGATTCGTAAATGCATAAAGAAGCATTCGAACAGACACTCGTATTAATTAAACCAGATGCCCTAAAAAATTCATTAACAGGATACGTGCTTTCTCAGCTTTCAGAGTTTCATACCAATCTGCGTTTTGCTGGAACAAAAATAGTCCATGTGAGCAGGATGCTTGCTGAAGAACACTATGCTGAACACCGTAGTAAGGTATTTTATCCTTCACTGATAGATTTCATCATGGGATTTGCTCATTATCCTGATGAACCTTGGAAGCGCAGGGTAATAGCATTTGTTTATCAGGGTCCGGAGGCTGTCAAAAAGATACGCGACATCTGTGGACCAACCAATCCTCATATCGCCCGTGAGCAAAGACCTGGGTGCATTCGCGCTTTGGGCACAATCGTTCCCCTTAAAGACGCCTCAGGCAAGGTTATTGGGGAGCGCATGGATAACCTTATACATGCTTCAGCTACAAATAGTGATGCTGAACGGGAAATCAAACTCTGGTTCAACCCTGTTGATATTCCTCCGTCAATGCGTTCATATCCCACAGAAATAAACAATGACCATTTTTATTTCAAGGATGGCAAACTATCTCTGACACACGCTCCTGACAGTATTTGTCTGCTCGCTCCGGGTGATGTTGTATGGAAGTCTGATCTGGAAGCGCTGCGTCTTCTGTATAAAGGGCAACCATCCCCTTGTTCTCTTGAAACAGTGGCTGCTAAATATCTTGTCAATTACAGTCAGGAGGATTAAGCATAGTTTCTTTATCCGTAAAACAAATCCCATGGCCCTTTCCCTTTATTGTTTAAGTTGCGTCCGAATGAATCCGTTTTGGAGGATCCAAAGATTTGTATAAGATGATTTCAAAAAAATCATTGGTTAATGTATTGGGTGTTGTGTATGTCCATACCAAGACGAGCGACGGCGGAGACCTGTATCTCACACGGTTTGCCGAATCCTACGAGGAACATTTCGATATAAAAAACTGGTATGAAAAAAATTGGTTCAATGAACACAAAGTGAGACTTAAGGGTACAAGTTCCGTATATAGGGTGCCTACAAAAGAGATTGAAGGGAAAAGCCTTGACCTCGTCGTAAAGAACTGCCGCGTGGGAGAAGATGTTCCTTTAGATACACATACTTTGGAGGAATTTTGTGACGCCGAGTTCAATAGCCCGTGGGAAGAGTTTTCTTTGGTCACAGAGATGCGTGAAGGCAACTATGGTCCAAAAGAGATGAGTGTCCATACCCAGCAACCTATGGCGATTTATGTGCCGCCGGAAAGGATGCAATTGTGGCAGAGCGGGAGGTCACGGGAAAAGATCAACCGGATAAGGGCCAAACATCCCGGCATCGATCTGGATATACTGAAACAGTACAAACTTATTTATGAATGGATTAAAGGCAAAAATCTCATCGAAGTTTTTGAACTTATAGATGTTGATACTGTTGAACTTATCAGCCATCTGAAAAAGATTAATTACAAGGTTATCGGAGACCTCAACAAGAAAGGATATCTGGTTGCTGATATGAAGCCCGAGCATATCATCATCAGTGAAGCTGACACCGAACGCATTAAAGAACTCGGCCCCACACAAAATATCGATACCTATCGGAAACAGGTGGAACTGCTCTATCAATTATTGAATGACAGCAGATATTCTGTGATTGACTATGAGCTTCTGTCACGCACTCCTGTACATGAAGACGCAGTTAAATCTTTGAGGAGACATTCCTATCTGGATGAGCAACTGAATCGCTTTAACCCAACTCCGTTGCCTGCCCATCTGTCATACAGAGAGATTTTAGGTGTGCCCTACATTTATGGACATGCAGAAAGCACCGGCGGCCGCTTATGGGTTGTTGGAAAGAATGCCCACCTGTTCGATTATTTCCTTCCTGAGAGGTGGAGAAAGACTCCTTCAATCAAACTATCCTTTGCGAAAGAAGTGTTCTATACGATAACAAAAGACAATATTCACCTTGTCTGGAAAACTTCCCGTGTGGGTGAAATGCCCGGTGGGGAGGACGATGTGAACTGCAATTCCAAAATCCGTCAGTTCGGGATAAACAGCCCATTTGAAGAATTTGCGATCGCACTTGAACTGAACCGGCTTGGAATACCCTCGGTCTATGTAAGGGCGATATATATGACCGGCAGCACAAAGATAGAAACATCAACTGACCTGAGAAAATACGAGTCTCACAAAAATATACTTGACCCTGAAGGCAGTTCTATTCTTCAGGAAAATCATAACTATATAACAATCAGAGGCTATTACAACGGTCCCGATCAGTGGGTTGCCGAACATAATGATGCATTATACACTCCAGTAGATCTTTCCAAAACCCCCTATAGAGGGATTATTGATGAATCACAATGTCAAAACCTTTTAAACAGAGTAAAAGAAAAACTAAAAAATGCCGGCTATGACGGATCATTGCTAAAAACCAACGACCTTCTGTTAGCGATAGACAATAAAGGAGAGATTATAAAAAACACTTCTGGCGAACCGGAAGTCATTATATGCAATTTAGAACTTATATGGAAGACTTCTGATACCGTATCATCGCAGTGAGCCGTATTTTTTTATGGATGTTTGTCCGATAATTTGGTAGTCTTTTCCGTATGAGCAGACAGCCTGCCGCTTCCCGCAACCCTTGGATGTTCGTCCCCACACTTTATTTTGCCGAAGGCCTGCCGTACATCATCATCAACACCGTCTCAGTCATCCTGTATAAAAAGATGGGTATCGACAATGCCAGTATCGCCTTCTGGACAAGTTGGCTTTATTTCCCCTGGGTCGTCAAGATGTTTTGGGGGCCGCTCGTAGATCTCTACTCAACGAAGAGAAGGTGGATTCTCTATATGCAGTTCGCCATGGCTATTTGTCTGTTCTTTACTGCGTATGCGCTGAACACAAAGGGATATTTCTTCCTTTCTCTCGCAGCATTTGTGGCCGGCGCGTTTGTTTCAGCAACGCATGACATTGCAACCGACGGGTTTTACATGCTTGTCCTCAGCAAGGAAGACCAGGCATTGTTCGTGGGTATCCGTGCCACATTTTACCGGCTTGCCATGATCTTTGGCTCAGGTCTGCTCGTGTACGCGGCGGGCAGGATCGAGACTCTCACAGGCAACATTCCATTGAGCTGGACAGTTGTCATCGGTGCGACAGGTTTTGTGTTCGTTCTGGTGCCGCTGTATCACACGTTCGTGCTTCCCTTTTCCGCAAAGGACATTAAACGTTCACCCCGGGACGCTACGAGTGAAGTTCCTTTTGTTGAAATATTTCGTTCTTATTTCAAACAGGAAAAGATCGGAGCAATCATCGCCTTTATTCTGCTTTACCGTTTCGCTGAAGCAATTCTTCTCAAGCTAGTTCCGCCTTTTTTACTCGATCCTAAAGATGCGGGCGGGCTTGGACTTTCCACTCAGCAGGTCGGGTTAGTCTACGGCATGGTAGGCATAATTTGTCTCGTTGTGGGAGGAATCCTCGGCGGATGGCTCATATCCAGGTTCGGGCTCAAGAAGTGCATCTGGCCCATGGCAATTGCCCTCAACTTCCCTGATCTGTTCTATGTGTATATGGCCTATGCGCAACCTGAGATAGAGCTTGTCTATGTCCTGGTTGCTTTGGAACAGTTCGGCTACGGGTTGGGGTTCACGGCATTCATGGTGTATCTTATGTATGCCGCGCGAGGCAGATATAAAACTTCCCACTTCGCTATTTCCACCGGCATCATGGCCCTCGGCATGATGCTGCCGGGGTTCATCAGCGGGTATCTCCAGCAGGCGGTTGGATACCGAATGTTTTTTGTTATCGTCTGCGTCCTGGCGATCCCAGGCATCCTGACCATTCTGTTCATTCCCAAAGACGAAAAAAAGGAGGATCAGTGTTGAAAGGTTTTTTGAGAACTAAAGCCTGTTATATTTTTTTGCGCTTCCCTTAGCCTTCTCAACAGGATACTTCGCCTCATTTTTCTTAAGCTTCTTTCTAATCGCATCAACAAGATCAATCCCGAGGTCATGGGATAAAAGAAGAATATATACTGCAATATCAGCGACCTCATCCTTAACATTCTCCAATCCCTCTGCTTTGAGATGCTTCTTTATCTCCTCATCATTCTTCCACTGAAACTCCTCAAGCAGTTCTGCGGCCTCAAGAACAATAGATATGGCAAGTTCTTTTGGGCGGTGAAACTGCTCCCAGTCTCGCTCTCTGCGGAATTTTAAAAGTTTTTCAATAATGTCTTTTAAATCTTTATCCATGGTTCAACATTTCTATGGATTATCTATAAACAATAGGATAAACTTTGAGCGGCTTTTTTTGACAATATTCGATGGAAAATTATGTATAAAGAGTCAAAAACCTCGGAGGGCTTTAGCCCGAGAATGAGCGAAAGGCTTATCCTATTGTTTAATGCCGCTCTACCATTCAAGAACCTTCACCATCCCTGACTGACTGATATCTTCTTCTGTGTGCTGCACTGACCTTGTGTTTAAAGCATATTTTTCGGCTAAAGAATTTAGATTTTCTTCATTCTTCTTCTCATTCTTTGAATGACGCCTGTCACCACCGATTAATACTGAGTAAAACACTGCAACTCCTCCAATTACAAATCCACCTGCAAAATACACAGTCACATGAGTGCCTGCAACGACATCAGATGGTGCAACAAGCACGAGAGAAAATATTAAGCCTATTACAAAAGTAATAATTCTCATACTCTCCAGCACATCTTTTTTTCACGAGCCTTTATTACCTCTTCTTTTTTCGCCTCGTATCCCTTTTTTCCCATCATCCCGTATGTGAAGTTCTTTCCTTCTTCGACTCCAGGCTGGTTGAACGGATTCACTCCATATAAAAATCCTGCGAATGCTGTTGCAATCTCAAAAAAATGAAACATCTGCCCCATATGATAGGCATCTACCTTAGGAATGCTTATGGACATGTTAGGCCTCTTTATCCTCGCCAGTGCAAGCTCTGTTGATTCCTCTTCTGCCTTAATAAGCTCTGACAATGTATGTCCTCCGAGATAGCTCAGACCGTCCATGTCATGAAAAATCATTGGAATTTTCAGATCACAGCCATAATCATTAATCTTTACAAATATTATTACCTTATCCTCAGACCCTTCCATCCAGAGCTGAAGCTGAGAATGCTGGTCTGTTGTTCCAATGGATGGATATGGGGTGGAACCTGTACCGAGTTTACCAAGGCTCTCTGCCCATAGCTGGCAGAACCATTCTGCTGTTGATTTCAGCCCGTCTGCATAAGGGACTATTACATTTATATTCTTTTTCTCTTCCTTATCCATGATGTAGAGCAGCACGCCGAAAAGGTATGCAGGGTTTTTCCATATCTCCGGATCAGAGCATTTCTTATGGATATCGATTGCACCTTTCAGAATCTCAGCGGAATTGATTCCGATTACTTCAGCAAGCAGAAGCCCAACAGGGCTTAATACAGAATATCTGCCGACAACGTTCTGAGGGATTGGAAGGGTTCTGAACCCCTTTTCATTTGAAATCTCTCTGAGGTTTCCTTTTACAGGGTCTGTTGTCGCGAAAAATCGCTTTTGGGCATCCGGGACAGACTTGCTGAACTTATCCCAGAGTATCATAAAAGACGCCATTGTCTCTGCAGTGCTTCCTGATTTAGTGATAACATTCACAGCAGTTTTTTTTATGTCTATCAGTGATAAAATCCTGTCGAGTGTTCTTGGATCTACATTGTCATATATAAAAACCTTCGGCCTTTTATCAAGATTGTGTAAGGGACTCAGCGCTTCTAATATTGCCTTTGGCCCAAGTGCGGATCCGCCAATCCCAAGGATAATAAAATTCTCGAACTGTTTTCTGATGTCAGATGCTATCCCCTTAATCTCTGTTGTGTCCTGCTCTAACAGATCTATAAATGCAAGCTCGTTACGCTCCCGTCCCTTTATTCGCCTGTCAATATCATGCACTGTTGTCTTAATGCCCTCTATCTGTCTTTCAGATATGCCTCTCTCACCGATTACCTCTCCCATCATATTAGAAAAATTTAGCTCAAGCATCAAAGACCTCCCCTGTTACCTTCTAAAAATCATCTGTAAGTTATAACATCCGTCTTTATTTCCAAAATCGCATGCCTTTTGAAAATCTGATATAGCCCTGCCTATGATATTTTTTCTCTTAAAGGCAATACCCCGATCATTGTATGCCTTTGCGTAATTCGGCATTAAGCCAACCGCCCTGTTAAAGTCCTCTATTGCCCGATCGTAAAGCCCCTTGTAATTATATGCAACTCCGCGGTTAGCATACGAATAGGCATCATTAGGATTCAATGCTATAGCCTTGCTCGAATCCTCAACAGCTCTATCATACTGACCTTTGTAAATATACATAAGACTGCGACTGCTATATGCGTGTGCAAAATTCGCATCTAATGCAATGACAGCGCTATATTCCTCTATCGCTGCATCAAATTTGTTATTTAGACTGTGCTTATTTCCTTTTTCGAACAGTTCATTTACCTGAGCCTTAATGAGATCCTTTTTTTTATCAACATCTTTAGGTGGTTCTTCAGCGCTTATATCCTGCACATCTCCTTTAACTATATGTTCTTTATTATCTGCCGGCTTTTTGTCTTCTAATGGCTCTTTATCTTCTACTACAGATTCTTGAGTCTCAACATCATCGGCAGTTTCTGCAAAAATAAAAGATGAAGTTGAGAAAAACAAAACAATACTAATTATTATAATGATACATCTCATTGTCCCAACCCTTCGTCTCTTGCCGTCCTTACACCTTCCTTTAGCAATAGAATAAATACCAGTGTGAAACCGATAAGGACTCCTACCATATTTATAAGTCTCAACCATACCAGGATAAGCAGAATTGCAACGATTATCAGAAATCTAGTAAAGCTAAGGAATAAAAGCTTTGAAGTCGCACCTTGCGTTCCCATCAGTCCCTCAACGCCCCAGACAAGGCCTTTAAGATTAGCAAGACAAAGCACGCCTCCGGTCAGAATACTTAAAGGCGTTTTCTGCCACTCAAACAATGCTGAAATAAGAGCAGCCGGCGCCAGGATAAAGACAGACTGTTTATAAATCTTTTTCATTATTTTCATTGTATGTCCTTCTTGCCATCCTCACAAGTTCGCGGAAACCTGCAATTATGCCCAGGATGAGAAAGATTATTGTCATCCAAGGAGAGGTGTTTAAAATTTTATCAAGACCATAACCCATTGCAAGCCCTACAAATGTCGCAAGGACAAGATTAAGCCCTACAGTGCTCGCCTTGAGGAGCTGTTTGAATAATGGTTTATCTGCCATATCATTACCTGATAGCTATAATGGGTATAAAAGGCAGGGCATAGTATTTGAGCGGATTTTTTCAACACTCTTTAAACGAACTGTATGCTGCTCTTACCGTCTTCTCTATATCTTTTTCTGTATGCGCAAGAGACATAAAACCCGCCTCAAACTGAGATGGCGCTAAGTTAATCCCTCTTCTGAGCATGCCTGAAAAGAACCGTGAAAATTTTGCTGTGTCAGATGTCTTGGCAGTTTTATAGTCGAATACATCTCTGTCAGTGAAATATGTGCAGAACATCGTACCTGCCCTATAAAATCTTGTAGTTACCTTCGCCCTCTTTGCAGCATCGATTAACCCTTTCTCTAACATTGACGAGAGATATTGAAGCCTCTTATATACACCCTTCTCTGAGAGCAGCTTTAATGTCTCTATCCCTGCTGTCATCGCAAGCGGGTTGCCTGACAATGTGCCTGCCTGATAAACAGGCCCTTCAGGAGACACCATTGACATTATTTCTTTTTTGCCTCCGTAAGCTCCGACCGGAAGCCCTCCGCCTATTACTTTTCCAAGGCATGTCATGTCAGGTTTTATTTTATAAAATTCCTGTGCTCCGCCGTAAGAAACCCTGAAGCCTGTCATCACTTCATCAAATATAAGAATTATTCCGTATTTCTTTGTCAGACTCCTGAGAGTCTCCAAAAAGCCCGGCTTTGGAAGCACGCATCCTATGTTGCCCACAACCGGCTCGAGTATTATACATGAGATTTTTTTCCATTCCTTATTAATCAAAGCCTTTAATGCATTCGAATCATTAAAAGGCAGTGTAATCGTATTCTTCGCATAAGATTTTGGCACTCCGAGGCTATCAGGAACCCCAAAAGTTGTTGCGCCTGATCCGGCCCTTACCAGCAGTCCGTCTGCATGACCATGATAACATCCTTCAAATTTTACTATTGCATCTCTCTTGCTAAATCCTCTCGCCACTCTTATAGCGCTCATAGTCGCCTCTGTGCCTGAATTGACCATTCTGACCTTGTCCATTGAAGGATATGCCTTAAGCACCAGATTAGCAAGCTCGATTTCGAGCGGCGTCGGGGCGCCGTAACTTGTCCCTTTTTCTATTGCTGCCTTTAAAGCCTTAACGACTCTGGGATGCGCATGCCCAAGTATCAGAGGACCCCATGAGAGCACATAATCAATATAGGAATTACCGTCAACATCGAATATCTTCGAACCCTTTGCCTTCTGTATAAAAATAGGGTTTCCTCCAACAGCCTTAAATGCCCGGACAGGGCTGTTAACACCGCCTGGTATTACGGCCTTTGCCTTTTCAAAAAGTTTCTGTGAGTTCTTATGTGAGTTCTTATAAGTTGTCATTGCCTTGAAAGTGCTCAAGTCTATCATGAACATCTTTTATATGTCAAACTAACTTGTTTGTATGATAATATGCCTTTAACGTAATTGCTAATTCTGTTAAAATATAAAAAAACTATGGAGGAAAGAATGAAAAAAACATTTTTAATATTATTACTGGCAATAGCAATTTCAGGATGCCAGCAGAAAGAAGAGCCAAAGTCTCAATATCAGTTTCCGACCGGACCTGTTCAGGTAGCTCCTGTTCAGATACAGGATGATGTAAAGATTCTTCAGGAGGCAGTAAAAAAAGATCCGCACAACGTAAATGCATGGATAAAGATGGGCAATATCCTGATGGATGCCTCACGCTTTAATGAGGCAATCGAAGCCTATAAGAAGGCTCTCGATATAGATCCAAAGAATATTGATGTGAGGGTTGATATGGGCACATGTTACAGATATAGCGGCAGGCCTGACCTGGCTGTTCAAGAATACAGGAAAGGGCTTGAGATAAACCCAAGACATCAGAATAGCCGCAAAAATCTTGCCATTGTCCTGGCATACGATATGAATGACAGGAAACAGGCGATAAAAGAGTTTGAAAAGTATCTCGAGCTATTTCCCAATGCGCCTGAAGCTGAAAGGGTAAAGCAGGAAATCCAAAAATTAAAGACATCCTGATAAATATTTTAGCGTCTGAATCTACATATATTTCGCTTATCCGTATTTTTTCCAGTTATAAAAGACAGTGATTCTTTTATGCAGTCATGTCCGGTCCTCTGCTTGACAGAAAGACTGTCTTCATGATATGAATATATAAAATATATTTTATATATTAACCAGGCATGCTAAAACAGGTTTCCACATATATAACATACAACATGATAGGGCTTGAGCATGGTTCCATGCTTGCAAACGCTCTTGAATTCTTTATCTATGACACCACTAAGATATTCCTGCTTCTTTCTGTTATAATATTTGCGGTTTCTGTAGTAAGAAGCTACTTCCCTCCTGAGAGGACCAAGAGAATCCTCTCACATAAAAAAGAATTTATAGGTAATATTCTTGCAGCCCTGCTTGGCGTTGTTACGCCATTCTGTTCATGCTCTGCGGTTCCGTTGTTTATAGGTTTTGTTGAGGCAGGCGTGCCGCTCGGAGTAACCTTTTCTTTTCTTATATCTTCCCCAATGGTGAATGAAGTGGCGGTAGTGCTTCTCTGGGGGCTTTTCGGATGGAAGATAGCAGCTATCTATATGGGAACTGGGCTCCTTGTTGCCTTGCTTGGAGGATTTATTATAGGCAAGTTAAGGCTGGAGAAATGGGTTGAGGAATACGTCTATAAGTTTCACCTGAACCATGATCAGGAAATAACCCGTCAGACCTTCAGAGATAGAATACAGTATGCAAAATGGAATACTGCTGACATCTTAAAAAGAGTCTGGCTATTCATTATAATTGCTATCGGCATTGGAGGATTCATTCACGGTTATGTACCACAGGATTTTCTCGCATATTACGCAGGCCCTCAGAATCCTTTTGCAGTGCCTGTTGCAGTCGCAATTGGAGTACCCCTCTATTCAAATGCTGCAGGGGTAATACCTATTGTCTATGCATTGATGGAAAAAGGGCTGAGCATCGGAACTGTTCTTGCCTTTATGATGGCAGTTACTGCTCTGTCATTGCCAGAAATAATAATTTTGCGAAAGGCACTGAAGATAAAACTGCTTGGTGTATTTGTTACCATTATGACTGTAACCATAATATTGGTTGGCTACCTGTTCAACGCAATTTTATAGAAATGAAAATAGATTGTTATATATCAACACACTGCGGCACAGAAGCTGAGCTCAGGGATAACATCTCAAAGGCTTTATCCCTTGAGCGCATACATGCTGATGTCAGCTTTTACTGCATCACCAATGATGAAGCGAATACTCTTGGACTAAAGGGGTCGCCTTCTGTGCTTATCGACGGAGAGGCTATCCAGCCTGTTGATAACCAAGGTTTTTCCTGAAGGTTATTCAGGGATGAGTCTGGAAGACTCCTGCAAGTCCCTTCAGTAGAAACCATAAGGGAAACAATAAGAAAAATTAAGAAGGCATGATATATGAAAACACTCACGATTAAATGGCAGCGCTTGTTAGATGAAAAAAATCAGACCTGCCAGAGATGTGGTTCAACAGAAAATGAGATTGAAAAAGCTCTTATCAAACTTAAACAATCTCTTGCACCATTAGGAATGGAAATTGTTTTAGAAAAAATAGCTATAAATTTTGACACATTTCATAAAGACCCTTCACAGTCTAATCGCATATGGATTGAAGGAAAATACTTGGAAGAATGGACAAATGCAGAGAGCGGGCAAAGTGCTTGCTGCAGCATCTATTATAGATGTAAAGGATAAACGTGTCAGAGCCAAACATTTTTTATCTTTAAAACAAAAATAAGGAGAAATAAACTATGGAGATTAAAGTATTAGGTCCGGGATGTCCGAACTGCCACAAGATGGAAGAGATGGCAAAGGCAGCTGTAAAAGAGTTAGGGATAGATGCAAGGATAGAAAAGGTTTCTGATATTCAGGAAATAATGAAATACACCATGTCAACACCCGGACTTATCATAAATGGTAAACTGAAACATTCAGGAAAACCTTTACCGAGCCCTGAAAAAGTCAAAGATTTAATATGGGCAGAGATGTAATCATGAAAAAGTTGTTGATTATTTTCAAAGCCCTGTCTGATGAAACGAGACTCAGGATATTGAAAATACTTGAGCAAGGTGAACTATGCGTATGCGACATCATGGCTGCGCTGGGTATGATACAGCCCAAGGTTTCCTTTCATCTATGCGTTTTAAAAAAGGCCGGGTTTATTAAAGACAGGAAACATGGCAAATGGATTCACTATAGTATTGATGCTTCGGATATATTAAAACGGTTTTTATTGTTTTCTGTGCTTGAAAGGGTTACAGACAACGCGATATCTGAAGATAGAAAAAGGCTGGATAAATTTCTGGAATCAAAAGAGGCCAAGATAAAGGTCGTCAGTATCAAGACTAAGAACAGATGTTGCAGAGGTAAGGGATGATTAAAAAGTTTCTTGAAAAATTGCACAACTTCAGGCTTTTACCAGTATTTGTCATTGTCAGCATGGTCATCGGTATAGTCATCGGCAAGTGGTATGGCATTTCCAATTTTGAATTGACGCCGCCCATTGATGCCATTAAATCAATATTTCACGGCACATATGAGTTCAGCATCTCAAATACCCTTGCACTTGGTGTTATTGTCGGTCTTTTCATGATGATGTATCCGGCAATGGCAAACATAAAGTTTGAGGATTTGGGAAAAGCAACTCGCTCGCCGAAACAGCTCCTTATTGTGGTGTTTTTCAACTATGCAGTTGCCCCGTTCTTTATGCTCCTGCTCGCAAAGATATTCTTGAGCGGTGAACCAGATCTATATACAGGGCTTGTCCTATACGGACTCGCCCCATGTATTGCGATGGTAATAGTCTTCACCTACCTTTCTGCCGGCAACGGTCCCCTTGCAATAATACTGGTTGCGCTGAACTCCATAATTCAGATGATGCTGATTCCGGTCTATGCCAAGCTCTTGTTAGGCGATGTCCGTTTTGATGTTTGGGTTGTAGGTGAAAGCGTTCTTCTTTATTTAGGCATTCCCCTAATTGCAGGAATGCTTACAAGGTTCTTAGGGGTAAAGAGATTCGGTGAGAAATGGTTTCATAAACTCAAATTTTATCTCGATACGCTGTCAATCATAGGGCTGCTTTTTACCCTCATTGTCATGTTTGCCTTAAAAGGCGATTTGATACTTGAAAAGCCGATGCTTATTGTCCAGATGGCTATCCCTATGACCATCTTTTTCTGGATTATGTTTGTTGTTGTCTATCTTGTCGGGTGGAAGCTGGGTCTGAATTATAAAGACGCAGTGGCTGTAGGATTCAATTCTACGGGTAGGGATTTTGAAATAGCTATTGCAATTGCAATTACTGCCTTTAACCCGACAGTAGCTTTGGCAACGGTAATCGGCCCGTTGATAGAGGTACCTGTAATGCTCGTGCTTGTATGGTTTGCAAAAAAGACAGAGCATAAGTTTTTTAGTGGAAAGGAGTAAACCAATGTATAGAAAGATACTGTATCCGACAAAATTCGAAGAGTTTTCAATTGACGTCCTTTCATATGTTTTGAATTTTAAAAAAGTAGGGACAGAAGAGATAATATTACTCCATGTAATTGATGCTGATCCCCTTACTCATGCCACCAATATAAAGAAACTCGTAAAGTCTGCCAATACAAAGATGCAACAGGCACTCAAAGTTATTGAAGATTCAGGGCTCAAGGCAAAGAAAAGGATAGAAGTAGGAGTTCCTTATAAAGAGATATTGAAAGTTGCTGATAATGAGAGGGTATCGCTTATCGTATCCGGCCGACAGAAAAAAGGGATTTTCGGAGAGATATTTATCGGTTCAACTACTGATAAGGTTATACGTTATGGGCATTTCCCTGTATATGTTCCTAAATATCCTGCAACTTTTTTAGAAGACAAAAAGGCATGCGAGAGATTATGCGAAAGGGTCTTTCACAAAATACTTTATCCAACAGACTGGTCAGACTGTGCAGAGATAGCATCGAAATATCTCAGGGGATTAAAAGATGCTGGGGTTGAAGAGGTTGTTGTCGCCCATGTCATGGATGAAAAGGCCATGAGACTTCAACCTGCTGACAGATTCAAGGAATTCAAGGAGATAGACCAGAAGAAGTTAGAGCTTATCAGACAGGACATTGGAATGGAAGGCATCAAAGTAAAAACCCATTTGCATGTTGGTAAGGCAGGAACTGACCTCATAAAGATAGCCCAAGAAGAGGATGTATCTCTCATTATTATGGGCTCTCACGGAAAGGGATATGTTGAAGGGATGCTTTGGGGTTCTGTTTCAAGAAACGTTGTTGAGTACAGCGATAGACCTGTATTGCTAATCAAAAGCCCACAATGCCTAGAAAGGATTTAAAAAAACTTTTCTCAGAAACTAAAAAACAATGTCATGAAAAGTAAATTATCAAAAGTAATATTCCTGTGCACAGGCAATTCCTGCAGGAGCCAGATGGCAGAAGGCTTTGCAAGAGAATTCGCCAAAGACATCATCGAAACTTACAGCGCAGGTCTTATGGAAACAATTGTTCATCCGAAAGCAATTGCGGTTATGCAGGAATTGGGCATAGACATCTCAAAACAGCAGTCAAAAGAGATAGACAGAGATTTTCTGAGGAAAATGGATATAATCGTTACTCTCTGCATTAATGCCGAAGAATTCTGCCCTTGGACTCCGTCTGAGATAAAACGTATGCACTGGCCCATCAAAGACCCGGTTGGGACAATCGGCACAGAAGAACAGATAATGAAAGAATTCAGAAGGGCAAGAGATGAGATAAAAGAAAAGGTAAAAGAATTTATTGATGGATTAAGAAAAAGCGTTTCACTATAATAGATACCGCAATGAACCTTCAGGATATTGACACCCTCTTATTTTCTTTCATAAACAGCAGAATTCAGAATAGCTTTATGGATGTTATCATGCCTCTGATAACAAACAGATATTACTTCATTATACTGGCCATAATGTTCTGGTTTCTGATAAGGGACAAAAAAAGAGCCTTTGTGCCTATAGTGCTCACTATCGCAGCAGTCGCATTATCTGACTGGGTATCCAATACATTAAAGCATTTGATAGAGAGGCCAAGACCCTGCTATATTTCAGATGGTGTTAGACTGCTGGTTGGATGCGGGAATTCTTTTTCAATGCCTTCAAACCACGCTGCTAATGCATCTGCAATTATACTTGCCCTGTCTTACAAATCCAAGAAATGGCTCCGCCTGCTGCTCATTCTGATAGCTCTGCTCGTTGGATTTTCAAGAATATATGTCGGGGTTCATTATGTGTCAGATGTGATTGCTGGATTATTGATCGGTCTTATTATCTCGGAATCTGTCATTAAGCTGTATGAATGGGCGTCTCGAAGATATCAAACTAAGCCTTCCACTACGATTCTCATAATCTCTGTGCTGGTGCTAAGCTTGTTCCGGATTTATTACATTACGACAGGTGTCATCGATCTAAGTCCTGATGAAGCGCATTACTGGGAATGGTCGAGGCGGCTCGACCTGAGCTATTACTCAAAGGGGCCAATGATTGCATACCTAATAGCGCTCGGCACTGCTATATTCGGAGATAATGTATTCGGCATAAGAATAATGGCCGTTATCTTTTCTGCATTGAGCAGCATTTTATTATATAAGTTGGGTAAATCCCTATCTGATGAACGCACAGGCATCTCAGCGGCGATATTAATGCAGATTGTCCCTTTATACTCTGCTTATGGTGTCCTGTTTACGATTGATTCTCCGTTCATACTCTTCTGGATACTGTCGCTTTATCTTTTTTACAGGGCAGTAGAGCAAAAGAGCAGTGGAGCAGCAGTCAACAGTCAAATCTCCCCCTGCCCCCCTTTACCAAAAGGGGAAATTAAAGGAGGGTTATCGTTACTCGTTACTCGTCACTCGTCACCCCCCCCACAGCCCCCCCTTGATAAGGGGGGGATTAAAGGGGGGGTATGGATTCTTCTCGGGGTTTCGATAGGGTTCGGTCTTCTTACGAAATATACAATGGCATTTTTTTACATCTGCGCATTACTTTTTCTGATTACCGCAAAACAATACAGAAGTATTCTCCGCACAAAACAGCCTTACATAAGCCTTGCTTTAAGTCTTATTATCTTCAGCCCTGTTATTGTCTGGAACGCCGCTCGTGACTGGGTCACCTTAAAACATACGGCAGGACAGGCTAATATTGCAGACCAGTGGTCAATAATCAGCAGCCAATGGCTGAAAGATTTCTCAGAATTTCTTGGCTCGCAAATCGGCATAATAACTCCGATTCTATTTGTAATGATATTTTATGCCATTTTCAGACTTCTGAAGTCATACCGTGATCCGCAGTCTTCTTTTCTATTCTGGTTTTCCATTCCTATATTTGCCTTCTTCCTGCTTAAGAGTTTTCACGGCAAGGTGCAGGCAAACTGGGCGCTGCCTGCTTATGCAGCCGGGTTTATTGCCTTTTCTGTTGTCTTCATCAGCCGATGGGAAAGTATTAAAAAATGGACCCAGTGGACAGTAATCGCCGGTGTCCTTATCTCACTGATAATCACTGCAATAGCCCATTATCCTGCGCTGCCTCTTAAACTGATACCCATCGCAATAGCCCACTATCCTGCCATCCTGCAACTGCTTCCTAAAATAGACCCGACTAAATTAGATCCGACTTCAAGGGCAAGGGGATGGAAAGAACTCGGCTCTGAGGTAAGCATGATTTCTGATGAAATTTCAAAAACAAGCCCATTTTTTATATTTTCAGATAAATATCAGGTCTCAAGCGAACTTGCATTTTATGTAAAGGGTCAGCCTGTCACCTATTGTGTGAATCTCGGAAGGAGAATGAATCAGTATGACTTATGGCCGGGATTCAAAGGCTTTATTCACTACAATGCAATTTTTGTTACAATAGGCGATGCTCAAGTATCTGACATGTTTGCGAAATCATTTGACAATTGCGAGAAGAAAACCTTTACTGTCTATCACGGGGGGACAAAAAACAGAGATTATTCGATTTTTAAATGCTATAATTTTAAGGGCATGAAACAGGAGGAGATAACAAGCTACTGATGACAGTTTCGGTTGTAATACCTTTGTATAATGAAGATGAGAATGTTGAAATCCTGCATGAGAGGGTTAAGGAGACTCTTTCCAATCTCGGCTCCGGATATGAAATAATCTACGTTGACGACGGAAGCACTGATCAGACGCTGAAAAAACTTGAAGGGATTCAGGAAAAAGATAAGAGCGTTGTGGTTCTGAGTCTCAGAAGAAACTTTGGACAGACTGCTGCTTTTGCTGCCGGGTTTGACTTTGCGAGGGGAGACGTAATCGTCACAATGGACGGAGATCTTCAGAATGATCCAAAAGACATCCCCAAACTCCTTGAAAAGATGAAAGACCACGATCTCGTAAGCGGGTGGAGAAAAAAAAGAAAAGATCCTTTTTTTACAAGGCGTTTGCCTTCTATCCTTGCTAACTGGATAATAAGCAGGGTTACCGGAGTAAAACTCCATGATTACGGCTGCTCGCTGAAAGCGTATAGGAAGGACGTTATAAAGAATTTAAAACTTTATGGCGAGATGCACAGATTCATACCTGCTGTTGCGAGCTGGTATGGCGTCCGTCTTGCCGAAGTTGAGACAACTCATTATCCGAGATTTAAAGGCAAGTCAAAATACGGAATGTCACGCACAGTCAAAGTAATCCTTGACCTTATAACAGTTAAATTCCTTCAGAGCTTCTCAACAAAACCACTTCAGTTCTTTGGCCCAATCGGATTGCTTAGCGGTGCGTTGGGATTTCTTATATCACTTTATCTGACTATTGAGAAGATATTTATTGGTAAAGCCATAGGAGGCAGACCGCTGCTTCTTCTCGGAGTACTGCTTATAATCGTAGGGATTCAGCTTATAGGCATGGGGCTTCTGGGCGAAATGCTTGTAAGGGTATATCATGAAAGCCAGAGAAAACCGATTTATGTGATAAAGAAAGTCATTGGCTCGTAATATAAAAAAAATACTCCTTCTTTTTATAAAGCTTTTGATAAGCTCAAGCCTGCTTTATTTCGTCTTATCAAAAGCAGGGATAGAGAAGGTGATGTTCACAATAAAAGGCATTCATCCTCTTGCATTTATAGCCGCAGTACTCATATATATATTTTCCTTATATGTATCAACTATTCGCTGGAAACTCTTGCTGCCTGAGGAGTTCAGATCAAAGAATCTCTTCTCTTACTACCTTATAGGCTCATTCTTTAACACATTTATGCCCGGGCTTGTCGGTGGCGACGTTGTTAAGACTTACTATCTCTACAAAAAAACAAACAAAGGCAGCCTCAGTCTTGCCTCTGTCTTCATGGACAGGTATGTAGGCTTCATATCGCTCATGATCATAGGGCTGACTGCCTTTATCATCGGGTTTGACTATGTAAAGGGCTCAATAATAGAATGGCTTTTGCCAGCAATAATTCTGTTGTTCTTGATTTCAAGCCTTGTAATATTCGGACTGCGTCTTGGCAAAGGCATAAGGCTCTTATCCGAGTTTTACAACTATTTTGATGAATACCGAAACCAGAGAATCCTGATTATGAAAACTATTTGCCTCTCTTTTGTTGTCCAGATTATGAATACGATATCCATATACGTGGTAACACTTGGTCTTGGACAGCATATATCGCTCATCTACTTTTTTATCTTTTTCCCCATCATCGTAACAATTGCAGCTCTGCCAATCTCCATATCAGGGATTGGAATAAGAGAAGGCGCTTTTGTTCTTTTATTTGGATTGGTAGGCGTGAAGCCTGAGATAGCAACAGCAATGTCATTTGCATGGTTTCTGTCAGTGGCATTCGGAGGACTCGCTGGACTCTTTGAATACCTAAGGATAAAAAGATGACAGGAAAAGTCATTTCGATTAATATCAGTTCAGAAAAAGGCGTCCGCAAAAAACCTGTTCATGAGGCGCTGATAAAACATAATTATGGGATTGAAGACGACGCCCATGCATCTTCTAATTGGCACAGACAGGTTAGCCTCCTTGCAATCGAAAGCATTCAGAAAATGCAGCGGATGGGACTGGATGTAAAGCCAGGTGATTTTGCAGAAAACATCACTACAGAAGGCATAAATCTCGTTGATCTTCCGATTGGCACACGGATAAGTATCGGTGAAATTGCTCTGGAGGTAAGCCAAATAGGAAAAGAGTGCCACACGAGATGCAATATATATTATCAGGCAGGCGATTGTGTTATGCCAAAAGAGGGGATATTTGTAAAGGTGCTGAAAGGCGGAAAAATTAAGAAAGGAGACGAAATAGTAGTTAGCAAGCAGTAGACAGCAAAAGGACAAGCATCCTGATGCTGACGGCTGATAGCTGACAGCTGACTGTTTATGATTACTGTTGCTATCCTTACATTGAGTGACAAAGGTTCAAAAGGCGAACGGGAAGACATTAGCGGTTCCGTAATAAAAGATGCGCTCAAAGGGATAGATGCTGTGATTCAATATTATGATATTCTGCCTGATGAAAAGGACTTGATCAAGAAAAAGCTCCTCGAATACTCTGATAAGGTTGACCTGATACTCACTACCGGCGGCACAGGCCTTTCACCAAGGGATGTTACGCCTGAGGCCACGCTTGAAGTGATTGAGAAAGAGATTCCCGGAATTGCAGAGGCTATGAGAAGTGAAGGGTTGAAAAAAACAAGGCGTTCCATGCTCTCAAGGGCAGTCGCAGGCATACGTGGGAGAACATTAATAATAAATCTTCCTGGCAGTCCAAAGGCTGTAAAAGAAAATCTTGGTGTTATAATAGACGTTATTCCGCATGCAATTGAAAAGACAAGAGGAGATTTATCAGAATGCGGGAGGTCATGACAAAAGATTACTTTTCGCTCATTCCCTGCCTGCCGGCAGGCAGGTCGGTCTTCGACCTCCGAGGTTTTTGCCTCACCCCCCTCATATCCCCCCTTGGTAAGGGGGGATAAAGGGGGGTACAGTCGGAAGATCGGCAAAATAATGCCGCTTAAAAGTAATCTTTTGCCACTTATTATTAGAAAGGAGCAACAGTGAAAGACGTCTCTTTTTCCTTTGCATTTGTAGCAGGCGTATTATCTTTTCTTTCGCCATGCGTCCTGCCCTTAGTCCCTTCGTATGTTTCATTCATAACAGGCATATCATTCGAGGATCTCACAGGAGGCAGCGACAGGAAACGGATACAAAGGCTCACGATCATAAACTCGCTCATATTTATATGCGGATTTTCTGCTGTGTTTATTGCACTCGGAGCTTCGTCATCCGCAGTAGGACAGCTTTTTTTTCAATATCAGGAGTGGATAAGGATCATCGGCGGAATACTCATCATCATCTTCGGCCTTTTCATTGCAGGTTTTCTCAGGCTCGATTTCCTCATGAGGGATAAGAAGATTCACTTAAGCGGTAAACCCGCGGGTTACATCGGCACATTCGTCATTGGTATGACATTCGCTGCCGGATGGACACCGTGCATTGGCCCAATATTGGGCACAATCCTCCTCTATGCGAGCTCAAAAGGATCTACGATATATGGCTTAAAATTGCTTTCAGTCTATTCACTCGGACTTGCTGTGCCATTTTTTCTCTCATCGCTTGCAATGAACAGCTTCCTGAGTTATTCAAAAAAGATTCAGAGATACATGCGGGTGATCATGATTATCAGCGGTCTGCTTCTGATTATTTTCGGCGTTATGCTCCTCACAAATCGGCTCCGAGAACTCACCCAATTCTTCCCTAATTTAGGGATAAATTTTTAAATTCTTACTTCTCCACAATCCGCACCTTCATCTCAATCCTTTCGTTTGGATTGTCCCTTGCATCCCTCGGCTGGCTGACAATCTTATCTGCTACTTCCATTCCTGAAACCACCTCGCCAAACACAGTGTACTGCTTGTCGAGAAATGGAGCGTCTGCAACACAGATGAAGAACTGAGAACCTGCGCTGTCAGGATTCGCAGACCGCGCCATGGACAGTATTCCCTTCTTATGAGGCTTATTACTGAATTCTGCCTTAACTGCATATCCGGGGCCACCCATCCCGTGCTTTGACTTATCGGGGTTTTTCGAATTCGGGTCGCCTCCCTGAATCATAAAGCCGGGGATAATACGGTGAAAGGTTGTATTGTCATAAAATCCCTTTTTCGCAAGCTCGATGAAATTATTCACATGCTTTGGCGCAACATCCGGGAAAAACCTGAGTTCTATATTCCCAAACTTTGTCTCGACAACAGCCTTTGTCTCTGCCATCTTCTTAATCTCCTCTTTGGTAAATGGTTTTTGCTTTGGTTCAGCAAAAGCTGAAGCGATCAAGAAAAGAATACTAAAGAACACGCAACCTGTCCGAAAACTCATTGAACCCTCCTGTAGATATTTTTTTTTAGTTTAACAGAAAATACATTAAACTTAAAAATCCTTTAGAGCAGAAATCGGTATTGCTCCTTCGCGAACTATTTTAATCTTTTCTCCTGTGACATCAATGATTGTTGAGGAAAACCCTCCCGGCGTTTTTCCTCCGTCAATGATCAGATCTATCGTATTGCCGAAATACTTCAGAACTGTCTCTGCATCCTCTGCCGGAGGCATTCCTGAAAGATTCGCACTCGTAGCTGTTATAGGAAATCCCATCATTATTGCAAGCTGAAGGGCAATTGACTCGCCCGGGATCCTGACAGCAATATTAGCTGTCCCTGCTGTGAGATATTGCGATAACTCTTTTTTCGCCCGTAAAAGTAAGGTTAATGGCCCGGGCCAGAATTTATCCATAAGCGCTGATACAGTATTATTGATTGGTACCGAGATCATTAAAAGCATTTTTCTGTCGCCAATAATCAAAGGCATAGGTTTTTCTTCAGGTCTTTTTTTTAATTCATAAATCCGCTTCAAGGCATTCTCGATATCAAAGCGCGCACCAATACCATAGAAGGTCTCAGTTGGATAGGCAATGATACCGCCCTTATTCAGTATCCCGATTGCTTTTTTAAGGATGTCTGTTAGATTATCTTTTGTAACTTTTACAACCATATAACTTTAAATAAGACCGTAATAGGAAACAACTTTTTCGCTCATTCTCGGGCTTCGCCCTCCGAGGTATTTTACCTCTCGATTATTAAAATCTGTCCTGCCGGAATATCGGCAAAATAATGCCGCTTAAAAGCAGTTTTCCCTTACGGATTCATATTAACTTAATGCAGATGTTGAGAAAAAATTTATTTTTCGATACCTTTGCTACCTTACCGTAATGATAAGAGAAATGTTTTTATACATAATAACATTGCAAGATAATCCCGATATTCATCGAGTTAAATAAATTTTTGAGCAATGTCTGCATTATTCTTAATGAATATTAGGTTAAGATTTTTTCTCCATCCTAACCCTTATTGTATTCCCATGCGCCTCAAGCCCTTCGACATCTGCGATTGTCTCAACTGTCTTTGCAAGATTCATAAAACCTTGCTTCGTAAATGAAAGAACACTTGAGCGTTTTATGAAATCATAAACGCCAAGGGGAGATGAGAATCTTGCAGTGCCCCCTGTTGGAAGGGTATGATTCGGTCCTGCCGAATAATCTCCCAGAGGCTCAGGCGTCCATTGTCCGACAAAAATCGCACCTGCATTCCTGATCACCGGCATAACTGCATCGGGGTTATTAATCATAATCTCAAGGTGCTCAGGTGCAATACGATTCGAGAGCTCAACGGCATCAGCAATATTCTTCGTAATGATAATAGCTCCATAATTCGTCAGAGATTTTTTAGTAATCTCTTTCCTCTTAAGCAGAGCGAGTTGTCCCTGAAGCTCTTTGCGAACTTTTTCAGCAAGTATTTCAGAATCAGTAATCAGTATTGAAGATGCGAGGTCATCATGCTCTGCCTGGCTCAACAAGTCCGCTGCTACAAATGTGGGATTTGCAGAATCATCAGCGATGATCAATATCTCGCTTGGGCCTGCAATCATGTCAATATCCACTTCTCCAAATACCATTCTCTTTGCGGTTGCCACATAGATATTGCCAGGACCAACAATCTTATCAACTTTCCCTATCGTCTCCGTGCCATAAGCCATTGCTCCAATTGCCTGAGCTCCACCGATTCTATACACTTCTGTTATATCAAGCATCTCTATTGCTGCCATTACATATGGATTTATCTCTCCACGGGGAGTGGGAACACAGAGTGAGATCTCTTTCACTCCAGCAACCTGCGCAGGTATTACATTCATAAGAACTGTAGAAGGATATGACGCCTTTCCGCCAGGCACATAAACCCCTACCCGTTCGAGCGGTCTTATAATCTGACCAAGAACGGTTTTATCCTTTGTAATAATCTTATGTGAATATTTTTTCTTATATGCAGTATCCCTTACGAACCACGACTGCTCTTTTTGCATTTCATGAAATTTTCTTATCCGCTTTGCAGAACTCTCGAGCGCCCTGACGATCCTCTTGTCCGCCTTATTGGCATTCTTCGAGATTTCTGATCTCTTTAATGCAATTGCCACTGCTGCTGGATAATCAAATTTTCTTGTATACCTCAGCACAGCAACGTCCCCATTTCTTCTGACGTCGGCAAGTATGGTTCGCACTTTGTTTTCTATCCCAATGCTAACGCCGGCAGCCCTCTTCGCCAGAATCTTCAGAAAAAGAGCAATCTCATTCTTATTCTTTAATATTCTCATGACACTAATTTTATCCTTAAATTCTCTTTTATTCAAGCTGCAATATCAGGTCGGACTTATAGTTTTTTTCCAAGAAAAGTATTATAATAAAATACTAAAGGGGAGACATCAAAGTTTCATGTTAGGTATTTTGAGATAGCATCCGGAGGGAACAGCAGCTTTGAGATGCACAGACATGAGCATGTTGTTATATGCATAAGAGGAAAAGGCAAAGCTGTCGTCGGGAAAAAGATTTATGAGGTGAAGCCCTTTGACATGCTTTACTTCTCACCCCACACTCCCCATCAATTAAAGAATCCCTTTAAAAAACCTTTTGGATTCCTCTGTATTGTAAATGCAAAAAGAGACAGACCGAAGATATTGACATAGCTTATATGTCAATTGACTTAAACGCTAAACAATTGATAGTATTAACTATGCAAAAAAGCAAACTCATAAAAAATCTGATTATTCTATTTTTACTTTTGCTCTTTATCTTTGCACCTTCTATTGACAGTATAGCTTGCGATGACTGCACAACACCACTACAGGGGAAAGGACTTGATGCTAATGATAACGTTTGTCCCCTCTGTTTCAATCCCATTGAGGGATTTGCTTCTGACAGCTATAAAACCTTGCTTTTAGGAATTCCATTTAAAAATCAGACAGCCATTATTGTTTATTTAGAAGTATTTTTTCCAATCAATAAACCTCCACAGACATAGTCGTTAATCAATTTCAAAATACAGCATAGTTTTTGTGTGTTTTGGATTATTACTAAGGAGTTCATAAGTAAAGCCACACAATTCGTCATTCCCGCGAAAGCGGGAATCCAGCTAAAAGACTGGATTCCGTGTCAAGCACGGAATGACAGAAACGGGTATGTAAATATGTCTTTACTTATGGTTTTATTGTTAAATTCATTGCATAAACCCCGTTTAGAAATTGAAGACTTCTAACGGAAAACCCGGAGTTGTTAATATGAGATTTTTTGTTTTATATGTCCTGATACCGTTCGTTATGTTATTTCCATCTGTCATGCATGGACAGGTAAAGACACTCAATATTGTCTATACAGGCGGCGTAAATGGCAAGCTTGAACCATGCGGTTGCTCTCCAAAGACTGATTTTGGAGGTGTTGCAAGGCGAGCAGGTTACCTTACTGAACATCGAAAGACGCTTTCTCCTTATATTCTTGTAGATGCAGGGAATTTTCTCGATAAGGATACCCCGCAGGAGAGGCTCAAGGCCGAGGCAATGTTGAAAGCCTTCAGCATTATGAAATATGATGCGGCGGCTTTTTTAAAAATGGAGAAGGAATTCCCTTACAGCTTCTTTTCCGGTCTTTTGAAAAAATATAAAATTCCTGTTATCTCTGATATGCCTCGATATAGACAATCTATTTCAACAAAACGTGACGCTTTTGATGTTAATGTCAGCGTAAACCCGATGAATTATCAAAAGGGCAGATTGAATGTCCTTCTTACAGACCAGCCTATTCCCGAGATTAAACACCTGAAGGGATGGGATGTCATAATACTCTCATCAGGAGAAATCCTTGAAGAGCCTCTCAAGGCAAATGGAACTATTATTGTAAGCGGTTATCCAAAAGGAGAGAGATTGGGTATCCTGACATTGCAGATTGATAGCAGTGGAGAGGTGTTGGAATTTAAGCACAGGTGGCAAGCCCTTGGTAAAGATGTAAAAGAAGATGTCAACGTCCGCAAGGCATTAAAGGAGTACGGTGCCGGTGTTGCAGGGCTTTTAAAGGGTGCCGGCAAGCCGTTAGCAGAGATTTCTTACCTTGGTGTTTCTAAATGCGGAGAGTGTCATCAACCTTTTGTTGAGAGCTGGAAGAAGACACGACATGCCGGCGCCTTTTCTTCGCTTGAGCGGGCGGGCAAGTCAGGAGACCCCGAGTGTATAAAGTGTCATACTGTAGGCTTTGGTGAGAAAGGAGGTTTTTACAGCGCTAAAACAACGCCAATGCTGACAAATGTTCAGTGTGAGGCGTGTCATGGATATGGGAGAGAGCACCTTTTGGATTTTTCAAAACCGGTGCAGCCTGTGGCGGAGTATGTCTGCTTAAAATGCCATATAAAGAGCACGAGTCCGGATTTTAATTATCCGGTTTATCTGGAGAAGATCAAACACAAATAAATTACTAATAAGGTCATAAGTAAGAAGACATTTTCGGGTCTGATTCTGTCATTGCGGCTTGTCCGCAATCCTTCCGTGGAAAAAAGATTCCCGACAAGCGGGAATGACGGTAGGTGAGGCACATGGCCATGTATGACTGAATAGTTACCAATAAATTAAATGTAAACAAAGGAGGAATCAGATGTTTAAAAAAATGTTATTAGCCTTAACGTTATTAATCGTAGCGTTTTCACCATTACGCGTAGAGTCAGAGACTTCTATCAAAGGAATCCATTCCCAAATACCCGGGCATCAATTTAAATTTGACGGCAAAACAGTTGAGGTAATAGAATTTCTAAGCTTTTACTGTGATGGTTGTTATGACTTTGAAAAGTCAATACCTGTCATCAAAGGGAATTTCCCAAAAAAGATTAAATGGAAAACCATCCCAATCTATTGGGAGAAGGGTTCTCCAAAGCCAGGAGAGGCATATTTTCTTGCAGAAGAGGCCGGCAAAGGAGAAAAGATGAAGGAAGCCATTTTCCGCGCCCACTTTATTGAAAGAAAGAACATCGGTGATATAAAAGTGCTTGAAGAGATAGGGGAAAAGATAGGGCTTGGCATTGATTTTAGCAAAAAACTCAGGTCAGGGGATAAGGCTAAAGATATTCAGAAGGCTCTGGATATGGCTGGAGCGTATGGCGTTAAAGAAACCCCCACATTAATCATTGCCGGCAATATTATGACAAATCTCCACCCCTTTGGTCATAACGCTGATGCCTTCAGGGAGAATGTTATGATGATTCTGAGGAGCATACTTAAATGAAACGGATTTTTTAAAGTCCCTTGCTTATTTTTAAACAAAAATCATAATATATAAAAATTAAACTCTAAGGAGCAAATTGTGGAAGAGGACAAAAACAAAACAGTTGTCGATAAAATATGGGATTTCTTTGCATCTATAACGCTTGCAGTAGTGCTTTTCGCACTCATTGCACTAACCTCAATAATAGGTACGATACTGGAGCAAAACGCAGCGCCTGAAAAAAACATCAAACTGCTTGGCAAGCTTTTTGGCGATTCACTTGCCCCAACGCTCTATCCCATCTTCGAAAAACTAGGTTTTATGGACATGTACCATTCATGGTGGTTTGTCACGCTTCTGCTGCTATTCGCTACCAACCTCATAATATGCTCCATAGACAGACTTCCGAGGATATGGAAACTTATAAAAGACCCGATCAGACCGCTTCCTGAAGAACATTTCAAGAATGTAGGAATCAAGAAAGAGTTCCTCCTGAAAGGCAAAACTGAAAGTATAAAAAATGCATTTGAACATGCCATAAAAAAGATAGGATTCAAGTTGCTCGAATCAAAGGGAGTAAATGGCTATCAGCTTTATTCCGAGAAAGGTAATTACACCCGGCTCGGCGTCTACATAACACACTTAAGTATCCTCCTGATGCTTTTAGGTGCAATCATCGGCATATTCTTCGGATTCAAAGGATCCATCAATCTGCCTGAAGGGAAAACCTATGCTATGGCCTTTGTACGCGGTAAGGCTATAACGAACAGCGCCGATGAATTCGAAATGGACACGATACTGGATGCCTTACAGGCAACTGAAGGCAAAAGTGCAAGCGCGGCCAAGAAGCTTGGAATAGACGAAAAGACGTTCGAAGCAAAACTGAAAAGGTACGGAGTCAAACCTCTGGGTTTTAGCATCAGGTGCGATAACTTTGCCACTGATTATTATGGCGGTTCTAATATGCCAAAGGAATATCGAAGCTGGCTGACCGTAATAAAAGAGGGCAAAGAGGTAATGAAAAAGAGCATAGTTGTCAACGACCCTCTAAACTATGGCGGCATTACTTTCTACCAGTCCAGTTATGGCATGGTACCCGGCGCAAAAGGAATTTTTATTCTTAAGCTTACATCAAAGACCGGAGTATCTGAGATTAAAAAGATGCCTTTCGGCGAGAAATTTATTATCCCCGGCACAGATTTGGAAGGAGCACTGGCAGACTTTAGCCCTGCGCTTGCCTTTGAGCCTACAGGAAGGCCGTTTACATCCGGCGAGCAAATGACTAATCCGGCAGTTTTAATCGCTTTCACAGAAAAAGGCAAACCGAAATATTCCGGCTGGATCATGAAAAGATATCCTGAAACAGGCAGGCTTCCTGAAGGCCATATAGTAGAGCTTATCGATTACTGGGGTGTTGAGTACACAGGCCTTTCGGTAAGAAAAGATCCCGGCGTATTGATTGTATACCTCGGTTTTGCAGCAATGGGTATCGGGCTTTTCACTGCGCTTTTTATGAGCCACAAAAAGCTATGGGTAAGGCTCGTTGATGAAAAAAACAGCACAAGGGTCATTATTGCACTAAGCGCAAATAAAAACAGACCGGCTTTTGAAAGAAAGGTTGACAAGATGATTGCTCTTCTGAGCAAATCAGGGGAAGGAGAAAATCAATGAGCAGTTCTACTTTATTCGGCATATCCACAATAGCATACATCATAGCAATGATAATCTACATAGCCTATCTTGCCTTCAGGAAATCCCAGATAGGTGTTGCGGGAACAACAATTACCTTAGCAGGATTTGTTTCGCAGACAATTGCGATCTTAACCCGCTGGACTGAATCCTATGCACAGTGGACAGCGCTTACCCCTGAGAGCACATTCGCCTTATCTGTCATGAGAAGCGCGCCATTAAGAAATCTTTATGAGTCTCTCATCTTTTTTGTCTGGTGTCTCATACTTGCATACCTGATAATCGAATTCAAATATAAAAACCGCTCCTTCGGAGCATTCGTAACGCCAGTAGCCGGCATTGCGCTTGCATTCATAGATGTATCAGGCATGTCAAAAGAAATTGAGCCATTGGTTCCTGCCCTCCAGAGCAACTGGCTGCTTGTCCATGTAATGATGAGCTTCATATCTTATGCAACATTTGCTCTGTCATTCAGCACCGGGCTTATGTATCTTATACTTAAGACAGAAAAGAGGACAGAATCATCGTACATGTTCTGGACAATAACCACAGGAGTATTTATTGTCATACTTGTTGCTTTAGGACTCGATTATCTTACATTCTCAGTTGCAATAAAAAATCCCGAGACCCTGATAAAGGGTTATCTTTTTAAAGCATCTTTCTTTAACCAATCTTTTGGCATCTCAGCGCTAAGCTGGATTGCAGCCCTCGCATTCGTATTTCTTGTCTGGAGATATGGATATGTGCTCAGAAAGGTTATAAGCTCTCTTTCAATATCTCCGGAAACCCTTGAAGAAATAACATACAAAAGCATTGCTACAGGCTTTCCTATCTTTACCTTAGGCGGCCTTATATTCGGGGCGATATGGGCAGATCAGGCATGGGGAGTTTACTGGAGCTGGGACCCTAAAGAGACATGGTCTCTCATTACATGGTTTGTATACGCATTCTTTCTCCATAGCCGTCTGCTGAGAGGATGGAGGGGCAAAAAGGTAGCCATTGTCGCAGTTGTTGGTTTCGTAGCCGTAATATTCACATATCTTGGCGTCAATCTCCTCCTCTCAGGACTCCATGCTTATGGAAGTCTTGAGTAACAGACATGAAAATTCTTGTTGTAGATGACGAACAACTTGTAAGATGGTTTCTCGAGAGAGCGCTGAAAAAGCTGGGGTATGATGTTTTTACAGTGTCGAATATAAAAGAGGCATTGAAAAATCTTGAGGATAACAACTTTGACCTTCTCATAACAGACCTTAAGATGCCCTATGAAGGCGGCGCATCACTTATTGAAAAAGTTCATGCTATGAAAAAATCATTAAAGATTATTGTCTGCTCTGCATTTATTACGCCTGAGATGGATAATGATTTCAGGGACAAAGGGGTCCAGATACTCAAAAAGCCTTTTAAGCTTGATGAACTCGAAAACGTCATATCAGCATGCGGAATAAGCGCTTAAGCAACTTGAAAAATCACTTATTTTCCCGTTATGATAAAATTATCTTAGAATCTTTCACTTTTCACTTATTGCCTAATGGAGGGAACAGATGAATAGCATAAAAACAATGGTTCTTCTTGTGAGTCTAAGCCTGATACTTGTATGGGCAGGCGCAGCATTTGGAGGCAAACAGGGTATGACCATGGCACTGATATTCGCTGCCGGAATGAATCTCTTTGCATACTGGTTCAGCGACAAGATTGTACTGAGGATGTATAGAGCAAAGGAGGTTACCGAATCAGAAGCGCCTGAACTGCATGGCATCGTCAGAAGGCTTATTCAAAAGGCAGGCATGCCTATGCCAAAGGTATATATCATGGAAGCAGACCAGCCTAATGCATTCGCAACAGGCAGAAATCCGAAACACGCTGCTGTTGCAGTAACAACCGGTATTGTGCGGATTTTAACCAATGAGGAACTGACCGGCGTGATAGCCCATGAACTCGCACATATAAAGCACAGAGACATATTGATAAGCACCATAGCAGCAACCATAGCAGCTGCCATAAGTTATCTAGCGCAGATGGCGCAATGGGCAGCGATCTTTGGTCACAGAGGTGATGATGAAGATGGCAGAAGCAGTCCTGTCGCAGCCCTGGTGATGATGATAGTAGGACCGATAGCTGCTATGCTTGTCCAAATGGCAATATCTCGTTCGAGAGAATATGCTGCTGATGAAAGCGGCGCAAGGCTTGCAGGCAACCCGAGATTTCTTGCAAGTGCGCTCAAAAAACTCCATATGTCATCGCAGCATATACCAATGCATGCTAATCCAGCAACATCTCATATGTTCATAGTCAATCCGCTCAGTGGTGGAGGACTGTTAAAACTTTTCAGCACCCATCCTCCAATAGAAGAAAGGGTGGCAAGACTCGAGTCCATGAGTTTATAAAACTGCTTATTAAAGGCAGGATATAGTATTTGAGCGGATTTTTTTGCTGATATTCTGACAGTATTCATATAAATATCAAAAGGCAAAAACCTCGGAGCGCAGCGAGAATGAGCGAAAATACTATATCCTGTCTGATTAAAATGTATATTCATTTTTTTATGCTTGACTCTTACCTGTAATATTACTCAAAATATCGCTATCCATGAAGGCTTTGATTACAGGAGCTACTGGCTTCATCGGAAGCTATCTTGCCGAGGAACTCGTAAAAAGAAGATATACTGTCCTATGCCTCGTAAGAAAAACCTCTGATCTCAGATGGATAGAGGGACTTGATGTCAAGCTCATACACGGCGATTGTCTGGAGAGAGAATCACTTCTCAATGCCGTAGTTGAATCTGATTATATATTTCACATCGCAGGGCTTACAAAGGCGACAAATGAAAAAGATTTCTTCGCTGTGAATGCGGGAGGAACAGAGAACCTTATCAGAGCAGTTGCAGAAAAAAATCCGAATATAAAAAGATTTATCTATCTGAGCAGCCTTGCTGCAACAGGGCCAAGCCATGATCGCACACCTGTTAATGAAGATACAGAACCAAAACCAGTATCAGCCTATGGAAAAAGCAAACTCGAAGCTGAACACATTGTCCTGAGATATAAAGGCGGCATACCTGTTACAATCATCAGACCCCCTGCTGTGTACGGACCACGGGACAGGGACTTTTTTACCTTCTTTAAAATGTTAAAAAAAGGTATTTTTTTATGCTGGGGGAAATGCTATTATTCTCTACTGTATGTTGATGATCTTGTAAAGGGAATAATCATATCCGCAGAGAACGAGAAAGCAGGAGGAAAGACTTACAACCTTTCTGACGGTAAGATATATTCGAACTATGAAATAGCAGAGGCCATAGCTTCTGCAGTGGGTTCAAAACCGATACGCATAAATATACCGAAAGCTTTGATGCCCATGTTTGCAGGCATTGGACAAAAATTTTTTAAAAGACATGCTATTCTTAATAAAGACAGGGCAAAAGATTTTCAATACCCATACTGGCTATGCGATTCATCAAAGGCAAATAATGAACTGGGGTTTTTACCAAAGATAGGAATAAAGGAAGGAATGAAATGGACAGCAGACTGGTACAGGATTCATCAATGGCTGTAAGAAAATCAGCTGACATATTCGAAAAGTGCATTAAATTTACAAAGGCAAAGGAACTGATGTCTCACGGAATTTATCCGTATTTCAGAGTGATAGAGAGCGAACAGTCCCCTGAAGTAATAATGAGCGGAAGACGGATGATAATGGTCGGCTCTAACAACTATCTTGGCCTTACAAATCATCCAAAGGTTAAAGAGGCTGCAATAGAGGCTATAAGGAAATACGGCTCAGGATGCGCAGGTTCGAGGCTTCTGAACGGGACTCTCGATATCCATGTTGCACTTGAGGAAAAACTTGCAAGGTTTATGAGAAAAGAGGCTGCACTTATATTTTCAACGGGATTTCAGGTCAATCTCGGGGTAATCTCTGCTCTCATCGGTAAAGATGACATCGTGATCATTGATAAGATGGACCATGCAAGCATAATCGACGGCTGCAGGCTGTCCTATGGTGATGTAAAAAAATTCAAACACAATGATATGGCAGACCTCAAAAGGGTTCTGGAAGAAAATGAAGACAGGAGAAAATTAATAATTGTTGATGGCGTATTCAGTATGGAAGGAGATATCGCAAACCTTCCTGAAATCATAGGACTCGCAAAGAAATATAGTGCAAGAGTAATGCTCGATGACGCACATGGCATCGGAGTTCTCGGAAAGACAGGAAGAGGCACTGCAGAGCATTTCGGTCTCGAAGATGAGATAGACATCATAATGGGGACATATAGCAAATCACTCGCATCTATCGGGGGATTCATAGCCGGCTCAGAGAACACCGTTCATTACATAAAGCATTTTGCACGCTCATTAATCTTCAGCGCAAGCCCTCCCCCTGCATCTGTGGCTGCTGTAAGCGCTGCATTGGACATAATAGATGGAGAACCTGAAAGAAGAGAAATGCTCTGGAAGAACACAAGAAAAATGCTCAAGGGCTTCAGAGAGATGGGATTTGAGGTCGGGCCAAGCGCAACTCCAATAATACCTGTAATAGTCGGAGAGAATGAGACAGCTTTCAAGATGGCAATGATGCTTCAGGAAGAAGGAGTCTTTGCAAATGTTGCTGTAAGCCCGGCAGTACCTAATGGAAAAGCACTTATAAGAACAAGTTACATGGCAACCCATACAGACGAACATCTTGATATAGTGCTTCATGCCTTTGAAAAAGTCGGAAAGACATTAGGACTGATAGAATAACAATTGCCCTTGTCCCGAGTAATGATCATAGAAGTTAGAACAAAAAATGACCTTGATAAATTTATAAGATTCCATTTACACCTACATTCAGCAGTTCCTTTTTATGTTCCCCCATTAATAAAAGACCTTAAAGAGCAGTTTTCAGAAAAAAATCCCTTCTTCAGACATGCAAGGGTCAGGTATTTTATTGCAGAAAAAAACGGGGTATGCGCCGGCAGAATAGCCTCAATAATCAACAGCAGGCACATCCAGTTCCATAATGAACGCGCAGGGTTCTTTGGGTTCTTTGATTGCATAAACGATAATGAGGTGTCATCTGCCCTGCTCAACAGCGCATCAGAAGAACTGAAAAAAGAAGGAATGGAAATATTAAGAGGACCGATGAACTTTTCAACAAACGAGGAATGCGGATTTCTTACTGACGGATTCGATAAACATCCCATGCTCATGACGCCTTACAATATGCCCTATTACAATGCATTGATGGAAGATTATGGAATGTATAAGGCAAAAGACCTTTTCGCATATATATACGAAGTAAAAGACAAACTCCCTGAAAAAGTCCTGAGGGTTGCCGCAATAGCAGACAAACGCGGGATAACTGCGCGGCCTGTCAATAAAAAAGACTTTGATGAAGAGATGGCAATATTTAAAGAAGTCTATAATTCGGCATGGGAGAAGAACTGGGGATTCATTCCGCTAACAGACGAGGAAATTAATTATCTTGGCAATCATTTGAAACAGATTGTTATCCCGGAAATGACATTAATGGCGGAAGACAATGGGAAACCTGTTGGATTTATGGGACTCCTGCCTGATTTTAACTATGTGCTGAAACATATGAAAGGCAGATTGAATCCTTTGACTATAATGAAGGCATTTTACTATTCAAGGAAGATAAAAGACCTCAGACTTTTATTGTTCGGCATAAAAAAAGAATACCGTCATAAAGGCGTTGACGCCCTTCTGTTCAGAGAAGGCTTTAAGGGTATTAAAGCCGGAGATTACAGAAGGGTCGAGTTCTCATGGATACTTGAAGACAACATCCCTGTTCAGAGAATCATTGAAATGATCGGAGGCAGCCTGTATAAACAATACAGGATATATGAGAAAAAATTATAAAGCTGGAATTGAGCTACCTGTCTTTTGACAAATTTTCCATATTTTACGAACTTTGCTTTTGGTCTTTATTATCGCAAAATACTAAATACTATAAAACTCGGGATATTGATTTTTTAAACTGCTTTAATGTTTCGCTTTGTGCTATATTTTATCAAATTATCGGAAAAGGCGAACTTCGTATATTATATGTTATAAGTAATGAATAATATAAATAACGGCACTAAAGATAATTTTATTCCAATAATAGCCCTCAGCCTTTTTCTTGGGCTTGCCTATCTGTGCTATGGGGCGCTATATCTCTCGTCGGCTGGAATCGTAAAAAATGTACCAGCCCCAATGTCTCTTCTTATCTTTTCGATTGTCCCAGTTTATTTTCTTCTTGTGCCGGGAATCGTTGCGTTTTCAACAGGAGTGCTAATTTACATGACGGCACGAAAGATCTGGGGGAAACAGAAATATTCTTTGCGAGTCATATCTTGCTATATTTTTATTCTAACTCTCGGAATCGGCTTTCTTTTAGCCGTTCATTATTCAATACCAAATCAATGAAAAAACTTATAACAATGGCATCGAGCCCGACCGGGATTAAAGCTGGTTTAGTTTTCATTTCAGGCGCGAGTGGCCCGGTCGGCTCATGCCCAGCGTTACACCACAATATAAATAACGACATAAAACCGAAAACCATTGAAACACTACACTGAATGTCCATCCGCCAGGCGGGGTGCAAAATCGTATTGGATTCCGTTATAATCTTTACAAGACAAGGCATTAAATATTTGATTTTAAAAGAAAGGCATTTATGGCAAACGTAGGATAACCATTGGCGGAAGTATTCGGCCATTTGACAACTGACGATACAGAAAAGGCTAATAGATACCGCTCACATCGCTTGTGCCCTTTTAACAACAAAGTACCGAATTGCACGAAAGATAAGGCGAAAGACCCTCTCGGCGTTTGCAGTATTTATCATGAAAATCATCCGGTCATAACCTGCCCTATTAGATTTCGTGAAGACTGGCTTATTACTGATGACGCCGCTTCCTTCTTTTTTCAAAAAGACGCGAACTGGAGTTCATTGACGGAAGTTCGTTTAAATGACTCACAAGGGAAGTCTGCTGGAAATATTGATGTTGTGCTTGTTGCTTACGACGACAAAGGAAAAATTTATGATTTCGGTGCGCTGGAAGTTCAGGCGGTATATATTTCCGGGAATGTGCGTGACCCATTTGCATACTTTATGAAGGACCCAAAAGACCGGGCATCAATGGATTGGACTAAAGAGCCCAATTATCCGCGCCCTGATTACCTGTCATCTTCTCGCAAAAGACTTGCGCCTCAGCTTCTTTTCAAGGGTGGAATCCTGCACAGTTGGCAAAAGAAAATCGCCGTTGCATTGAATAAGAGTTTTTTTGCTACTCTGCCAAAACTAAAGAAAGTCTCTAAGGCCAAAGCAGATATCGCATGGCTGATTTACGACTTGGAACTGATTGAAGAAAAAGGGCATGAGGCGGGAAAATATTCACTGAAGAAGGTGGACGAAGTCTTCACCGAGTTTGAGCCTGCTCTTCTTTCAATAACTACGGCATCACCTGGGAAAGTTGAAGATTTTATCAAGCTACTTCAGGAAAAACTCGACGATCAGATTGAGACTCCGCCGATTAATAAGACCATTGGGAAACCATTCTGAAATGACTACGCACAGCCAATCTCTCCTATTCCCTGACTTACCCGAAATAATAGAAAGACTTAAGCCGGTGAACGTGGCTTCTGTTCCTCAACGGAGCCCTTTTCGTTATCCCGGAGGCAAGACATGGTTTGTACCTACATTCAGACATTGGACTACTACCATGTTTCCAAAGCCAAGAATACTTGTTGAACCTTTTGCGGGAGGCGGGATTATTAGCTTGACCGCTCTTTTTGAAAATTTAGTTCAAAAGGCAGTTATGGTTGAACTTGACGACGAAATTGCAGCAGTATGGAAATCCGTAATCAATGGCGACGCTGAATGGCTGGCGAACCGCATCCTTACTTTTCAACTATCCAGAGAAGCAGTCATAACTGAAATCAAAAGACTGCCGCACACACAAAAAGAAAAGGCATTTCAGACAATTCTTAAGAATCGAACATTTCATGGTGGCATTCTTGCCGAAGGTTCAGGGTTTCTCAAATACGGCGAGAATGGGAAAGGCATTCATTCCCGCTGGTATCCTACAACTATAGCTAAACGAATTCTAAATCTAAATAACATTGCTGATAGAATCGACTTCCGTCGTTATGATGGCTTGAAAGTAATTCAGGAATTCGCTGACAGACATGATACTATTTACTTTATAGACCCTCCATATACTGCTGGCGGAAAAAAAGCCGGCAAACGTTTATATAAACATTATGACCTTGATCATGAGCACTTGTTTGCTCTGTGTGAGACATTGAAGGGCAATTTCTTAATGACGTATGATAATGCAGAAGAAGTTAAAAAAATGGCCCGAAACCATCGTTTTGAAATGCGCCTAGTACCGATGAATAACACACATCATGCAACCATGGAAGAATTAGTAATCGGTAGAGATTTATCATGGATGGACGCTTTCCCCGCAGTGCATGAGCCCCAAAGCGAATATACAGCACAAACAATAAAGAAAAAACGGTGTAACAAAAGCATCCAGCCCGACCGGGAATAGCCTCTGCGGTTTTTTTGCAAAGGCTGGTTGCCCCGGCGGGTTATTTAAGCCGTTAGAAGTCATTGGAGATAAATAAGTATGACGCTCGAATTGCTACAGAATCACGCACTAAGATATGCTGCTAAGGAATTTTCTCTTGCTGATCAAGCGTATCGGAGAATGGTAGCAATTGGCGTCGGTGATTTTATTGAGTATGAAAAAGCATGGACAGAGTTTCTTCATCGAATTGAAAGGGTCTGGATAAAAACTCAAGCCGCCGTCCATAATATGCCTAATTGGCAAAAAATCGAGGCAGAAGTCGTAAGGTTGCGAAGGAAAGACCCTCTTTTAAGCTACTTGCAACAAGCTCGGAATGTTGATGAGCATAGTATTTCAGACTTGGTCAAAGATTGGGAACCAAAGTTCGAGGCCGAGCAAAAAGGCGATAAAGTTGAATTTACCTGGCAAAAGTGGGATCGCCCATTATTGCCTGTGAAGAATCGAGGCGTGGTTTATAATCCTCCTATCAGTCATATGGGAAAAAATATTGAGCATCTAAAGCGTAAAGGAAAAGCTGAGCCGAGAGTAATAGCAGAACTTGCCTTGAGATTTTATTGTGATTTTTTGAATAGAGTATCCGTCGAAGTTGTCGGAAGTAAACGTGACTTTTAACAAGATCCAGCCGACACGGGATAAGCCCGGTTGTTTTTGTATCATGCTGGTTGCCCCGTGCGGCTGATGACAGTGTTATTCATATTTCACTCAAAAATCATCACTTTTTCCATCTTGCCGACTCTGTTGACTTGCAGGTGTAACCTGCAGTGAAGATGCTGATGGTTTTCTGAGAAAGGAAGTCAATTTCATATACCAAACCCCTTTCAAAAACCAGTTGAAACTTGCGGCTGTGATGGATAATCTGTAACAGTCCTTTATGTTTGAGGAAAAAATTATAGCGTAATGCAAATTACTTTCTTGACAAACATCAAAATCATGTGATAATAAATTCAACCACCTGTAAATTTAAAAAAGATTAAACTTACAGAAAAAAGGAGGAAAAAATGAATCCAGAGGAACTCAAATACCACAAAGAACACACATGGGTTAAGGTAACAGGCAAAAAAGCAACTATCGGTATAACAAATTATGCTCAGGATCAACTGGGAGATATTGTGTACATAGATCTCCCTGAGGTCGGTATTGCTGTGGAAGCGAACAGCGAATTTGCTGAGATAGAATCCACAAAAACAACTTCTTCTGTCATCAGTCCTGTAAGCGGCACAGTTGTAGAAGTCAATGAAAATCTCTCTGAGACGCCTGAGACGATCAATGAAGACCCGTATGGAAAGGGCTGGGCAGCAATAATAGAACTCGATGATACATCCGAGATTGATAATCTTATGGATTTATCCGATTATGAGAAGTACGTGGAAGAGGAGTCAAAATGAGAGTTTCCATAATCGGGGCAGGACCTGGAGGATATGTTGCAGCGTTAAAGGCTGCACAGCAGGGTGCACAGGTCACTGTTATAGAAGACAAAGAAGTCGGAGGAACCTGTCTCAACTGGGGATGCATTCCAACCAAAGCGCTTGTTGCATCAGCAGAGGCGTATTCAAAGGCAACAAGGCTTGAAGAATATGGAATAGACCTGAAAGGCAGTGTCGCCCCAAATCTCAACAAGATAATAGAAAGAAAAAACAAGGTAGTAAGCATACAGGTAAAGGGAATCAGAGGGCTTTTTAAAAGCTGGGGGATAACATTAAAAGAAGGCAGAGGCGTCATCATATCTCCAAAAGAGATAGAGATAAAAGGGAAAGACGGCTCAGCAGAAAAGATTCAGGCTGACAAAATAATAATAGCAACTGGTTCGCGACCGGCTCAGATACCCTCCTTCATATTTGACGGGAAAAAAATACTGTCCAGTGACGACGCCCTCAATCTCAGAGAATTGCCAAAGAGTCTTCTTATCATCGGCGCCGGTGTTATTGGCTGCGAATTTGCCTGCATCTATAAAGAACTCGGCAGCGATGTAACTATGGTCGAAATGCTTCCGAGGGCAGTTGCCACAGAGGACACAGAGATATCTGAGCTCCTTGAAAAGGAACTAAAAAAGAAAAAAATAAAACTCTACACGAATGTAAGGGTCGAAAAGGTTGAAATAAAAGGTGATAATGTACACGCCGTTCTCTCTGACGGCAAGGAAATAATAACCGAGAAAATACTCGTCTCGATTGGAAGGGCACTCAACAGCGACGGTATCGGTCTTGAAAATGTCGGCATTGAGAAAGGGAAAAGGAATGAAATAATAGTAAATGAAAAGATGGAAACGAATGTGCAGGATATCTATGCCATAGGCGATGTCACGGGAAAGATGATGCTTGCACATGTTGCATCAAAACAAGGGATTGTCGCTGCCAATAATATAACAGGCAAGAATAACACAATGGATTATACCACTGTTCCCGCTGCAATATTTACATCCCCTGAGATTGCATCTGTCGGTCTCAGAGAATATCAGGCTGAAGCGAAAGGACTCAGGATAAAGACGGGTAATTTTCAGTTCAGATCTCTCGGTAAGGCTCATGCTGCCGGTGAGATAACAGGGTTCATAAAAGTTATTGCAGATTCGTCTACCGATAAGCTTCTCGGTATGCATATCATCGGCCCTCATGCTTCTGACCTCATACATGAAGGTGCGCTTGCGATAAGAACAGGTTTAACAGTAAAAGATATTGCAGAGACAATACATGCGCACCCTACCCTTTCAGAGGGGATTATGGAAGCCTCCGAAGACGTTCATGGCGAGGCAATTCATGTGCCCAGGAAATAAACAGGCGTCATAAAACATATAGAAACTGGTGGATAGTGGCTCAGAAAAAAGAATTAACAGATTGGGTTTCGGTTGCAAAAAAGACACAGAAACAGCTGTTCTCTGAACTCGATGTCCTGCTCAAGTCGATAGACAGATTCTTCAATATAGAAAACCTTCCTTCAACAAAGGAAGACCTTACTGAGAGCAACTTTTTTTCTGAACTCTCTGCAGTAAGGGATGTAATTCTCAGGATATTGAGCATACTCGAGATGATAATCCCTGAGAACAATAAGAATACCTACTGGTTTCAGAAATTCGCAGAGACAAAATTTTTTACTGATGACAAAAGAGACATATTCAGAAAAAACCTTTATAAGCAGGACACTCCTGAAAACGGTCTCTTTCTCCTCTACATCTCATTCACTAACTTCAAAAATTTGATAACTGACCTCCTTAAAACGGGAAATATTACCTACCTGAGTTATCTGAATATAGGGCAGATCCTTAGCAAGGAGATAAGAGAGAACAACTACTTTAACCCGTTCAGAAAGGATATAAATCCTGAGTTCGACATAATAAACAATCAGCAGATTTCTGACATCGTAAAGCGTATAAAGGACAAAGACACAAAAAAGCACATCTCTATTATCCTCATTTATCTATTCAGGATTCTCAGATATCTGAATCACATAAATACAACAGAACCGAAGACCATGACGCTCAACACCTCACTGGTTCTACTCGTGCTGCTCCGCTCAGAGATTGCCATGTTCAGGAACTATATAGAAAAGGTTACGGACAAGATATCGCAGCGCAACATGAAAAACCTTCTGCAATCGCTCTCTTACCAATTCTCAATGGAAACAAAGCGGGTATATCTTCAGGAATTGAAAGAGATCCTGAACAAAAAAGCGCCGCGCTATTTCCGGGGAAGAATAGAAAACAGTCATGGAATATTGAAGAATCTCGTAGAGCAAAGCATCATCCATATTGCCCAGTTTTATAAGTCCGCCATGGAAGGCGAGGATATATTCCAAAGCTTTGTTACAAAACTCGAGCAGTCATTAAAACTCAGGGAAGATATATTCGTTCTTCATGAATTCCTGGGTGTCTTCAAAGAAAAAACAGGAACAGCAGAGGAAAGGGTCAGGGTATTTGAGTCGCTGAAAAATTTCATGCTGTATTTCGAAAGCTTTACCTTCAAACTTCTAAGGCATGATGATTATGAGGAGTTCGTGTATTTTTTCAATGAGGTTTTTCACTTCAAAAAGGAACAGATTTCCGAAGGTATTCCACATGCTTTAGCCGAAAAGGTGCATAATTTCAAGATTTTTCTTGAAGTGACCATAAGGAACATAGGCAACAGAGCCGAGCTTGCAGGTAAACATATAGATACGCAAAAAACAAATGAGATTATGAATCAATACTTGGTTGGAACATAATTTACTAAAAGTAATACACAATATTCATGGCAAAGGAGGCATAAATGGGAGAAATTACTGATGTATATGCGCGGGAAATAATTGATTCGAGAGGCAATCCCACAATTGAGGTTGAGGTATTTCTTGAAAGTGGGGGGTACGGAAGGGCAGCAGTGCCTTCCGGTGCATCAACAGGACAGAGGGAAGCGCTTGAACTGAGGGACGGCGGCAACAGATTTAACGGAAAGGGTGTTCTCAAGGCCGTTAAAAATGTTATAACAAAAATTGCGCCAAAATTGAGAGGTATGGACTCCTGCGATCAGGCATATATAGACAATTTTATGATAGAGATGGATGGGACTGAAAACAAGAGCAGGCTTGGAGCAAATGCCATGCTTGGTGTTTCTCTTGCCGTGTGCAAGGCATCAGCAAATGAATCAGGCATTCCTTTGTATAAATATATCGGGGGATGCAATGCAAAGGAACTCCCTGTGCCAATGATGAATATACTGAATGGCGGTGCACATGCTGATAACAACCTCGACATACAGGAATTCATGATAATGCCTGCAGGCTTCAAAGACTTTGCCTCTGCTCTCAGGGCAGGGGTTGAGGTATTCCACAGTCTCAAGGGCATCCTGAAAAAGAAAGGGCTGAACACAGCAGTGGGTGATGAGGGAGGTTTTGCACCTGACCTCAAGGGCAATGCAGAAGCCATCTCACTTATAATAGACGCAATTGAGGCAGTCAACTACAGGCCGGGCAAAGATATCTATATCGCCCTCGATGTGGCAGCATCAGAGCTGTATTCAAACGGAAGTTATAGATTTGAAGGGAAAACCGTCTCCTCAGAAAAGATGATTTCCTACTATGAAAAACTTGCAGGCAAATACCCAATACTTTCGATAGAGGATGGGTTGTCAGAAAACGACTGGAAAGGGTGGAAAATTCTTACACAGAGACTCGGCAGAAAGGTTCAGCTTGTCGGAGACGATATATTTGTCACAAATACAAAAATTCTCAGAAAGGGCATAAGCTCAGGCATAGCAAATTCTGTGCTGATCAAACTTAACCAGATAGGAACATTAACAGAAACCCTCGATGCCATAGAAATGGCTAAGACAGCAGGGTATACAGCGGTCGTCTCGCACAGGTCAGGCGAAACAGAGGACACTACAATAGCAGACCTGACTGTAGCCTGTAATACAGGTTTTATCAAAACCGGCTCTCTCGCAAGAAGCGAGCGGGTAGCAAAATACAACAGGCTTCTGAGGATCGAAGAGGAACTTGCTGATTCTGCCCTATACAAAGGGATTAAAACATTCTATAATTTAAGGAAATGAATTCAAATAACCTTTTAAGGGAACAGGTCAAGTCTGAGGTCAAAAAAAGGCGGTATACTCTTTTCATACTGGCAATCTTTGGTTTCATTTATCTGGGGATTAATTTTTTGCTTGGCGACACTGGATTCCTGAGATACAGAGAACTCTACAACAAAAAGCTATCCATCTCGAAAGAGATAAACAAACTCTCACAAGAGAATCTGAATATGAAAACCCAGCTAAAAGCATTAAAGGAAAACCCATTTTATTTAGAAAAATATGCGAGAGAGGAATTCGGGTTAGCACAGCCTGACGAATACATATTCAAGTATGACAGGTAGTCCTCTCTATATTGCCTTCCTCTGGCACATGCATCAGCCTTACTACAAAGACCCTTTCACTGGTATCTACCGCCTGCCTTGGGTAAGATTGCACGGCACAAAGGATTATTTGGACATGGTAGAGAGCCTTGAAAAATTTCCTGAGATAAAACAGACATTCAATCTTGTGCCATCACTGCTTCTCCAGCTTAATGACTACATAGAGAACAATGCAACTGATATCTATCTCGACCTCACACGAAAAAGCGCCGCAGAACTACAGGACAAGGACAAGGTGTTCATACTCGAAAACTTCTTCCTTGCAAACTGGGACAATATGATAAAACCATTCCCCAGATACTACGAATTGCTGGTTAAGCGGGGATTCACTTTTTCAAAAGGTGAATTGGCAAGGGCAATAAAATATTTCACTTCTAATGACTTTCTTGACCTGCAGGTATTGTTCAACCTCTGTTGGATAGACCCTCTGTTCAGGGAAAAAGATTCGCTGCTCAGAGAACTCGTCAACAAAGAAAAAGATTATACAGAGGAAGAAAAAAAACTTGTAGTTGAAAAACAATTCGAAATCCTCAGGAGAATAATCCCCAAATACAAGGAACTTAGTTCAACAGGCCAGATCGAATTATCCATCTCTCCGTTTTATCACCCTATACTTCCGTTGCTATGGGACACAGACTCCTCAAGGATTGCGATGCCTGCTGTCAGACTTCCAAAAAAAAGATTTTCCTATCCCAGCGATGCGACAAGACAGATACGGGAAGCAATAGATTATTTTGACCGGACATTTGGCCAACGTCCAGAGGGGATGTGGCCATCAGAAGGCTCTGTAAGCGAGGACGTACTCAGGGCAGTTCATGCAGAAGGCATAAAATGGGTTGCAACCGATGAAGAGATACTTGCCCGCTCACTTAATACGGCTCTTCGGGATGCATCCGGCACTGTGATAGCACCGTCGATCTTATACAGACCTCACAGCTTTTCTGACGTCTCAATCATATTCAGAGACCACAAGCTCTCTGATCTCATAGGATTTGTTTATTCAGGATGGAACCCCCAAAATGCAGCTGACGATCTTATAAACAGACTGTTACATATACGCGCTTCGCTGCCAAGCAATAAACCCCACCTCATCTCTATAATCCTTGATGGTGAAAACGCATGGGAACACTACTCCAATGACGGACATGACTTTTTCCGCTCTCTTTATGAGCGCCTATCCAAAGAGAAACGGCTAAAGACGGTTACCGTGTCAGAATATCTGAATAATTATGATCAGGGCAAACCGTTAGGCAGGCTTCATGCAGGCTCATGGATAAATGCAAACTTCGGCATATGGATAGGACACGAAGAAGATAATCAGTCATGGGACTATCTCACAACCACCAGAGACGACCTCGAGACATTCCAGAAACTCAACCCTGATAGAAACCTCGATAAGGCATGGAAGGCGATCTTTGCTGCAGAGGGAAGCGACTGGAACTGGTGGTATGGCGATGAACACTCAACGGCAACGCAGGAAGAATTTGATGAACTCTTCAGGCTGAACCTCATGAAAGTCTACAAAGCCATAGGCAAAGAGATTCCTCCTCACCTGTTTGTTCCTGTACTAAGGGAGGACAGATCTGTCCTGCCCGAAATCATAATAAGGGGTTTCATAAATCCAAAAATAGACGGTATTATCACAAGTTATTATGAATGGTATCAGGGCGCACATCTTGCCGTAGGAAAATCAGGCGGGAGTATGCATAAAGCAGAAAGCCTCATATCACATATCTGCTATGGCTTCAATCAGAATACCCTTTTTCTAAGGTTAGACCCCAAGATACCATTCAATGATTTCCCGCCTGAAATTGTTTTCTCGATAGACATTATCAGCCCATTTTTTTTCAGAATCAATATTACATCTAACGGCAGTAATATCAGCGCTGAACTATCCGAAAAAACAGATGATACATGGAGGAAGATAAAAAGCATCACTGAGGTTGCGATGCAAGACATACTGGAAATAGCAATCCCATTTAAAGACATAAATGCAAAGGAAAAGGATGAAATTTACCTGTTTGTCTCAGCCTCAAAAGACGGAGAGGAAATAGAACGCTGCCCATGGAGAGGACATATAAGAATACCTGTCCCAACGCCTGACTTCGAGGCAATGATGTGGTATTAGAAGTAGTCATTCCTGCGAAAGCAGGAATCCAGTCAATCCCAAACTTCTTGTTGACCCTCCTGCACTGATAAATATAAAATGATGCCATATATTTTGAATGGCAGACACACATTATGTTGAAAACATATTTTCAACGAATCTTTGATGTCGCAACACAGGGAGATGCGAGAGAGGAAAGTTACTATTCCTCTCTTGAAGAACTCCTGAAAAACTACGCTGTTTCCATTAATAAAAAACAGGTTTATGTCACCACGTTGCCCAAAAAGACAGATGCGGGAAATCCTGATTTCAGAATATGGGACGGAAAGCAGCAGATTATCGGTTATATCGAAGCCAAAGCGCCCCCCTTTTATTCCCTCCTTGATAAGGGGGGAAATAGGGGGGTGGAGTATTTAGACCAGATAGAGGCATCGGGTCAGTTAAAGCGCTATTTGAATATTTTCCCAAATTTGCTGCTGACCAACTTCTTTGAATTCAGACTTTACCGCAGCGGCGTTTTGATAGATAAGGTTCTCGTCGGCAGGCCGTACCATATCCACAAACTCAAATCCGTTCCTCTTGTTGAAAATGAGCAGAAGTTTCTAAATCTGTTTGAGAAATTCTTTTCCTTTTCCCTGCCAAAAGTCTATGATGCTAAAAATCTGGCAACAGAACTTGCAAAGAGGACGCGTTTTTTAAAGGATGAAGTAATCTCGCAGGAACTGGAAGAAGAAGAGAAAAAGGGCAAGGGGAATATTCTCGGTTTTTATAAAGTCTTTAAAGAGCACCTTATAAGCGGGCTTACAAAAGAAGACTTTGCAGACCTTTATTCGCAGACCATCACTTATGGGCTGTTCGCCGCGAGAACCATAACGGAAAACGGCTTTAACAGAAAGCTTGCTTATGACAGGATTCCAAAGACAATCGGAATTCTAAGGGATGTTTTTAAATTCATTTCTTTGGGAGAACTGCCCCAGCAGATGGAATGGATTATTGACGATATTTCCGAAGTTCTGGCTACCACCGATGTTTACAATATTCTCGATGAATACTTCAGCAAGCACAAAGGGAAAGATCCAGTTGTCCATTTTTATGAGACCTTTCTTGCTGAATATGATCCAAAAACAAGAGAAAAAAGAGGCGTTTATTACACGCCAGAGCCGGTTGTCTCTTACATTGTCCGTTCTCTGCACCACATTTTAAAAGAACACTTTGATAAAAAGGATGGTTTTGCGAGTCAATCGGTAACAGTCCTTGACCCTGCGGCAGGAACGCTCACCTTTCTTGCCGAGGCAGCAAAACTCGCAGTTGAGGAATTCACTTCTAAATATGGTGAAGGGAAAAGAAAAGGTTTTATCAAGGAGCATATTCTCAAAAATTTTTATGCCTTTGAACTCATGATGGCGCCTTATGCAATCGGCCATTTAAAGATGTCGTTTCTTCTGGAAGAACTTGGCTATAAACTTCAGGCAGACGACAGGTTCAAGCTTTACTTAACCAACACACTTGAGATGGAAGAACTTGCTCAGACCGAACTGCCCGGAATGGTTTCCCTTTCAGAGGAATCGCATCTGGCTGGAAAGGTTAAAAAAGAGCAGCCAATTCTTATTATACTCGGCAATCCGCCATACTCAGGTCATTCCTCTAACATTGGCGACTGGATATCAAAAGAGATTAAAACTTATTTTCAGGTTGACGGGAAACCGCTTGGCGAGAAAAATCCAAAATGGCTTCAGGATGATTATGTGAAGTTTATCCGTTTTGCACAGTGGAAGATTGATCAGGCAGGCGAAGGGGTTTTAGGCTTTATAACAAACCACAGTTATCTTGACAATCCTACTTTCAGAGGCATGCGCCAGTCTTTGATGCAGAGTTTTGACGAGATTTATCTGCTCGACCTTCACGGCAACAGTCTTAAAAAAGAAAAGTGTCCTGATGGCTCTAAGGATGAGAACGTCTTTGATATTCAGCAAGGTGTTGCTATTGCTCTGTTTATCAAGAAAAAAGGCGGTACTTCTGTCATTCCCGCTCGTCGGGAATCTTTCTTAAAGAAGGATGCCGGACAAGCCGGCATGACAACAAAAGAGAGGTGTAAGATTTCCCATTCTGAACTCTGGGGTATAAGAGAAGACAAATATGATTGGCTAAATAAACACGATATCAAGACAACAAAATGGAAAACGATTAAACCTAAATCCGAGTTCTATCTTTTTATTCCAAGAGATGAAGGTCTTTTAAAACAATATGAAACGTATCCTAAAATCACTGATATTTTTCCTGTAAATAGCGTTGGCATAGTCACATCGAGAGATAATTTTGTGATTGATTCAGACAGGAATGCCTTAAAAAGAAGAATAATGCAATTCAGAGACAAAAGAATGCCCGATGAAATCATTCGACAGACTTATAAGCTTAACGATAAATCCAACTGGAAGTTAAAGAATGCAAGAGAAATCATTATGAAAGATGAAGAATGGGAACAAGCAATTACAAAAATCCTCTATCGCCCGTTTGATGAACAGTGGATTTTTTATCACGATGCCGTCATAGAACGTTCACGCAAAGAAGTCATGCAACATATGATAAAAGATAATTTAAGTTTGTGTGTTGGAAGAGCTGGACAGGTAGTAGGCTTAGAAAAACTCTGGAACATTGTTTTCTGTTCTAACCACATAGAAGATTTTAATCTGTTTTATCGTGGTGGAAATGTAAATTTTCCACTCTACATATACCAAGAACGGAAAGAAAAATCTAAAAAGCGTTCTCTAACAAACATCATGATGCTTTTTGAGCCAGAGGCAGAATATGGGATAAAAAAGTCGAATCTATCTCCTTTATTGCTGGAGAAATTGTCAAAGGCATTCAAGAAGGCGTCGTCTCCTGAAGAAATCTTTTATTACATCTACGCCGTGCTTTACTCAAACAGCTACAGGACAAAATATGCTGAATTTCTAAAAATAGACTTCCCGAGGATTCCATTCACAAATGACTACAAGCTTTTCAAGAAAATGACCGATTACGGCGAAAGGCTTGTTGAACTGCATCTCCTGAAAGCCTCAGAACTTGACCCGCCTATAGCACGTTTTCAGGGCAAGGGGGATGACAAGGTTGAAAAATTGAGATATGAAAATCCCCCCATCCCCCCTTTTGCAAAGGGGGGCGAGGGGGGATTTGGTCGCATTTACATCAATCAAACACAGTATTTCGAAGGTATCTCTCAGGAAATCTGGGAATATCAGGTCGGTGGTTATCAGGTCTGCAACAAATGGCTGAAAGACAGAAAAGGGAGAAAACTGTCTGTAGAGGAAGTAGAGCATTATTGCAGGGTCGTTACTGCTCTGAAAAAGACAATAGAGATTCAGGAAAAAATAGATAGTATATATCCAGATATTGAAAAAGAAATCATTGAGTTTCCATAGATAAAGAGTTCTAAAAATACTATGAAAGCACTCATACAGAGAGTCTCGAACGCTTCCGTTGAAGTAACAAGTAAGACCATCGGCTCAGTAAAAAAAGGCATTCTCATTTTCCTCGGTGTTGAAAAAGGCGATACACTCAAAGAACGTGACTACCTGATAAAAAAGATTTCGAACCTGAGAATCTTTGAAGACTCTGATGGCAAGATGAACCTCTCTGTGCAGGATATAAAAGGTGAGGCATTGGTAGTTTCTCAGTTCACACTCGCTGCAGACTGTAGAAAAGGCAATAGGCCTTCCTTCGACAATGCAGAAGAGCCGGAAAAAGCAAAAGAAATGTATCTAAATTTCATCGAAGAATTAAAAAATACAGGGATAAAAGTTGCCTCAGGTGACTTCGGCGCTTATATGCAGGTCAAACTTATTAACGACGGTCCTGTGACGATAATGCTTGAGAGTAGGAAATAGAAAAAGCAAGCAGGATATGGTATTTGAGCGGCATTATTTTGCCGATATTCAGACAGTATAAATAAGATAATCAAGAGGCAAAATACCTCGGAGCGTAGCGAGAATGAGAGAAAATGCTATATCCTGCTATTGCTATTGCAAATACACTGAGAATAAGATCTCACTATGAAATATGTCATCATAGGCAACGGTGTTGCAGGCACGACAGCAGCAGCCAATATAAGGAAGACAGATAAAGAGGGTGAGATAACCATACTCTCTGATGAGTCATATCCGTTTTACAGCCGCATAAGGCTTATGGAATTAATAAGCGGAGAGGCGGATGAAAACGGGCTCGTCATCTATAAGAACTCATGGTACGAAAGAAATAACATAAAGTTGCTTCTTAATACGCATGTCTCTGAGATCGAAAATAAGAAAAAAGAGATTGTCATCTCTTCCGGTCATAGATTGATATATGATAAGCTCCTCATCGCCACAGGCGGTCTTTCGTTTGTCCCACCAATACCCGGTTTTGATAAACAGGGAGTATTTGTCTTAAGGACACTTAAGGATGCTATTGCGATAAAAAATTATGCTGAAAATTCAAAAAAGGTTTTGCTCATAGGCGGAGGAGTTCTTGGCCTTGAAACAGGAAATAGTCTGAGAAAGACAGGACATCAAATAACTGTGGTTGAATACTTCCCAAGTCTCCTTCCGCGTCAGATGGATAAGGATGGCGCTGATCTACTTAAGGCACAGATGGAAAAAATGGGTTTCACATTTTATCTCAATGCAACGACAAGAGAGATAATGGGCAACGATAAGGTCAAGGGTATAAAGCTCGAAGACGGCGCATCGCTTGACTGCGACATGGTAATAATATCTGCAGGCGTTAAATCAAATGCAAAGCTATCTGAAAATTTAGGACTTCAGCTCAACAAAGGCGTACAGGTAAGTGACAAAATGGGAACAGGGTTTCAGGATATCTATGCAGCAGGAGACTTGACAGAACACAGGGGAATTTTTTATGGCATCTGGCCTGCAGCAGAAAAGCAGGGTGAAATAGCAGGGATAAATATGGCTGGAGGAAATGCATTATATAAAGGCACGACGCCGTCTAATGTCTTAAAGATAGCCGGCATAAACCTTATCTCTGCAGGGGACACAGATGCTGAGGGAAAATTAGAAACAGTGATACAAAAGGACAGGGAAATTTTTACATATAGAAAGCTTGTCATAAAAGACAATAATATCGTGGGCTGCATACTTTATGGTAATATTGATGGCTGGAAAAAGATAAAAAAAGCCATAGATGAAAAAAAGGATATAAACCCGATAAAAAAATCTCTTGAAGAATGGAATCTGGAGGTATTGTAGTGGATCCAATAACCCATAGCCTTGCAGGTATAACTATTGCACAACTCGGATTCAAAAGAAAAGCAGCCTTATGGGCACTACTGCTATCATCCATTGCGCCTGATTTTGACTATATAACGCGATTCTGGGGAACAGACATATTTCTAAGATATCATCGCGGGATAACGCATGGAATCCTCGCCCTCTTCCTTGTGCCATTGATAATAGCCATTATCTTCGGCTTAAGAAAAGGCTTTTTCTACTATTATTTTATGTCTTTCTTAGGCTACGGGGCGCACCTTTTGATGGATCTAACAAACCAGTATGGCACAAGGATTCTCTCGCCATTGGACTGGAATCCATATTCATTAGATCTTACCTTTATCATAGATCCTTACATATCAATAGGGCTTCTGCTATGCGTGATTCTCTGTCTTTCAAACAGGAAAAAAGCTGTTATCATTTCAAGCCTCACAATTATCATCCTATTGGGATATATAGGTGGCAGATATTATCTTCGTAATGTCACAAAAGACTTTCTCAAAACAAAGATAGATGCCAATATTTATAAGATGTGTCCTTTGCCGAATGATTTTCTGAGATGGTGGTTTATTGCAAAATCAGGAAATGAGATAAAGGTCGGCTTTGCTGATTTATTTACAAAAAGGGTATGCATTCAGGAAACATATACTGTATCAGACAAAGATCCATTGATTGAGAGTTCAAAAGAGACAGATATAGTCAAAAATTTTCTCTACTTCGCAAAATATCCTTATTCGGAGATAAAAAAAGAAAAACACAGAACAATTGTCGTATGGAAAGAACTCGCTTATTCTTTTATGCCTGGAGATCATTTTACTGCACGGGTCATATTTGATGAAAACGACAAGATTGTAAAATCAGAATTTAAATTCTAAAGATAACTTCAATAATCTATCGAGTTAAATAAATTTGTGAGCAACCTTTACCTTTAGCACGGTTTATTTTTGTTTCTTTATCAATTCCTGTCCTATGACATTCCTCTGAATCTGGTTTGTCCCTTCATATATCTGGAGAATTTTTGCATCCCTCATCATCTTCTCAACAGGATACTCCCTCATATATCCTGAGCCTCCCATAACCTGAACAGCATTCGTTGTAACCCGCATCGCAACATCTGTTGCATAGACTTTTGCCATGGCAGATTCCTTGGTGATTTCCTTTGCTCCGCTGTCTATATACCGTGCAACAGAATAAACCAATGCTCTCGCAGCCTCTATCTCGGTTGCCATATCTGCAAGCATGTGCTGAACTGCCTGAAATGTGATAATAGGATGTCCGAACTGAATCCTCTTTTTTGCAAATTTTAATGCCTCTTCAAGAGCGCCCTGCGCTACCCCGACACCCTGAGAACCAACGCCTGCCCTCGAATTATCAAGCGTCTTCATTGCGACTATAAATCCCATGCCCTCTTTGGAGATAAGATTCTCCTTGGGGATTCTGCAGTTCTCGAATATGAGTTCGCTTGTGGATGATGCCCGTATGCCCATCTTTTCTTCCTTCTTCCCGAATGTAAAGCCGGGAGTTCCCTTTTCAACTATAAAGGCAGACGCTCCCCTTGCACCTTTTGTTTTATCAGTCATTGCGATTATTGTGTAAATCTCAGCCTCACCGCCATTCGTTATCCACTGTTTCGTTCCGTTCAGGACATATTTATTCCCTTCAAGTTTTGCAGTTGTCTGAATGCCTGCTGCATCGCTTCCGGCATTTGCCTCAGTAAGACCAAAGGCAACTAATCGTTTTCCTGATGCAATGTCAGGAAGGTATTTTTTCTTCTGGCTATCAGAACCAAAAAGGAGAATTGGATAGGCGCCAAGTGCATTTGCAGCATACGTTGTCGAGACACCAAGACATGCTCTGGAAATCTCTTCAACAGCAATGCAGAGTTCAAGGCTCCCCTTGCCGAGACCTCCGTATTCCTCCGGAATAAAAAGTCCAAAAAGGTCTGATTGTGCAATGACCTTCATTATCTCCCATGGGAATTCCTCTTTTTCATCAAGTTCCCTTCTCACAGGGACGATTTTTTCCTCTGCAATCTGCCTTGCAAGGTCTCTTATCATAATCTGGTCTTCATTTAAAAAGTAATCCATTTTCGCCTCCGTTAAATAGCTATCAGCACTAAGCATTCAACTGGTTGTAGGAGTACATTTTAGCAGAAAAAATAAAATAATTGGAAGTTTATATTAACAAACGAATAAGCTAAAATATGGGCATGAAAATAAAATGTCCGATATGCAAAAATACAACCACATGGGAGGAAAATCCGTGGAGACCGTTCTGTTCTGAAAGATGCAAACTCACAGACCTCGGTAAATGGGTGCTTGAAGAATATAAGATTCCAGGAGAAGAAGCAGAAGAAGAGAAAAAAGAAGAAAAGTCTAAAACAGATGAACAATAAATCAAAGAAAGAGGTAAGATATAATGTTTTCACTCATTATCGGTCGTTCCGACCTCCGAGGTTTTGCTCGCTTTTATTATCTAATATGTACTGTAGGAATTGCAGGCAAAAAAACCGTTCAAACATTATGTCCTACTTCTTTAGACGAATGCTTTTCTTGCATATCCTCTTGCTCTTTCTGCTTGCTTGCTCTTCCCATAATCGTCTCAGCGAATATATTTACTACCGCCTAAATACAAACCCCACAACATTAGACCCTGCACTCATCGTAGATGTCACCGGAGGCTTATTATCAGCAAAGCTCTTCAATGGACTTGTCCGTCTGGATAAGGATTTAAGCGTTATCCCTGATATAGCATCAAAATGGGAGATTTCAAAAAATGGGCTTGTATATAGATTTGAATTAAAGAAGAACATAAGATTCTCTAACAATACAGAGGTTAAGGCCAAAGATTTTAAATATTCATTCGAGAGAATTCTTGATCCGACAACGAGGTCTCCGAATACATGGGTGTTCGACAAGATAAAAGGTGCAAGGGAATTCATGGATGGCAAGGCAGGAGATGTCTTGGGCATCAGAGTAATCAGTGATTATGTCCTTGAGATAACCCTTGAGCAACCTTTCTCACCCTTTCTCAATCTCCTCACCATGACCGCTGCGTATGTTGTACCAGAAGATGCGGTAAAAAAATGGGGCGTGGACTTTTCATCTCACCCTGTTGGCACAGGTCCATTCATACTCCGGCACTGGCTTCCTAACAGAGAACTTCAGCTCGATGCGCGGACAGATTATTTTGACGAGCAGCCAAAGACAAAAGGGATTATTTACAAGATAATCCTTGAAGACCTCACCACGATAACAGAATTCGAACTTGGGAATCTGGATGTCATCACAATCCCCTCATCTGCATTCGCACGATTTAAAAAAGATGAAAAATGGAAAGACTACATATCCTCTATCCATGGCATAAACATCTACTATCTTGGACTGAACTGCTCAAAAAAACCATTTGATAATCCAACACTCAGGAAGGCAGTGAGCTATGCGATTGACAGAGAGAAAATTTTAAAAACCATCTATGAAGGCAGGGGAAGACTTGCATCAGGACCTGTGCCTGATATTTTGAGAAAATGGAAGGCGCCTGAATTGTACGAATATAATCCTGCAAAGGCAAAGGATATGATAAAAACAGCAGGATATCCGAACGGCCTTGAAGTGAATTTCTACATAACTGCAGATAATGAGGTAGTTGATATTGCTGAGGTTATACAATCATATCTGAAAGAAGTGGGGATTAAGGCAAATATCAAACAACTCGAATGGAGCGCATACAAAGATGCAATCAATAAGGGCGAGACTGATATGTTCTGGCTGAGTTGGTGGGCTGATTATTCTGACCCTGAGAACTTTCTCTTCCCCCTCTTTCATTCATCGAATTTAGGTCCAGCAGGAAACAGGGCAAGATATAAAAATCCTGAAGCAGATGCTTTCATCGAGAATGGACAGCATGCACGCACTCTGAAAGAGAGAGATGCTTTTTATGAAAAGGCAGAGAGGATCATTGTTGATGATGCGCCATGGGTCTTCTTCTGGCATAAGACAGATTACACACTGAGACAGCCTTCAATAAAAAACTATCAGATATATCCTATCTACAGCATTGATAAGGGAATGGAGATTAGCTTTTGAGCGCCATTGATATTTTTTAGAAAAAATCCGCTTAAATACCATCCATTGCTCTAATGGAAGAACAGACGTTTAGAAAAAATTTATTTTTCGATACCTTAGTGTACCTCTCAGTGATGACTTCCGAAACATTATTATCGAGTATAACAAATCAAGATACTCTCAATAATCTATCGAGTTAAAGAAATTTTTGAGAAATGTCTGTTCTTCTCGCACTGAAAACTTTTGAATCCTGATATGCTTGTCTAATCCTCTACCTCCAAGGCTCAATGATAACCTTGATCGACTCCTTTGCCTCAGCAACAAGTCTGAACCCAAGTCCTGCCTCGGCCATGCTTAATTTATGAGTAATCATATCCTTCACATTTACCCTTTGCGCATGGATAAGTTCGAGCGCACTTGCAAGGTCAGAAGGCGCAGCGCCATAAGAGGTCACCATCTTTATCTCATTCCGCCAGAAATCATTTATCGGGATAGAGAGATTTATCCCAGGTTCAGGAACTGCAAAGAATAAAATAGTCCCGCCCTTATCGACAGACTGAAGTGCCTGTTCCATTGCAGGGATTGCGCCTGTGCATACAATCACGCAATCAGCCAAACGCCCGTCATTCAATTCCTTCACGCGTTCAGAAACATTTTCCTCTGCATGAATAGTGAAATCTGCACCAAATCTTGATGCTGCTTTCAGGCGATACTCATGAACATCAGTAGCGATTATCTTCCCTGCTCTTAAAGCACGCGCTAAATTGATATGGAGAAGTCCGGAAATACCGCTTCCTATCACAAGCACAGTCTGGCCTGGTTTCAGATTCGCAACCCTCTGTCCACGGAGAACACATGCCAGAGGTTCGATAAAAGTCCCTTCTTCATAGGACATATTCTCAGGCAATAGGTAAATTCCCCTGTCAACATTGATCTCGGGCACGCGGAGATACTCTGCAAACCCACCGGGGTCATAATTCGTCCTGTGCAATGTCTCGCATGCAGTGTGATAGCCATTTAAACAATAATGACAGGTATTACATGGGACATGATGTGAGACAAATACCCTGTCGCCTTTTTTGTAATTCTTAACATCCTCGCCTACCTCAACAATCTCTCCTGCAATCTCATGCCCCAACACCCTTGGAGCCTTCTTAATCCGATACCATTCCAGCACATCACTGCCGCATATACCGCTTGCCATCACTTTTACCAATAACTCGCCCCTGCCGATCTTCGGCACCGGCATCTCCTCAATCCGCACATCATTATTGTTGTAATACATTACTACGCGCATAAGATCTCCTCTACATAAACTGCAATAATATACCATGAAACATGGATTTTATATAATTGACATATTTCATTCGGTAGTAGTAATATTTTTTCACTATGGGAAAGGCTTCAAGAAAAAAGAAACAAAAAGATGATGATGTTAGCGTAGCCTCTGAAGGTGGCTTATTGCAAACCGAGTCTGCCATCCCACAGCCTATTACAAAGCTGATTCTTCATATTATTTTTATAGTACTCATTGGGATTGCTGCCTATTCCAACACATTCAAAGTGCCATTTATATTTGATGACTTAAACAACATAAAGGACAATTCCATAATAAAAAATCTTGACAACTTCATTTCAGCCTCTAAGGGCTATGGATACAATCCACGCCGTTTTATTGGTTACCTCACCTTTGCTTTAAACTATCATATTGGAGGGCTTGATGTAACAGGCTATCACATAGTGAACCTTGTTATTCATATAACCAATGCAATACTGGTCTATTTTCTTGTTATCTTTACATTCTGGACGCCGTATTTCAGAAGACAGAAGTTAGAATACAGAATACAGGATTCAGAGGTCTTGCGCCTCACACCTTATACCTTAAGCCCTCTCATCGCCCTGTTCTCTGCACTCTTTTTTGTTGCCCATCCCATACAGACACAGGCAGTGACATATATTGTCCAGAGGTTCACCTCCCTTACGACGATGTTTTACCTACTTTCAGTCGTTCTGTATATAAAGGGAAGACTTTCAAGCTCGCAAGCAGGCAAGCTTGCAGGCTATGCTCTCTCGCTTGTCTCCGCCATTCTTGCCATGATGACAAAGGAGATATCCTTCACACTGCCAATAGTTATAGTTCTTTATGAGTTTGTATTCTTTAAATCCACACTTACGAAAAAACTCCTTTTTCTCATACCCGTTCTCCTGACTATAGCAATCATTCCACTAAGCATTATGGGCACAGACAAACCATTAGGGGAGATAATCTCTGATCTAAGCGAGCAGGCAAGGGAGACCACAAGTATCTCACGATGGGATTATCTGATAACCCAGATGAGGGTAATAGCAACATACATAAGACTTATATTCCTGCCAGTGAATCAGAACCTTGATTATGCCTATCCGATATATCATTCACTATTTACACCGTTAGTGCTATCTTCCTTTTTGTTTTTGTTATCAATATTTGCTTTAGGTCTATATCTTTTGTACAGCTCACGGTTCAGAGTTGACGTTTCAGAGTCTTCTGCCATGGGCATTAAGCCTTCTTATGCCTATTATCGTCTCATTGCCTTTGGCATTCTATGGTTCTTTATAACATTGTCTGTTGAATCAAGTATAATCCCCATAAGGGATGTGATATTTGAGCATAGGGTCTACCTTCCTTCGGTAGGAGCGTTTATTACCGTAACAGCTTCTATGTTTATGCTCTCAAACAAATTCAGGAATAGCTGGTCCATAAGGATAGCCATTTCATTGCTTGTCTTCTTATTCATTGTGCTCTCATCTGCTACTTATAGAAGAAATAATTTATGGAGAGACGAGATGACCTTATGGGAGGATGTGATAATAAAAAGTCCGAATAAGGCAAGGGCACACAACAATCTTGCCTATCTCTATGATGATAAGGAATTAACTGAAGAAGCCATAGAACATTATAATATTGCCATACAACTAAACCCAAATTATGCGGATGCACATTATAACATAGGAATTGCATACAACAAGAGGGGTTTGTTTAATAAAGCCATAGAACAATACCTGACTGTTCTCAGACTAAAACCGGATTTTACAGCGGCATATAATAACTTAGGAGTTGCTTATTACAATAAGGGTTTATTTGACAAAGCCATGGAACAATATCAGACCGCGCTTAGGCTAAAACCTGATTATGCAGATGCGCATTATAATCTCGGCGATGTTTATGATTCTATGGGGTTAACCGATAAGGCAGTAGAGCATTATCAGGCTGCCATAAAATTCAATCATGATTTTGCAGCGGCATATAATAACTTAGGAGTTGCTTATTACAATAAGGGTTTATTTGATAAAGCCATGGAACAATATCAGACCGCGCTTAGGCTAAAACCTGATTATGCAGATGCGCATTATAATATTGGGTGCATTTATTTTGTGAAAAGTGATTTTGATAACGCGCGCAAGGAGATACAGAGGGCATTACTGATAAAACCCGACTATATCCAGGCACAGCAGTTATTTAACCGTATCCCTAAGTGATTTTTTAGGCTTAAAATCCAATGGGAATAGGAGCAGCGAGATTCATTACAACTTTTTGACGATTTGTTTTATCGTCTGGTATAATCAACCACCTATATGTACTTTCAGGATCTTATATTAAAGCTTCATGAATTCTGGGCAAAACAGGGATGTATTCTGCTTCAGCCTTATGACATTGAAGTTGGCGCAGGCACATTTCATCCTGCTACTTTTTTCAAAGTGCTTGGCCCGGAGCCGTGGAAAACCGCATATGTAGAACCTTCGAGAAGGCCCACAGACGGAAGATATGGCGAGAATCCTAACAGACTTCAGCACTACTATCAGTACCAGGTAATCTTAAAACCCTCCCCTGCTGAAACTCAGGAGATATACCTTGAAAGCCTTATATATCTCGGTATAGACCCCTTAAAGCATGATATACGTTTTGTTGAGGATGATTGGGAATCACCAACGCTCGGAGCGTGGGGGCTTGGATGGGAGATATGGCTTGACGGCATGGAGATAACACAGTTCACATATTTCCAGCAGGTCGGAGGTATTGACCTCAAGCCTGTTTCTCTTGAGATAACATACGGACTTGAAAGGATAGCCATGTATATTCAGGATGTGGACAATGTATTTCAGCTTGAGTGGTGCAAGGGGATCAAATATGGCGACATCCACCACATGGATGAAGTGGAATTTTCCAAATATAATTTTGATCATGCAGACACAGCCCTTCTTGTAACACAGTTTGAGTCTTACGAAAAAGAATCCAAAAGACTGAATGAGCTTGGGCTTGTACTGCCATCGTATGAATTCTGTCTCAAGTGCTCTCACACATTCAACCTTCTTGACGCGAGAGGCGCTATTTCAGCAACAGAGAGAACAGGCTATATCGGAAGGGTAAGAAACCTTGCACGGCTCTGCGCAGAGGCGTATTACAGACAGAGAAAAGAAATGGAGTTCCCGCTATTGAAGACTTCAAATTGAGACCCCTGAAAAAGTCTTTTTGGGGTGTCATTGAGAGCGAAGCGAAGCAATCTCGCAGTTTCAAAAATCCAGCGGGCTCTTCATCTCTTTGAGAGTTCTGCTCGGCACACAGTGAGTGTATATCATGATCGTCCTCACGTCCGAATGCCCGAGCAGTTCCTGAATCGTGCGGATGTCGTAATTTGCCTGAAGCAGGTGCGTAGCAAAGCTGTGGCGGAAGGTGTGGGACGAGACGCGCTTCGTGAGCTTTGCCCTTCCCACTGCTGCCCGTATGGCCCTCTGGACATCACGCTCGTTGAGATGATAACGCCGTCGCTCCTTCGTATCTTCCACGATAGTCAACGACTTTTGCGCGAAGAACCACTGCCACACTAGATCCTTTGCAGCGTTCTTGTACTTCTTTTCGAGCAGATGGTACAGAAAGACGCCTGAAAATCCTACGGACAGGTCCTTCTCATGCAGCGTCTTCACCCGCTCAAGCTGAGCAAGGAGTTCCGGAATGATGACCTTCGGCAGAGGGACGGTCCGATCTTTCTTCCCCTTACCGTCGTGAATGGTCAGCACGCCGGCATCGAAGTTGAAATTATGGACCCGCAATTTCAAGCACTCGAACAACCGCAGCCTGCAGCCGTAGAGCGTCTTCACGAACAGGTCATAGGGCGGATAGAGGTTCTGAATAACAGCGTTGACCTCCTCACGCGACAGATAAATAAATAAATAAATGAATAAATAAATAGGGACACATCCTATTTTACTTGACAAGCCCGCCTCTCTCCGGTAGAATTTCGACATGGCAAGAATCGCACGGGCCGTTGCAGCCGGTTTTCCACATCATGTAGTGCAGAGGGGAAACAACAGAGAAAAGGTATTCAGTGACGATGAAGACCGGGAAAAATATATTAAACATAAGAAAAAATATTCCATGGAAAGAGATGCCCGGATACTGGCCTATTGTCTGATGTCAAACCATGTGCATCTGCTGATTAAGCCCAAAGAAAACGATTCCCTGTACAAAATGATGCAGGGAGTTACGCTTTGCTACACACAATTTACAAACAGAAAATATAGCCGCACAGGAAGATTATGGGAGAGCAGGTACCATTCCTGCATTGTGGATAAGGATTCCTATCTCTGGGCAGTTGCAAGATACATAGAGACGAACCCTGTACGTGCCCGGATGGTGAAAAAAGCAGAAGACTACGCATACTCAAGTGCGCGGGCTCATATAATGGGGAAACCAGACGACCTTTTAAACGAGGAGCTTATTGCAGAAACACAGAGAAAGGATTACAGGGAGTTTATCAGAGAAACGAGCGCAGAGAAAGACAGGGACTTGATACGCTATCATACGAGGACAGGCAAACCGCTTGGAGATGAAGCGTTCATGAAAAGGATGGAAAGAAAAACCGGAAGGGACTTAGCGCTGAGACCACGGGGCAGACCCAGGAAGAAAGCAGGGTAATAATGGGATGTGTCCCTATTTAAATCCCTAAGTCTTCGAGAGCGCCTCTCCTGCTGTCAAGACTGCAGTTGTAACCCTTAATACGCCTGCTGATATTCATGAAGTCCTTGTCAGTCCATTGATTGCTTAAAATCAGTTCTTTCCTGATATTGTCAGGCTGTGTATCAAAGACAGAAAGGGATTTAAGGAGAGTGTTGCCGATCTCACTGAAAAAGGCGCCTATAACCATATTCATCTTCTTAAGCATAGCCTGCTTTTCTCTCTCATTTAAGAGCCTGTGGATAACCAGTGTAACCAGCAGCACCTCAATAGGAATAAAGGCTATATCCCCTACCAGATAAAGAAATATGTGGTGCGCATCTCTGAAGAGCGCATAATGTATCAGATATAATATTGAAGAGAGCGCAATCAGCAATAACCCTAATAAAACCTGCCAGCTAAAGATATTCTTCATTGCCTTTCCTCCAGTAAAAATGCTAACAAACCGCTATTCTCTTGTCAATCAAAGCTGCATAAAGTTATAATGCATATGAAGATTTATTCGATTTCTGAGAGGTAATACGAATGTCAAACGATAACGCAGCGCCTGTTGCAATGCTGTTAGAGATAGGAACAGAGGATATCCCTGCGAGATTCTTGCCATCTGCTCTCAATCAACTAAAGGAAAACAGCAAAGCTATTTTTAATGAGACCTACATAAAATTTTCTAATGTAAAAACATACGGCACTCCGCGCAGGCTTGCACTGATTGCAGAGGGTATACCCTTAATGCAGGAGGACAGAATAAGAGAGGTATTTGGTCCATCTAAAAAGATAGCATTTGATGAAAACGGCAGACACACAAAGGCAGCCATCGGATTTGCCAATTCACAGGGAGTAAAGGCAGAGAGTCTTATTGTAAAAAATAAGGACAAAGGGGAATATGTCGTTGCAGTAATAGAAGAAAAAGGGATGCATGTAATCGAACTTCTTCCCGAGATATTCAAAAAAATCATCTCCTCTATCCATCTTCCAAAATCAATGAGATGGGGCGCCAGTAATATAAAATTCATACGACCGATCCGCTGGTTGTTTGCCTTATTCGACAATAAGGTAATAAGCTTTGAGATTGATGGCATCAAAAGCAGCAATACTACAAGAGGACACAGGTTCTTGTCTCCAGCCTCTTTTCAGATAAAAGAGGTCTCAAGCTATGCGCGCTTGCTTTCAAACAACAATGTAATAGTTGATCCTGAAGAAAGAAAAAAAATCATATCCGAGGAGACGAGAAAACTTTCCGAATCCTTAGGAGGCCGGCCTGTGGAGGACGAAAAACTGCTTGAAACCGTATCGAACCTTGTCGAGTATCCTGCTCCTGTGCTCGGGAGTTTTCCCGCTGAATATCTCAAGCTGCCCAAAGAACTACTTATAACTGTCATGCGGGAGCATCAGAAATATTTTGCTGTTGAAGATCAGGATCGCAGGCTTATGAACTATTTCATTGTAATAAGCAATACAAATGAAAAGAATGCAGAAACCATAAAAATTGGAGCAGAACGCGTTATTAAAGCCAGATTTGAGGATGCAAGATTCTATTTTGAAGAGGATACAAAAATCAGGCTCGAAAACAGAATCAGCGCACTTAAAAATGTAATCTATCAGGAAAAACTCGGCAATCTTTATGACAAAAGCCTGAGGGTTAAAAGCCTTGCAGGATATCTTGCTTCAGAGCTGAATCCATCTGTGAGAGAAAAGGTCGAACGTGCGGCAATGCTTTTGAAGACAGATCTTATCACAGGCGTGGTAAGGGAATTCCCTGAGCTGCAGGGAATCATGGCCAAATATTATGCAATAAACGATTCAGAAGACAGAGAGGTATCAGATGCCCTTCTTGAGCAGTACCTTCCTGCTCATCAGGGTGACAGGCTCCCTCAAACAGAGGCCGGGATGATTCTGAGCATTGCTGATAAGATAGACAACATTGTTTCATTCTTTTCTATAGGACTCATTCCAACAGGTTCAGAAGACCCTTTTGCATTAAGGAGGCAGACACTCGCAGTTATATCCATGCTCATGCAGAAAGGCTATGAAATATCATTGAACGAGCTCATAAACAACGCTCTAAGCCTCAAGACTGTAAAGATGCCTGATACTCTGAAGACGTCAGTTCTCAGGTTCTTTGAGCAAAGGCTTGAGCCTATGTTCTTATCGCAGGGATACAGCCTTGACGTAATCCAGTCGCTGCTGCCGCTCTCAGCGCAAATACCATTAAAAGAGATTAGACAAAGGTTCGACGCCATCAAAGAATTTAAAAACCTCGAAAATTATAATTCTTTCCTTACTGCTATCAAAAGGGTGAAAAATATTCTCCCTGAAACCGCGCTTCCTGCCCTTAAAGTCAGCTTTCTTACAACTGAACCTGAGAAAAGACTCCATGAAAAACTTGCTTCAGCAGAAAAAGGCATCAAAGCCCTGCTGAAAGAATGCAGATATCATGATGCGCTCATGGAACTCTCTTCCCTGACTGATCCGATAAACAATTTCTTTGACAATGTGCTCGTTATGGACAAACAAGAAGAGGTCAGATTAAACAGGCTTTATCTTCTTAAAGAGGTCTGGGCTGTCGCATCATTAATCGCAGAGTTCTCACGGCTGGAGTCCACAACTATTAACACTTAAGACAAAAAAACGATTTTTTGCAGAAACATAAAATAGCATCTCCAATAGATTCGAATAATCCACTTCTATTTTTCTGCCAAATTGTTATATAATTTAAATCTCAAAATCATTTGGAGGTTTAAACATGTCAAGAGGAAACTATTTTTTTACGTCAGAGTCTGTGACAGAGGGGCATCCTGACAAGATAGCCGACCAGATATCAGATGCCATTCTTGATTCTATAATAGGAAAGGATTCTTCGGCGAGGGTTGCCTGTGAGACCCTAGTGACAACCGGTCTTGCATTCGTGGCCGGCGAGATAACAACAAACTGTTATGTCGAGATACCATCAATCGTCAGAGAGACTATTAAAGAGATAGGCTATACAAGGGCAAAATACGGTTTTGACTATGAGACCTGCGCCGTGATAACCTCCATCCATGAGCAGTCATCTGATATTGCCATGGGTGTAGATCCGGGAGGTGCAGCAGATCAGGGACTTATGTTCGGTTTTGGATGCAATGAAACGCCTGAACTTATGCCAATGCCGATAATGCTGGCGCATAAGCTGGCAATGCGGTTGTCCGAGGTGCGTAAAAAAGATATCCTCGGCTATCTGCGGCCTGACGGCAAGACACAGGTTACGATAGAATATAAAAACGGGATACCTCACAGGGTTGATACTATTGTGATATCTTCCCAGCACAGCCCTGATATAACGCTCAAAGAGCTGAAAGAGGACATTATAGAGAAGGTCATCAAACCTGTTGTGCCGCCGGAACTAATTGACGAAGAGAATGTAAAATATTACATAAACCCTACAGGAAGATTTGTAGTAGGCGGTCCCATGGGAGACACAGGTCTTACAGGGAGAAAGATAATAGTTGACAGCTATGGCGGCGTCGGTAGCCACGGCGGAGGTTGCTTCTCAGGCAAAGATCCTACGAAGGTAGACCGTTCAGGCGCATATATGTCAAGATATATTGCCAAAAATATTGTGGCTGCAGGCATAGCAGACAAAGTAGAGGTTCAGATAGCTTATGCCATAGGCGTTCCAGAGCCTGTCTCAATACTTGTTGACACCTTTGGCAGTGGAAAGGTCGAAAATGACAAAATTGTCAAAGTTATCAGGAACAATTTCAATCTGACCCCCAAAGGCATGATCGAAACCCTTAACCTGAGAAGGCCTATTTTCAAAAAGACCGCTGCATACGGCCATTTTGGAAGAACCGATTCTGATTTCACATGGGAAAAAACAGATAAAGCAGAAAAACTGAAGAAAGAGGCAGGACTGTAGGAAGTGAAGAGTGTCAGTGTTTAGTGACAGTAAAAATATAATCACTGACACAGACACTGATAACTGACACTATCAATTGGAGGATAAATGGTAAAGCATGATGTAAAAGATATAAAGTCGTCAGAAAAAGGCAGATTAAGGATTGAGTGGGCAGCAAAGGAAATGCCTGTCTTACAGAGCATAACAGAACGCTTCAGGCGGGAAAAGCCTTTGAAGGGCGTAAAAATCGCCGCATGCCTGCATGTGACAACAGAGACAGCCAACCTTGCAGAGACCTTGAAGACAGGCGGCGCGCAGGTGCATCTCTGCGCTTCAAATCCACTAAGCACACAGGACGATGTTGCCGCATCACTCGTAAAAAATTCCAATATCCCTGTCTTCGCAATAAAGGGCGAAAACCATAAAACATATTACCAGCATATCATGGACGCCCTCTCACTAAGGCCCAACATCACTATGGACGACGGCGCTGACCTTGTCTCAACACTCCACACAAAGCGCAAAGAGCTTCTGAAAAATCTGATAGGCGGGACAGAAGAGACAACAACAGGCGTTATACGTCTGAGGGCGATGGCTGAAAAAGGAGTGATTCAGTATCCTATAATTGCGGTTAATGATGCTTACACAAAGTACTTATTCGACAACCGTTACGGCACAGGACAGTCAACTATGGACGGCATCCTGAGAGCGACAAATAGACTGATTGCAGGCTCTGTATTTGTGGTCGCGGGCTATGGGTGGTGCAGCAAGGGCATTTCCATGAGAGCAAAAGGAATGGGCGCGCGGGTAATCGTCACTGAAATAAATCCAGTGCGGGCGCTCGAGGCAACCATGGACGGCTTTGAGGTTCTACCAATGAGGGCTGCTGCAAAAATCGGAGATATATTTGTAACTGCCACAGGCGATATAGACGTCATACACAAAGATTGTTTCATGCTGATGAAAGATGGCGCGATATTCTGCAATTCAGGGCATTTCAATGTTGAGATATCAATAGATGAACTAAAGAAAATTGCGAAATCGAGAAGAATCATCAGGGATTTTGTCGAAGAATACACCCTGCACAGCGGCAAAAAACTCTACCTGCTCGGAGACGGACGGCTTATCAATCTGGCTGCAGCTGAAGGGCATCCGTCTTCTGTAATGGACATGAGTTTCGCAAATCAGGCTCTCTGCGCTGAATATATTGTTAAAAATCACAAGAAACTCGGAAAAAAGGTATACAGCGTACCTGAAAAAATAGACAACGAGATCGCAAGGCTCAAGCTGAAATCAATGGGTATTAGAATAGACGTCCTAACCCCGGCGCAGAAGAAATATCTTCAAAGCTGGGAACTTGGAACATAATATTTTAAAGGGCTATGGCTCGCAAAATTGAAATCTATGACACAACCCTGAGAGACGGTTCTCAGGCAGAAGACATTGCCTTTTCTGTTGAGGACAAACTCAGGATCACTGAAAAGCTCGATGAACTTGGAGTGCACTTCATCGAGGGAGGCTATCCGGGCTCCAATCCAAAAGACGCTGAATATTTCAGGAAGGTAAAAAAACTTAAACTCAGGAATTCCGAGCTTGTAGCGTTCGGCAGCACTCACAGGCCAAAACACAAGCCAAAAAACGACAGCAGCATAAAGGCGCTGATCGAATCAGGAACGCCTGCAATAACCATATTCGGCAAGACATGGGACTTCCACGTAAAAGAAGCGCTTAAGATACCTTTGAATGAGAACCTTGAGATAATATATAACTCAGTCGCATATCTCAAAAAACACACCGGCAAAGTTTTTTTTGACGCAGAACATTTCTTTGACGGATATAAGACTAACCCTGAATTTGCACTGAAGTGCCTGATTGCAGCCGAGGATGCAGGCGCAGACTGCCTTGTGCTCTGCGACACCAATGGAGGCACGCTTCCTGATGAGATGAAAAAGATAACAGAAGCCGTCATTTCAAAGGTAAATTCCCAAATCGGCATACATGCGCACAATGATTCTGATTGTGCTGTTGCAAATTCATTAATCGCGGTTAAACTCGGCGCATCTCAGGTGCAGGGGACAATAAACGGCCTCGGAGAAAGATGCGGCAATGCCAATCTATGCTCTATAATCGCAAATCTTCAGGTCAAGCTCGGGAAAAAATGCATCACTGACGCCCAGTTAAGAAAACTCAGGGATGTGTCGAGGTTTATAAATGAGATTGCCAACCTAAGACATTTCAAGCGCCAGCCATTCGTCGGTGACAGCGCCTTTGCCCATAAGGCTGGAATGCATGTCAGCGCTGTTATGAAAAAATCTGAGACATATGAACACATAAAGCCTGAACTTGTTGGGAATTCCCATAGGATTCTTATCTCAGACCTTGCAGGCAAGAGCAACATACTCAGAAAGGCAAAGGAATTTAAAATCCATATTGATCCTGATTCGCCTCAGGTGCAGGATATACTCAATTCATTAAAGGGCCTCGAACATCAGGGATTCCAGTTTGAAGGCGCAGAGGCATCCTTCGAACTCCTGCTGAAAAAGGCGCTCGGTCTTCACAGAAAGTTTTTTAACCTGATAGGATTCAGGGTAATAATTGAAAAAAGAAAAGAAGGAGAAGACCCTCTCACCGAGGCCACAATAATGATGATGGTCGGAGGACATTTAGAGCATACTGCCGCAACAGGCAACGGTCCGATAAATGCGCTCGACAATGCGCTCAGAAAAGCGCTCGATAAATTCTATCCTGAGCTGGAGAAGGTAAAACTACATGACTATAAGGTCAGAGTGCTTACAGCAGGAAAGGGCACATCTGCCAAAGTCAGGGTTCTCGTCGAATCAGGAGATGAAGAAAACAGATGGGGAACTGTCGGCGTATCAGAGAATATTATCGAGGCATCTTGGCAGGCGCTGGTTGACAGCATTGAATATAAACTCCTGAAAGAGGAGGAATAACATCTGACTGCAGATGAATTATTTGAAAAAGGCCTTGCATTACTGAAAGCAGATGATCCTCTCGGCGCCCTCTCGTGTTTTGAAAAAGCCTACAATATCAAAAAAACACCTCAAATACAGTCATACCTCGCATACTGCATAGCAGCAGAGAGAGGAAAAATCACAGAAGCTATAGCAATGTGTCATGATTCATTGGAAAGAGAACCAGATAATCCTCTGCACTACTTAAACCTCGGCAGAATATATCTTAAGGCAGACAGAAAGACTGAAGCATTAGAGGTGTTAAGAAGAGGTCTTTCTCATGGAGACAACCAAGAGATAAAGCAGATACTCGAAATCCTCGGAAAAAGAAAAAAACCTATTATCCCCTTTCTGCCTCGTAACCATTTCCTAAATAAATATATAGGCTTGACACTTAGCAGGCTTCAATTGAGATAACTGATAACATTTCATCCTTTTCGAATCACATTTCTTTGTATCATTTCTTCTCCTTTTTTCTGTCTTTGCAGGCGGACTAATCCTGACCTGTCGTCAGGACAGGTTTATTTTCGAGACAAGGTATCTACCCAGCTCCTCAAACCGCTTTTGATCCTTATTATAAAAAGGAAGTAGCATCTGATATTCCTTTACTTTATCCATATCTTTTATCTCTTTAATTTGAATGTCTTTAGGGAGCCACTTCTTAATATTATGGTATGCGCCGATAAAAATGATTCCTGTCTCGCCATCCTTTAAAGTTTCATCTATCCTTTTGGCAATAAATTTATCTCTTTTGTTTAAAAGTCTATTTTTGACTAATTTATATTTCATAAGTGTGATTAATTTCTCAAGTATTGACTTTGCCTGTGTTATGGCAAGTAACATATCACGTTCTCCCTTGACAAGCTTAAGGTCCTCTGTCTTAATTAAAATGGCTCCTTTTTGTAGTAGCTTTGCGATTACTTCATAATTTCTACTTCCTGATTTTATGCCCTCTTCAACTATTTTCTGTCCCATCTCACCTTCTGCTATCATCCCATCCTGATATATTTTCATTCCTGATATATCTATAGAATCAAAATAATGGGATATGGCATCCCAAAGGCCTTCAACTGTTCTTTGATGTTCTTTCCAAACCTCTCCTCCTAAATCAGCGATTCCTCTTTTTATCACATCCCCTGCCAAAGAGCCAAGGTCAGCGCTGGTATGTATAACCGGGACATAAATCAGCGTTCTCATAATGAAATGCGGAATAAGTTATTTCGCCTTTATCTTTGCTTCCAAACGTTCTAATCTCTTTTTTAGAGATGCGTTCTCTTTTTCTATTTCAGCTTCTCTTGCCTTTGTAGATAAATAAGGATCCTGCTGCCACCAATTGATGCCCATCTCCATAGCCTTATCAACCGAGGCAATCAAAAGTCTTATCTTGATATTCAGAAGTTCAACATCAGCCAGGCTTATCTTGATATCCCCGGCAATAACGATTCCCTTATCCAGTACCCGCTCTAAGATGTCAGCCAAATTAGTCGCCTGTATAGCATGCGCCAGCTGTTGTTCAGCCATAATGTTTTCTCCTTATTTTATTCTTTCTGTCATCACATCAAATCCCCTAAGGGACCTAAGTTTAAGTTCAGGTCTTCATCCTTAAGCCCAAATACCTTTTTTAACTCTTCCATCTTATTTTCTAATCTCATAAACGTATATCCAAGCTTTTCTACCTCGTTGTCAGAAAGAGAACCCCCGTCTATTCTTCTTATAGCCTGTTTCTCCATAAGTTTTCTGAGCAAGTCTATAAGAGTTAATACTAATTTTGATAGCCCTTGCTCAACCTTTTCTGGCTCGGCATCAATTCTCGGGAGAACTGCCTTTATCTCTTTGGGTTGCTCCGAAAATCTCCCCTCACCCTTGCCCTCTCCTCTCCTCGACGAGTCGCCCCCGCACTCAGGCGGGTTCGCTGAGGAGAATGAGGCGACCGCCAAGGGAGAGGGGCCTCTCATAAACTCCCCTCCCTTGACGGGAGGGGATAGAGGGGAGGGTGATGTATTTTCATTCTTCGTTTCGCCATTTTTCCCATTCCACCTATCATTTTTATATCCTAAACGCATTTTCTCGGCTGTCTCGACAGAGGCAAGTAATACCTTCAACCCTACAAAGATTAAATCCACATCAGCAACAGAAATTGTAATATCTCCGCTCAGAATTACCCCTTTATTTAGCACCCTGTCTAGGGTTTCTACTAAGGTTATATTCTTAGATTCCAGGACAACACTGCTCATATTGCCTTTTCCTTCTTTACCCCCTTAGGAGTCTCAAACAGATTTGAATCTCTCCCACTACTAATGGGGTTTATCGAACAGAAATTATAAGGGGGCCAGGGACCTGTGCAATTAAGGTTGAGCCCCTTATCTTTATATTTTTCCTTTAGAAAAATTGCAGTATCAATAAACACTATGATTTTGCATGTATCAATCAAAAAGGCAGCATTCAGGATCATCTCATCTTTTTGCTCAGTTACTTCTTTCGGCAATAGTTTATTGATGCGTGTATCTCTGCTTAGTGCATTAAGTTCTTCAAAAATATCCTGACCATACTCATTGATTTTCTTATTTAGAATACTTTCTATTAACCCATCCCTCTTTTTCATTAATAAATAAGCCTTGCCAGCAGAAGACAATTTAATATCCTGCTCCATCCTTTTTATTTCCTCATTTTCCTTTATAAGATTTGTCTTTAGAATATCAATATTACAATACACCTTAATGCCCCATTCTTCTTTGCCTTCTAATCCCTCAAGACTTTTTTTAAATTCCTCGGTGTGTTCTTCAAGCAAAGCCTTTACATTTTCCTCTGTCTTAAAAATAGTGGCGAATTTAAACGGAATAACAGTGCAATCTCTCATTATCTCTTCAATTACTTCCTCATGCCTCAAGACATTAGACTCTACCCACTTCATATCGGACAAATTCTTCTTTAAGTTTTCCTCAGTAAATTCATCCTCTGAAACCTTACTAACCACAGCATAAAGGTCCTGGTGGCAAATAGGGTAAACCCTCACACCAAAAATTTTGGTGTGGGAGTTACCTAAATCTGAATCTTTAAAATTCGGTTCTTTGTGACTAACACAATAAACATATATTAATTTTTCCCTCATCCCCGTCACCTTCTCATGAGCCGACATCATTCAGTTGTTTTTGATTGTCCCTTGCGTCCATAGGATTGGACTTCTAAATTATCATCCAGTTTAACCTCATAGATATTCCTATCCAGCACTCTCGTGGGAAGGCCAAGGGACTTTATAAATGAACTCTCCTCATATATTTCTGCCTCGAAATCCCAGCCTTCGCCATTCTTTGTTGCCTCAAAAACCTTTACGTCTTTTACGTCCAAAGTCTTTTTTAAAAAATCGCTAACTACTTTCCTGGCGTCTTCTATATTAGCCATCTTCACACCTCCTCTTTTACTTTTCTAATGGTATCTAAACGTGCCATTAGTCCTTTTTCCTGTTTTATATATTCTTCCTCGCTGAGCTCATCCAACTCAAATCTTAACTGTAGTTCCATGAGCCTTTCTCTAATATAATCCTCGTCAGACAATTCCCTATCTGCCATTTCATGGATCTTTTTAAATACGCCCGCCAGCCCTTTAAACGGTAATAGCAACAGGTCGTCTATTAAAAGCACCTTTAATATTCCTCAACATTTATTGTTAAATTAATAAAATTAAATGGCGGCAATGTCCCCACATACTTGAATTTCATTTTATCACCATATTTTTCACCGTGTTCCTGAACCCTTTGGTCAAACTCTGCCTCTTTGTGTTTCTCTACCAAAAAGGCAGCATTGACAATCATCCGCTCGCCATAGGTATTATTGGTCTTCACTTCCAATGCTAAAGGCGACAGGGTCTCCAAGATATCCTCTTTATAAATCTCTTTCTCTTTTTCTAAAGCAGCCTCAACCATTTTTCCTATTTCCATACGTTGGAAATATGTCTTTTCAGAGGGTAGTGTCGCAATTTTTTCTTTTAATACCTTTATATCTTCATATTTTTCTAAGATATCTTTATACATAACATCCTCTTTAAAAACTACTTTTAGACCAAGTTCCCTTTTACCCTGAATACCTTTTAATAGGTTCTTAAATTTATCGTATTCCTTTTCTAAAATTCTTTTTACCTTCGCTTCGTCTTCGGCAATAGTGCAAAATCGAACTGGCAAAACTGTATGCTCCTTCATTACTTCCTCAATTGCCTTTTCATGTGCAAGCATATTTTCCCTTGATACAGGATATCTTTTAATGGGAGAATTACTTACCACTGCGGCAATATCATTAAAACAGATTGTATACAATTCATCGCCTCTGCCACCAATCCCCAATGAGCCAAATGATTGAGATTGGCTTGACTTTATTATGCAATATGTATATTTACCTTCTTTCAAGGATGCTTCCATTTGCCCTATTAGAAGCAGATGTTTGACTATTATCCCCTTCTGACCTTGCAGCAATCAATGCTCCCTTAGCTACCGAACTTAAAGGTTGTGCTGCCATCCTTACCTCGCCAACTGGAATAGGGAATTTCAAATGATCCAAAATCTGTTTAAACCTATGGGCAAAACCCTTGGGAAGTGAAGTACCTCCAGATAGGACAATAGTTACAGGCTTAGCCATAGCAGGCCCTCCCCCTGCCTTATCAAGCTCCTGCTTTATATGTTCAATTACATACCCAATGAGGTCATTGTAATATATGGAGAGGGCGTTTTCTATCTTGCCTAATTCTTTTTCCCTACTCAAATTAAGAGAGAATTCCTTTATCGCTGATACACGGGTGGCTGCCTCATCCACTGCCATAGCGACCTGCTGGTCTATCCAGTCACCTGCCCTGATAACCGAAAACTTAAAAATGGGCACAGACATAAAACTCAGGCAGACATTGACCATCCCGCCACCAAAAGAAATGCCGATTCCGGTAAAGTCTTTATCGGCTAACTCGGATAATATAACCGCCAGGGCTTCATTTATCGGCTTTGGGGTATAACCGAGAGTCTTTAGGAATCCTTCAAGGGTCTTTATATGATATATGATATTAAAATCTGCATCCAGAGGCTCACCCGGGACGGAAAAGTAGACTATCTCATCTTTGACAGCAGGCTCACCCACCACGCTCTTTATCAATAGTTCTACTATAGGAAGGGCCTCTTTTTCTGTTGAACTAATCACACCATTACTTAGGGGCCTTCTTGTCTCTTTATTAAATATATTGGCAAATTGTAATGTATCATTGCCTACAACATAAAGTTTATCGTCTTTTATAACATATTTTATTCCACGGTCATCGAATATCTTCTTAGTAATAGTAAAACCTGCATATTCTACTTCAAAGAAGGCGTTTCGCTGCGACTTGAATATGACTTCATCACTATCTGTGTACGCACACTTTACAAATACTGTCCCTATATCAACTCCCTTACCTTTTTGTCCTTTAATGTCCTTTGTCTCCTTTTCTTCATTCCCATTGTTCATCTTTTCCTCCATCTCTTTTGAATTTTTTTAAATAATTTCACTAACCTGTCAATGTTAGATTTCTCTTTTTCTAAGTTTGGCCCTATTTTATTGATATTACTTTCTAAGGCTAAACTTTCATCCTCTACAGGAAATTCAAAATCGGGATTTATTTTTTCTTCTGGTATCTGTTTTGCTTTCTGCCTTATCTGTGCAACCGGTATTTTTATCTCTTTTACTGTTTTTCTTAACTTACCACTGAGCTCTCCAGCAACCTCATTGGCAATCTCTTTGATTAACTCCCTGTCGATCTGTGTATCTTCTCTCCGCAAAGTCTTTATTTCCATCCTTGCCAGAGAATAATGCCCATCAGAAAAATTTAGATAACCTTTTCTGACCAAATATCCACATAAATAGCTAATATAATCTGAAGAAAAACCTACCTCTTTTCTTAGTTGGTCCTTGGTTGCCTCTTTTAATCTGGCAACAGTATTTATAATATCTGCTTCTGTCCCTGATAACATAAACTATTCCTCCCATCTCTCAGGATAAATAACAATGTTGACAAAATTAAAGACAGGCAGGGGTCCGGCGTACATAAACTTTATTCTGTCCTTATATTTTTCACTCAGATCATCCATTACGTTATCAAATTCTTTTCCCCTGCCTTTATCCACCAAAAAGGCGGCATTTATAAACATCCCATCACTAATAGTCTTATTAAGTTTATAGTCAAAGGCTGTTCTTCTCAATACATCTACGATTCTTTCCGCCTCTTTCTCTTTCTTCTTTTCCAGGTCCTTCTCCACCATCTTGCCTACTTCCATTTTGGCCTGAATATTTTTCTTATTCTTGTCGTTCTGAATATCCTCTTTTGTTCTCTTAATTGCTTTATTCTCGTCTACAACTTCTTTAAAGATTACATCCATGTTCTTCCATATCCCCTTGACGCCAAGTTCTATCTTATGGTCCATATCTCTTAGAAGGTTCTTAAATTCTCTGTATCTTCTATCTAATAGATTTCTTAACTCATCGGCATTAGAGGCAATAGTGCCGAATCTAACTGGAAGCACACTATCAAACTCCTTCATCACCTCCTCAATTACCTTCTCATGAGCTAACATATTTTCGCGATTTACCACAAATTTAGTCATAGGATGATTACTCACAACCATGCTTAGATCCTCATGACCAATAGTTAAAATCTCCTCACCACCTATACCAATGGGTCCAAAATTCCTTTCCTGTTTTGTGGCAATAATGCAATAGATATATTTACCTTCCTGTTCCATAATATTAATCTCTTATCTTTACAATGATGGCATCTTGACCGAACTCTTTTTCATCAAATGAACAAGTTTCTTCTTGACAGTATTCAAGGAGGATTTTGTACGCCCTGAATACTTCATTAAATTGCCTGTCTGCATCCGAAGCGCCTCTGTTCTTATCTGGATGATATAAGTTGGCTTTGCTGCGGTATGCTTTTATGATATCTTCCTTTGTTGGTATGTTATCAATGCCCAATTTTTCTTTTGCCCAATCTATCTCACCAAAAGGGATCTTCTTAACCTCTACAGTGTAAAAACTATATGGAGGTAAAGGGCCAACACATTTAAAATCTATTTTTTCATTGTACAACCCATTCATCTCATCTAATCCTTTCTCTAATTCAGCCCTTTTATCCTTATCTATAAGAAGGGCGGCATTAAAGATCATCCTGTCATCCATAAGACCATGTGCCCTTGAATCTATACTCACCTTTCTTAATACAGTCCCTATTTCAGAGGCAAGTTTTTCTCTCTTTATATATAAAATATCCTTAATGAGACTGCCTATCTTCATTTGGTCTTCAAGAGATATACCTTCAGGCTTAGACATCAGCTTTTCTTTAAGCTCTTTAATCTTTTCGTCTTCGCCGATCTCTTTAATTACTGAATTCAAATCGTTCCATGTTGCTACCACATCAATCTCAATCTTGTTATTGATCGTCCTGAATACATCTTTAAACATTGTGTATCCCTTTGATAAAATCTCCTCTACCTCTCTGATATTAAAGGCATAAGTGCCGAGCTTCACAGGAATAATGGTATGAGAATCCATAATCTTCTCTATTGCCTGCTGGTGAGCAAGAAGATATCTTGCAACTCGATCCTTAGAAAGAGCGGTGTAATCTACAAATTGTGAATCACTTACAACCGCAGAAATATCCTGATGTGGAATTGTATAGACCTCTCCATACGCAGTGATTCCAGCAATGCCGAGACTTTTCTCTCCTGCAGTATCAACAATACCGTAGATATATATACCTTCTATTTCAGCCATTATCAAAAATTTATATCGAGAGGATTATCCACCCTCCCCTTTTAGTGATCCTTTTATTCTTTTCTACTATTTTTGTTCTTCAGGCTTCTCTTCTGTTTTAGGTTTTTCCTGTTGGGCTTTAGGCTCTTCTTTCTTTTTGCCTTTGAAGAAATTCTTAATCTTCTCAATAATCTTTGCTATTTTAAACCTCCCTTTGGATTAACTTGATAGCATCTTGAAAATGCTTTCTCAAAAACTTTAAATTTTGCCGGTGCTCTATAAACTCTCTTATCGCCAACATAGAAGCCTTCCGACAGATAAACTCAATATCAGAGCCCACCTTACCTTCAGTCTCTTTAGCTAACTCTTTCAAATCAACGTCATCAGCCAGCGGTTTATTTTCAGTATGTATTCTGAATATTTCTTCTCTCGTTTTTTCATCAGGCACAGGCAACTCAAGCAAAAGGTCAAATCTGCCGCTGCGTAAGATAGCAGGGTCAATCAGGTCTAATCTATTAGTAGCGGCTAAAACTACCACGCCCTTAAGTTCTTCAATTCCATCCATCTCAGTCAGGAATTGGCTTATCACTCGTTCTGTTACCTGAGAATCAGAGCCTCCTGAACCCCTTTTGGGAACAAGGCTGTCTATCTCATCAAAAAATAGGATTGTAGGTGATGCCTGCTTTGCCTTTTTAAAGACCTCACGGATTCCACGCTCACTTTCGCCGACATACTTCGATATCAAACTCGGTCCTTTGACTGAGATGAAATTCACTCCACTCTCATTAGCCACTGCTTTGGCTAAAAGGGTTTTACCTGTACCAGGAACTCCATAGAGTAAAATTCCCTTAGGAGGATTTGTGCCTGCCTTTTTAAAAATATCAGAATATTTAAGAGGCCATTCAATTGCCTCCTTTAGTTCCTCTTTAATATTCTCAAGACCACCCACATCCTCCCATTTGACATCAGGCACCTCTACAAAAAATTCTCTAATTGCTGATGGTTCAACCTCTTTCATGGCTTCTAAGAAATTATCCATAGTCACTTGAAGCTCCATGAGTGTTTCATAAGGAATATCTGCCAGCTCAAAATCGATCTCAGGTAGAATTTTTCTTAAAGCCGACATCGCTGCTTCTCTGGCTAATGCCTCTAAGTCTGCTCCAACAAATCCATGGGTAATATCGGCTAACTTTTCAAGACTTACATCTTCTGATAGGGGCATCCCCCTTGTATGAATTTGGAGTATCTCGAGTCTGCTATTTCTGTCGGGTATAGGAATTGAAATTTCTCTATCAAATCTACCCGGCCGCCTCAATGCCGGGTCTATAACATTAGGGATATTGGTTGCAGCTATAACTATAACCTCACCCCTTGATTCTAATCCATCCATCAGTGCTAAGAGCTGAGCCACAACCCTCCGCTCAACCTGCTTCTCTCCGCCCATCTCTTCTCTCTTAGGGGCAATGGCGTCTATCTCATCAATAAAGATTATGGCAGGGGCATGTTTTTGCGCATCTTCAAATACACTTCTTAAGCGGGCTTCACTCTCACCATAAAATTTGCCCATTATTTCAGGTCCTGATATATGAGTAAAATATGCCTCTGTCTCATTCGCTACTGCCCGTGCTATCAGAGTCTTACCAGTGCCTGGAGGGCCGTATAAAAAAACCCCTTTGGGCGCGCCAATCCCCAATCTTTCAAAAATCTGAGGGTATTTAAGTGGGAGTTCAATCATCTCTCTGATTCTCTGAATCTGAGTGTGGAGTCCGCCTATATCCTCATAGGATATACGTGTCTCTTTTATATCTTTTGTTCCTTTATCTTTTATCTTGATTAGAGTTGTGGGCTCGATAAGCACAACCCCATCAGGAATTGTATCTACTACTTTGAAGTCACAGGCTCTTGCCCCAAAAAGACTGGCTCTAATCCTATCGCCGACAGTCAGTGGAAGCCCTCCGATCAATGAACCGATATACTTAATATCCTTATCCTTATTCATAAGACCTGATATGTTCAGAGGCACTAATGTAATCTTACTTGCCGGCTTAGCTTTTACTTTTTGAATCTTTACCTTTTCATCTATCCCGATCTGTGCATTTTCCCTTGTTATTCCATCTATCTGAATAATCCCTTTGTTCCTTTCTTCGGCATAGCAGGGCATTACCTTGGCTGGTGTTTGCCTTTTACCGCTAATCTCTATAATCTCGCCTACCTCAACCCCCAATTTTTTCATATCCTCAGGGTCTATTCTAACTATCGCCCTTCCCACATCTTTAGGTAATGCCTCTTTTACTTTTAAGGTTATGAAACTTTCATTATTATTCATTCGAAAATACCTCTCAATTGTCATGCTGAACCCTGAAAGTGTCATTCTGAACTTGGTTCAGAATCTCTTCAGGGCAGGCTCGTTTCAGCGTCTCTTTTAGACCCTGAATCAAGTTCAGGGTGACATTGTGCGTTCTTGCTAAATATCATACTTTCTAAGTTTTTCAGTGCATTTATCCCTTTTACCTCGTGGGGCTGAAGGGGAATAACCGTTATATTTAAATCGCTAAATTTATCTCTAATCTCTTTGATATATTTGTCCTGGCCTTTTCTCCTCGCTTGACAAAAACTGCACCTGTCTCCCTCTGGAATAACATTGTTGATAATCAACTGCTTCACCTTCATCCCGTATTGATTCAGATTTCTTATCAGCCTCTCTGTTTCTTTAATAGCCATATCCTCAGGGATCGTGACAACTATGAATTCACATCTGTTCTCATCTTTCAGCAGCCCCTCAATTTTTTTGACTGTTTTTTTCATGCTCATAAGAAAATCATCAGCGCTGTCAGGCCTGTATTTACCGGCAAAGGTAGTAACCATATATCTGTATTTCCATCTCATCTTTGCCAGAACCTTTATCCAGTCATCTAAGAGTTCAGGCAGAGTCAAAAGCCTCAGGGCATGGCCTGTTGGCGCAGTATCCACTACGTATTTGTCAAATTCTTCCTTTTCAATTAAATCCACAATGACCTTGAATCCCATTACCTCGTCTATGCCTGGTATAGGCAGCTCAAGTATGGAATCTATATCTTCCTTATCTAAATAAGTGCTTGTATCAAAGAGTCTTTTCAGTTCATCTTGATATTCTGCTTTGAAACTTGACAATGCCTTTTCCGCGCTTATCTCCATAGCACTTAATTTATCTACTCCTTTTATCTGCGTTATCTCATTCGTAATCTCCTTGCCCAGACTGTCCGATAAAGAATGTGCTGGGTCAGTGGAGATAAGCAAGGTATTCTTATTGTTGTTTGCTAAATAAAGCCCTGCACTTGCGGCGCAGGTAGTCTTCCCAACACCTCCCTTCCCGCCGAATAGAATCAGCTTCAATGACGGCTCTAATAGTCCGCTTATAATGCCATCCACCTATTATCAAAATTTTGTCATTCCGTGCTTGACACGGAATCCAGTGTCTTTCTGGATTCCCGCCTGCGCGGGAATGACAGTTTTTCATTCCCCTTTGTGCCTAATTGTCGGCATGACCGTTTCACTTTTTAATTCTAACTTCTAAGATACCGTTCTTAAATGTATAAGAAAGTGTTTCCTTCTTGACCTGCACTGGCAGGAGGACTTCTTTACGATATTTTCTGCTTTTGCCCACTGCTGAAATCTCCAGTATGTCCCCCTTTAAATCTACCGATATACCTTCCTCATGAACTCCCGGAATTTCAGATATAACCACTACTTCGTCTTTCTCATCAAACACATCTGTTAAGGGCTCTCTTTCTTCTTCTACGACAGGTCCTTCAGGTGTCTTTTTGATATTGCCAAATGTCTCAACCATCGGTTTTCCGCCAACTGCTGTCTTTATTGAAAAACCATAGACCCCCTTCATGCCTTCTTTAAGTCGGCTCAGGTCAATCTCGCCTTCTTTCTTAATTTCACCACCTGCTTCTTTTAACTTAGCGGCAAGGTCAACTAAATTCTCAATGCCTTTAAATAACCCCCCCAGACTCAATTTACCTATGCCAAAATCAATATCCAATCCTTCTTCTTCCTCTTTCCTTTTCTTTTTTTCTTTTGCCATGACTACCTTCTCCTTTGATTTTCAAAAATTACCTTCTCAAGCAAGGGCGCTAAAATATTGATTATTTTCTCTTCGCCTTTTTGATATTTCCGTAAGCTTTTATATTTTCTCTGTCTTTCAAAAACATCCTCTGCAACACTCAGATGTTTATTAAATAATAAATGCAGTAATTCGTGAATTACAGTATTTTCTAATTCCTGATGAATCCTTTTTCTATTAAAATCTATTGTCGCTGTTCTTTTTGGATGTTGGCAAATTATCCCGGCATATTCTGAATAATCAGCCTTTACAAGATTACATCTAATTTTATAAGACGATAATCTTAAAGACCTCTGCGCCTTTTTAATTAATTTCTCTATTCTCTTTATTTCTTTTTTATCCCCAATCATAGATATCAACCTTTATAATCGAGCTCTTGAAAAAGTCTCTTTTTGTCATCCTGAACTTGTTTCAGGATCTCATAACCCTTGACATTATTAGATGCTGCAATAAATTCAGCATGACAATTTGTACCTTTCCATCACTTTTGCAATAACGCCTTTGCCTCTGTACATAAACATGAAAGATTGCGACTTTTGGGCTTTTCCAAAAGGTTTTCCAATCCATGCTTACCTATCATAAACATTCATTAATAATTTATAGCCATTGTCTTAAGCGGCCTTGTAGGTATCCCTCTATAAGTATTAATCTTTTGCTCTTCGTGCACTTCTTTCTGTAATTTTTCAATTTGCTTATTGATGCTGTTCAATTGCCTATTCGCTGTGTCTCTTCTTTTATCTAACGCGAAGATTTCTTTCTCTAATCTATCCTTCTCTCTTCTACGCATATATAATTCTAAATAACTTGACCTTTGTACCTTTGGAATAGACCGTGCACCTACAGAATGTGTACTTTTTATATCTTTAATGCCGGGTATCTGCAACATTCCTTTCATTTAACAATCCTCCTTTCATACGAAAATACTCTCTTTTCCGTCATTCCCGCAGTCATTAAGCGGGAATCCAGTAACTTTGCTTTCTGGATTCCCCGATCAAGTCGGGGAATGACACTTTTAATAGCAGTTCCGTCATTCATCCAGCCATTTATGATTTTCAATTTTTTAACGAAAGACCCATTTTTTTCTGTCTTCTCCTTTCTAACTATACTTCTCAACCAACTCCTTAACTGTCTCTTTTACCCTGCTCTGATTCGTCTTTGAGCCAATCCTGCTCGTCTCAGAGGCCAATATATCCTGGCAAATCGGCATAAAGGCGCCATTGGCACTTGTAGGAGTGATACCCTGAACTTTAAGGGTTTTTGCAATCATAATACATCCGCGAATAGTTGGAGCAAACTCGCACTTCCCGGATTCTCTTAAACCTTTTACAATATTCACTATTTTCTCAGAATCCTTTTTAGAAAGTTTAGATTTCGCCTGAGTTATTGCGACCTCTGTATCATAGTCAAAGTGGTCTAAGTCCATGGTTATCATTCTGTCCCTTAAGGCATCCTGGCTCCTGTGGACACCGGCATATTCCTCAGGATTAGATGTAAAAATAGCAGTAAAATTTGGATCTACTCTTAAATATGGTTCCTCACCGCCTCTTCCTACCGGCAAATCCATCATCTTCTCCTGTAAAATAGAAAGAAGGATATTATTTGCCTCTGGCCTTGAACGTGTAAATTCATCATATATCAAGGTAAATCCATACTTACAGGCAACGGTCAGACGGTTATCCACCCAGCGCTTTACCATATCCTCTTCTGTTTTTAATACCCGTGAGATAAATCTGTCTACAACCTTTCTGATTCTGTAACCATATTCACCACCTACAAGATCAGAGGTTGTGAATTCTTCATCTCCATGAATCATTACCATCGGCCTTTTAATCTTACTTGCTATGTGCATAGCCAACGTAGTCTTGCCGGAACCGGATACCCCTCTAAAATGGACTGGAAAACCTGCCTTTATATAGTCAAGTGCCCTCTTAGTGATATCCTTGATATACTTTGTCTCCACAAAGTCTGGCAGAGGACTCGGCTCCAATACCGTAGTCATCTCATCAATCATCTTGTCTCACCGTCCTTTCTCCTTAGATAGAGTACTTAACCTATTTCTTCTTTCCTCTTTTCTTTCTCTTCTTCTTGGGCTTTCTAACTGCTTCTTCTTCGCCCACTTCTTCAATCGCCTCTTCGGCCAGTGTCTTAGACATACCCTGCCAGGCCTCTTTCGCCTTCTTCATATCCGAGCTATATTCACCTAGGAGTTGCTTGACATAGGTTCCAATATCTTTTACCTCTTTAGCGAGTTTGTTCTTAAGTTCCTTTGACATCTTGTCACGATCCTTTTGAAACCTATTTAACATTGAACCTACATCATTAGTCAGATTCTTAATAAAATCTGCTAAGTTTTTTGTTTGATCATCACTCATCTGTCCATGGTCCTTCTTGAACTCTTTAAGCATATTTCCTACGCTCTTTGACAAATCCTTTGTAAATTTAGATAGAGTTTCTCGTTGCTCACCAGCCATTTTTTCACGGTCTTGCGCAAACCCTTTTAAGGTTGCATGGGTATCAGATACCAAATCACCAAGTGCCTTTGCCCTTTCCTCATAGGAAGTAATAATATTTTCTGTAATCTCTTTCATACTCTCAGCTATTCCCATTTTTAGCCCTCCTTTTCTTTTTCGCCATATTTTTGGCGGATTATCTTTTATTTACTCCGTTAGATTAATAAGTTCCTCTCTAAAGGGGGTTTTACTCCTCCGCACCTTTTTTATTCTTTCTTTCTTAAACTCACCCAGCATACTGCAAACATCTTCCCTTCTTTCTTTCTGGCAGGCTATCCGCTCTTTATATTGGGCATTGAATTCCTTAAGCATTAATTTGAGATCCTTTATCCGAAGCTCTCTTCCCTTTGTTAAAAGTTCTTTGAGTCTTTTTGCCATCTCATGTTGCTCTTTTTGAAACTCTTTCAGCTTAGAGGTAACTTCATCTTTTCTTTCATCTTGTTTAGCAAGAATCTCTTTAATCAAGCCTTGGAATTCTTTGACCCTTCCAGTCTCACCTCTGACAAGGACATCTTTGACCTTAGCCAGATTATCTTTTAAAGTCTGTGCTACCTCTTTCTGTCCATTAAGATAACCTTTTAACAAATTCCTTACTTCCTTTTTCCTCTCCTCTTGAGCTGAAAGAATACCCTGCATCATATTGTCAAAATCCTTCTTTCTTAGAGACTTGTCTTTGGCAAGAGTCTCCCGTAGTTCAGAGGTAAGTTTTTCCTCTTGTCTTGCATCAAGGAAGGAATCTTGGAAACCCTGGAGGATTTGATGGGTAGCATCAAAAATAGCTTCCATGCTCTGGATCCTTGCCTCATAAGAGAAAATCATATCATTGACAATATCTTTCATCCCGTTAGACATATGCAAAGTCTTTTCCTTTGATATAGTCATTTCCTTATCTTCGGAATGTCTAACGGGATTCATATCTTCTGCTAAGGGCATTGCTTTCATTTACCTCTTTCTATTAGTAACCACATCTTCAGGTTACGTTATTTCACGCAGGCTACAAGAAGGAGTTTCTTGGCGAATTATGCTTTTTGTCCCAGATAGGGGCAATAGGATAACTCGGCAAGAATCCTTTACCTATCGTTAGATAGGTTTTTAGTTACTGACCAATCCCTACGCTGCTGTTGCAGTCAAACCAATCGCCTCAGCATATTTCAGATAGGTCTCAACTGATGCCACAACTACTCTTGCCTCAATAGCGAGTATTTCAATACCAACTAAGGAGACCCTTACCCAGGCATCAATCACAACGCCCTTATCCAGGATTCTGTCAATAACTTCTACCAAGCTGGAAGAACCTATTGCTTTTTCCACTGCCATGATATTCACCTCCTTTCTTGTTTACCCGTTAGAAATCTTGTTTTCTCTAAGACTTTGGCATTTTTAACGGGTTTAAATTCACTCTTTATAAGCGCCAATCCCAAAACATCAAATTTTCAGTATTACTTCAAATTTTCAGTATTACTTCAATTTAAAAGCAAAAAAAATCCCTCCTTATTTTATAATGAAACTAACCTTTCATTGATTTCTTTGTCTATCTCCAAAAATCTTACTCCCATAAAATAGTTATTACAAAAATCTCTTCGAGATTCATTATTCTTCCTTGCCCAAACAACCTTACCAATAAGTTCAATGGAATAAAATGTTTTTTTGCCAGAAGGTAAGTATATTTCCATCTTCACATCTTCTCCTAAAGAAAAAGAGGACTCTATTTCAATACCCAAACCTTCCCTGCTAATATTACGCCCAATCCCTTTCCCCAGAAGACCTTTACCAACAGAAGTACAATAGACAGGAAAACTTTTCTTTATTCGAGGGCTTTCCCTCCTTTCTTTTATCATCTGCACCTCCTTAACAAGAAATAATTATTTTCCTGTCATAACCCAAATAACCACAGAATTTTTGTTGCTTAGATTTTCCAATTTGTGCCTTAAAGGGTTAATAAGATATACACTGTCTCCTTCATTTAAAATAACTTTTTCTCCTTTTGTCTCTAACTCTATCTCTCCTTTAATCACGTATCCAAATTCTTCTCCTCTTCCTTTTCCCTCAAAGATTACATCCTTTTCTTTTAAATCCAAAATCAAAGGCTTCATCTTTATCCCCAATGCCTCATTAAAAACAGAAAAATAAAAAGGCATCTTCTTTTTCTTTTTTTTAATAAAGATGATTTCTTTGATTTGCCTTTGTGAAAAAAGATGTGCCAAACTTACCCCTAAGGCAGAACCAATCTTACTCAAAGAATCTAAGGAAGGCGAGGTCTTTTCCCTCTCAACCTGAGAGACAAAACTTATAGAGAGATCTGCCCTTTTTGCCAATTCCTTTAAGGTAATTCTTTGGCTACTACGCAGGTTTTTTATTCTGGCACCTATTCTCATTGGTAATTATAAAAATAAAAGCCCATGCATCCTCTTCCGGAGACATGGGCATATCTGAAACAAAAAGGGCGTGTTATTAAACACGCCCTTTTTGAATTGAAAAATTTCTGATAAGGAGTTATGTCTGTCTGTCTGTCTGTCTGTCTGTCTGTCTGTCTGCGCAAGTTTAATATCATAATCAACACTCCTACTTTATTAATCCTCGTATCCTTGCCATAAACTCCAACGCTCTCTGATTCAGAAAAATTATGATGGAAAACAAGATTATGAACAATATTCCTTGTGCCATGTCAAACATGTCAAAAAAACGTTATCACAACCTTCAAGTCTTGTCAAGACCTTTCTTCTCTATGATGTTACCATTTTGAAATGTCACAAATCACTCATCCAATTTTTCTCTCACCCTTTTTAAAAGCTCTGTTGGTGAAATAGGTTTGGAATCAAAAAGGAAACAGCCATATCTGTTTTTCTCAAAAGCAAAATAATAAGCTAATTTATTTGCTTTTAAGCAAAAATTATTGTATATTGGTCATATGCTGAAAAAGCGCTACCTCACGCTGTATATCGTTGATGACCTCAAGGATAAGATGGTCTTTGTCGGCGGACCGCGCCAAGTCGGAAAGACAACACTCTGCCGTAATTTCGTTGCGACACATTTCAAGAATCACTCATATTTTAATTGGGACAACAGGGCAGACAGAAAGGCGATTATCGCAGCGTCGTGGCCCGGGGATACTGAACTCCTTATCTTTGATGAGATACACAAATACCGCCAGTGGAAAGGGTTTATTAAGGGGGAATACGACAAGCTCAAGGATGCTTATAAATTCTTAATTACCGGCAGCGCACGGCTTGACCTCTATAGGAGGGGTGGTGACTCCATGCAGGGAAGATATCATTACTACAGGCTCCATCCCTTTACTCTGCCCGAGATCGAAAACGCTACTTACAAGTCAATGGTGATGAATGAAATCTCCGTAGGAACAGGTTTTCATCAGGAGGCCCTTGATATGCTCGATACATTTGGAGGGTTTCCAGAGCCTGTTACCAAGCAAAACAAAAGGCATCTCAGGCGGTGGCACAATGAGAAGATTGAAAGAATGTTCAGGGAGGACATACTGGATGTTCAGACAATACGGGATATAGGCAGTATAAAACTCCTGAGCGACATACTGCCGTCAAAGGTCGGCTCTCTTCTGTCGCTCAATGCCATAAGGGAAGACCTTGAGGTCAGTCATCGCGCAATCACACACTGGATGGATATTCTTGAAACCTTTTACTATCACTTTCGGATATATCCTTATGCAACAAAAAAAATACGGTCGCTCAAAAAAGAGCCGAAGCTTTATGTCTGGGACTGGTCAGAGGTTGAGGACGAGGCTGCACGGTTTGAAAATCTTATTGCCTCACATCTCCTGAAGTATGTACATTTTGTAACAGACTACGAAGGATATAAAGCAGAACTCTACTATTTAAGGGATGTGGATAAGCGTGAGGTTGATTTTCTTGTGACCATAAACGGAAAGCCATGGTTTGCTGCTGAAGTAAAGCTTAATGATACGGCTGTATCTCCAAGTCTCATTTACTTCAAGGACAGGTTGTCAATCCCTTATGTATATCAGGTAGTGAAAAGGGATAAAACCGATAAACTTGAAAGGGGGATAAGAATCATCTCTGCAGGGAAATTCCTTGCAGGTTTTGTATAGTTCTGCCAATTATTTCTCAACCACCTTGTTTCTTAAAATTTTCAAAAAGATCTATCACAAAATACATCTTGTTGTCAAAGATTTTAAGATGCGCACTCAATGTGCATTTTCAAAACTCAGTATGTTAAAATGCTATTATCATGGAGGAGGTAGGGGTAGTAAAAAGCATAGAAGGGATGATTGCTAAGGTCTCCGTGCCGAGGAAGAGTGTCTGCGAGGGGTGCACAGCAGGCACCTGCAAGCCTGATGAACAGTCAATGGAGATAGAGGCAATCAACAAGGCAAAGGCAAAGGTAGGGCAGAGGGTGAAAGTAATCGTAAAAACCTATACATATTTGAGCGGTTCTATAATTGTTTATGGCATACCTGCCTTAGCGCTCATTACAGGCGCAATAATAGGCAAAGAGGTGTTCAGCAGTCAGTTCAAAGACATGGACCCCGATATAATATCAGCCATATTCGGTTTTGGCGCATTCCTGATAGCTTTTTTAGTCATAAAAATCTGGAGCATGACTGCTTCTAAAAAAACAGAGTCAAAACCTGTTATAGAAGAAATACTGGAATAGGAGGACTTCATTCATGTCTAATTTTGATGTTAACAAGATTCGCAATGTTGCTGTTATTGCGCATGGAGGCGCGGGAAAGACATCGCTGGTTGAAGCTATGCTTTTTGATTCAGGCTCGATCGACAGGCTTGGCAGCATTGAAGAGGGAAATACTACAACAGATTCTGAACCCGAGGAAATATCAAGAAAGATAACCATTATTTCAGCCCTTGCTTTCTGCAATTGGAATGGTTATCGCTTAAATCTTATAGACACTCCGGGATTTATAAACTTTGTCGAAGATACAAGGGGGAGTCTCAAGGCAGTTGACGGCGCAGTTGTGATAGTAAGCGCCATATCCGGCGTTAAGGCTGAAACAGAGAAAGTCTGGAAATACGCCTGCGAATATGAAATACCGAGAATAGTCTTTATTAACAAGATGGATAAAGAATCAGCTAATTTCGTCAATGCGCTTGAAGAACTCAGCAAATCATTTGGAGCAGAGGGAGTTCCTTTGCAGATACCGATAGGCGCAGGCGAAAATTTTGAGGGAATTGTAAACCTTCTGAATATGAAGGCATATAAATTTTCAGGAGGCAAGGCATCCGAATCAGACATACCTTCTGACCTTGTTTCCGAGGCAGAGGAATACAGAAAAAAACTCGTAGAAAAGATTGCCGAATCAGAAGATTCACTGCTCGAAAAATATCTCGAAGGCGGTGAACTGACACAGGATGAGATCATAAAGGGAATAAAAGAGGGATCGCTTTCAAGAAAATTCATCCCGGTTGCATGCGGCTCTGCAACAAAAAATATAGGAATACCCCAGCTTCTGGATACTATAATTCTCTGTCTGCCTTCTCCCTTAGACCTTGTAAGGATTTTCCCGATAAAAGGCAAAAAACCGAAAGACGGAACAGAGGTGCAGAGAAAACCAGACGGAAAGGAGCCTTTTTCCGCCTATGTATTCAAGACAATAGCAGACCCATATGCAGGAAAACTGTCTTTGTTCAGGGTCTATTCAGGCGGTCTGAAAGCCGACTCAAATGTGCTTAATTCAACAGTCGGTTCAAAGGAAAGGATAGGACAGATATTCTATCTCCTCGGCAAGAAACAGATACCTACAAATACAATAGGTGCCGGAGAGATAGGCGTTGTCGCAAAGCTTAAAGAGACAAATACAGGCGACACTCTCTGTGATGAGACACATCCGATAGTTTTTGAGAAGGCAAAATTTGCCGAGCCTCTAATATCTTATGCAATCGCTCCAAAAACAAAGGGAGATGAAGATAAAGTAAGTACAGGTCTCCATAGAATCCTTGAGGAAGACCCAACTCTCAAATTTCACAGGGACGAGGAGACAAAAGAGATGATCCTTTCAGGCATGGGACAGGTGCACCTTGAAGTATCTCTCGAAAGATTAAAAAGAAAGTTTGGCGTTGAGGTAGTAATGAAGACGCCGAAAATCCCATACAGAGAGACGATTAAAGCGCCTGCAAAAGCTCAGGGGAGATACAAAAAACAGTCAGGCGGAAGGGGCCAATATGGAGATTGTCACATAACAATAGAACCCTTGCCAAGAGGCAAAGGCTTTGAGTATGTGGATAAGATCGTGGGAGGAGCTATACCAAGACAATACATCCCAGCAGTCGAAAAAGGAATTGTTGAAGCAATGCATGAAGGCATAATTGCGGGATATCCTATGGTCGATATAAGGGTATCGCTCTACGATGGTTCATACCATACAGTAGATTCATCTGAAATGGCTTTCAAGATCGCAGGTTCAATGGCCATTAAAAAGGCGGTTGAGGATGCAAAACCGATACTCCTTGAGCCCATAATGAAAACAGAGGTGACCACGCCTGATGAGACGCTCGGCGCAGTGATAGGCGACCTCAACTCAAAGAGAGGCAAGGTGCAAGGAGTCGAATCACAGGCACGAAATCAGAAAATAACCGCTTTGGTTCCGATGTCTGAGATGCTGACATACGCAAATCAGCTTCACAGCCTTACATCGGGAAGAGGGTTATACTCGATGGAATTCTCGCACTACGAAGAGGTTCCCGGCCACAATGCACAGAAGATAATAGCTGAAAGAACAGCCCATAAGAAGGAGAAGGCAGAAGAGAAATGAGACACATGTCGTCAGCAATTTCATTTTTAAGGATTTTATTAACATGTAAGGTCTTTCTTGCTTCGGCATTCATACTCCTGCTGTTTTCTCCTCTGTATGCCCAGACTCCTGAGGAAGTAGAAGAGGTTGAGGCTGAAATCGAAGAGCCCAAGCCGATTATGAACATAGATGTCAAAGACAGGATGTTAAGCGTTGAACTACTGGATGCAGAAATAGGAGATGTGATAGACAATATTGCAGAAAAGGTCGGATTTCAGGCAGAAATATCTGTTGAAGTTAATCATAAAAAGATCAGCACTACTTTCAAAGATGTTGAGATAGAGAAAGGCATAAGGCGACTGCTCACACTCATAAAAGAAAACGATTATACTCTCTACTACACACCTGATGGTCTAATATCTAAGATAGACATATACGGTGGAAGCAAGCCAGGAATGAAAAACACTACGCCTCCACAAAGATTCAGGCAATCGGGAACTGTAACAACCACTCCTCTTCCCATGCCCACAATGCCGCGGTTATATCAACCTTCCGGACCTGCGGTTCAGGTTCCTTCACAACAGCAACCTAAAGTTAATATCCCCCCCCAGTTCAAGGCAGTTGCACCCCCTGCAACCCCAAAGCCCCCACAACCAGCAGCGTCTGAAGAGGATTGAAAAAAAGGGGGATGAAGACAAAGTTCTTATCCCCCTTTTAATGGTCTTCGCTATGCCTATTCCTTGCTTATTTCATATTTCCCGTTCTTGTCAATCTTAAGATTAGCATTAAGAAATCTTGCCTTATATCCTGCATCCTTCAGAATGTGATATGCCATCTCAGCCCTCACGCCTGTGTTGCAGTAAGCGATTATCTCCTTATCCTTAGGAATCTCGGATAGTCTCGCCTGAATATCCTGTGTAGGTATATTCTTCGCGCCTACAAGCATACCTTCTGTTGCTTCATCCACATCTTTCACGTCAAGTATGAGTTTGTCTGAAGGAAGTGTCTCTGCGATCTTCTTGAATTCCTCAACCGTTATCTCACCTGGCCTCGGCTTTGGCACATACACTATGTCTGTCTTCAGCTCTCCGCCTTCAACAGGATTTCCCGCATTTTTCCATGCCTCTATTCCACCGCTAAGAACAGATGTGTTTGTATACCCCCATCCTCTTACATTCTTGAATGAATCGAATGCTGATTTCGTATCTCCTGCATAGAGAACTATTGGCGCCTTTTTATCAGCAGGAAACTTGTCTTTTGCCTTGCTGATGCCTTCTGCCAAAACTGAAACAGCGCCCTTTATATGCTCCTTTTTAGCATCGCCCGCCTTCCTAAGATCGATCAGGACCATGGAGATATCCTTCTCAATACTTTCTTTCAGATTCTGTGGCGTTGAAAGAACTATATTGCCGGCCTTTTTCCATACAGGCATGCCTTCGTGAAAGACTCTTACATTGGTGTAACCAAGTTTCTCCGCCTTACCGGCAGAGGATGGACTCAGTCTTCAGGTCTCTCCTGCACAATAGAATATGAGCAGTTTGCTCTTTTCTTTTGGAAGCTTATCAATATTCTTATCAAATTCAGCATCATAAATATTAATCGCGCCCGGAATAAAACTCTCGTTATATCTCAATGCAGGCCTTGAATCTACAAGCATGAAATTGCCTTTCTCAGTGCCCATCTCAACAAGCTTTGCAAGTTCATCAGCCTTCATCAGTTTCTCTGCAGGAACTTTTGCCGGAGGCTTGACAGATAAACTTTTAGCATAGAGCATACCGTTTTTTTCTTCGATCGCTATGGCAATTTCTTTGTCCTTTGGAATCTTGCTGAATCCTTCTGCACCGATGAGTTCTGTGTCATCATCCCATTTCACAAGCCATGTTGCAGGACCGATCTGAATTTGAATCGTCCATGCCTTTTGTGAAACACCTGCGAATGTTCCTCGCAATATCTTTTCATTCGGCTGGTGGCATTGCTTGCATGGAGGAGCTATTTTTGGTTTTTCAGCCTGAGCAATCCCTGTTGAATTGGACAGGAACAGACCTGCTATCACAAAAATAGCAACAATTGTAAGAACTCTTCCCTTTTTCCCCATAAAACCTCCTTCTTACATATTCATTCTGTCAAAGACAGTTTCCATAACCAATTTAAAATTTATAATATCATACTAAAATCTTATCGACAACTCAATTTTAAATCAAAAATTTATATATATTGAGTTTTTCGCCGTATATGCTTCCCTTGACTTTCAATTTGTTATAGTGGTAATTTCTTTCTTATGCCAAAAGATTACAAAAATACCCTGAATCTACCGCAGACAGATTTTCCCATGAAAGCAAACCTCGCTCAGAAAGAGCCTGCAATGCTCAAGTTCTGGGAGGAGAACAGGATATACGCACAAATTCAGGAGAAGAATAAAGGAAGCAAAGACTATATACTCCATGACGGGCCTCCGTATGCGAATGGACATATACACATAGGACATGCCCTGAATAAAATACTCAAGGACATTATCGTGAAATTCAAGTCAATGCAGGGTTTTTACTCTCCCTACGTTCCAGGATGGGATTGCCATGGTCTTCCGATAGAACTTCAGGTTGACAAAAATCTCGGCGAGAAAAAAGAAAAAATAGATGCCCTTGAAAAAAGAAGACTCTGCAGGGAATACGCAGACAAATTCGTTGATATACAGAGAGAAGAATTTAAAAGGCTCGGCGTCTTTGGTGATTGGACATCTCCCTATCTCACAATGTCATATAAATATGAAGGCGCAATAGTGAGGGAATTTTTAGAATTTGTAAGAAAGGGCTATGTCTATAAAGGCAAAAAGCCTGTTCACTGGTGTCCCTCGTGCATCACCGCGCTTGCAGAGGCAGAGGTTGAATACAATGATAAAGAATCTCCGTCAATATTTGTGAAATTTAGGGTTAAAAATCCGAAGGGCAAACTTATACCGGATCCGGTAAAAGGCGCATATTTTGTTATATGGACGACAACTCCATGGACACTGCCTGCTAATTTGGCTCTGGCAGTCCACCCAAACTTTGTATATCAACTTATTAAAACTCCCGAGGGTGAAGTTATAGTTGCTCAGGATCTTATTGAAAATTTCATAGAAAAGATGGGCTACAAGAAAAATGATTTCACTATTACTGAAGGCGCATGGGCCGGTGTTGAACTTGAAGGTATTATTTGTAGTCATCCGTGGATTGATCGTGAGATAGCCGTCGTACTTGGTGAGCACGTTACTTTAGAGCAAGGCACAGGTGTTGTTCATACAGCGCCAGGCCATGGAGAAGACGACTACAAGACAGGCTTAAAATACGGGCTTGATATATATGCGCCTGTTGACGATAAGGGGAAATTTACAAAAGCAGTCCCTGAATTTGAGGGCCAGTTCGTATTCAAGGCAAACTTTGCAATAATCGAGATTTTAAAAAATAAAAATGCCCTGATGCAAGAAGAAAAGGTCACGCACTCTTATCCCCACTGCTGGAGATGCAAAAAACCTGTTATCTTCCGTGCAACAGAGCAGTGGTTCATATCTGTTGAGCATAATGCCCTCAGAAAGAAATGCCTTGAGGAGATTGACAAGGTAAACTGGGTGCCTAAATGGGGCAGGGACAGAATCTACAACATGGTCTCGAACAGGCCTGATTGGTGCATCTCAAGACAGAGGACATGGGGTGTTCCGATAATGCTTATAAGATGCAGCGATTGCGATGATTTCGTCAGGGACGAATCAGTCCTCGCTGCAATAATAAAATCAGTTGCGGAAAAAGGCGCTGATATATGGTTCATTAAAACGGCTGATGAGTTCCTGCCTCAGGGATACAGATGCAAAAAATGCAATTCCGCATCATTTTCAAAAGAGATGGATATACTCGATGTATGGTTTGATTCAGGCGTAAGCCATACTGCAGTCATGGAAAATGATTCAAGGCTTTCATGGCCTGCTGATATGTATCTTGAAGGGAGCGACCAGCACAGAGGGTGGTTCCAGAGTTCCCTGCTTGCATCAGTAGGCACAAAGGGGTCGTCATCGTACAGGACAGTTCTCACGCACGGCTTTGTTGTTGATGGCTCCGGCAAAAAGATGTCGAAGTCGCTCGGAAATGTTATTGCGCCACAGGAAGTCATCAATGCAAATGGCGCAGAGATATTACGCCTTTGGGTCTCTGCCGAAGATTATCGCGATGACATAAGGATATCCAAAGAGATATTAGACAGACTTACAGAGGCGTACAGAAAGATAAGAAACACGGCAAGATTCCTTCTTGGGAACCTGCACAACTTTGACGGCAGAGATCATACAGGTGATCTTATAGAGATAGACAGATGGGCTATGTCACGGCTTCAGCAACTCACACTAAAGATTACTTCTGCCTATGAAAATTTTGACTTTCATGAGGTGTACCACCTACTTCATAACTTCTGTGTTGTTGATATGAGCTCATTCTATCTTGACATCCTGAAGGACAGGCTTTACACATTTAAAACAGACTCCAAAGAAAGAAGGGCTGCGCAATGGGTCTTACACAACATACTTTTGACCATGACAAAGCTTATGGCTCCCATAATCTCATTTACCGCCGAGGAGATCTGGGGATTCATCTCAGGAAATAAGGAAGAGAGCATATTCCTTTCTTCATTTCCCCGTGCAGCTGAGAGATTTCTGAATCCTGAGCTCGAAGAAAAATGGTCAGGACTGATAACGATCAGAAACGAGGTTAACAAGGCTCTGGAGATTAAGAGACAGAGCAAGTTCATAGGGAACTCCCTCGCGGCAAAAATCATACTCTATCTGCCTGAGAATGAATTCACTCTCTTGAAAGATTATAAGGAATTCCTTTCTACGCTCTTTATCGTATCTAACGCTGAAATAAGACTGGCATCCGAAAAAATTGATGGCGCCTATGAGAGCGAAGAGATAAAAGGGATTCATATCGTTGTGGAAAAGGCAGAGGGGAATAAATGCGAACGCTGCTGGAACTGGAGCATCTCTGTGGGAAGCCATGCAGATGAGCCTGAAGTATGCGAGAGATGTTATAATGTCATCAAATGAGAAAAATGTTTAATATCTCCATTGTGCCTCTCATTGTAATATTAGATCAGGCAACAAAATATCTCGCGAATAAATATATAAACCCATTCGGTTCAGTAGAACTCCTGCCGTTTCTTCACCTTGTAAATCTGAGAAATGAAGGAGCTGCCTTTGGCATGTTCAGAGGCCTTGGCAACAATGTGTTCATAATCATATCCCTGATTGCAATAACATTGATATTTTTTATGTTTGTTAAAGGCAGGGAAGACCCTTTGGGTCTTTCACTGATACTCGGCGGCGCCATAGGCAATCTCATAGACAGAATTTTTTACGGTTCTGTGACAGATTTTATAGATGTGTTTGCAGGCAGGTTGCATTGGCCTGCATTCAATATTGCTGATTCAGCACTGACGATTGGGATCGGATTGATTTTTATAAGATTATTTTTTCGAAAACATGAAAAATAAAAATCTAAAAGACAGAAGGGAATCATCTTCTCGCTCATTCTCGGCCTTTGGCCTCCGAGGTTTTTGCCTCTCGATTATTTATATTCATATTGTCGGAATATCAGCAAAAAAAACCGCTCAAAGACAATCCCCTTCTGTCTTCTGAAAATGGAATCTAAATGCATCCGGTAATAATTAAGATAGGGCCTTTGACAATACATACATACGGCGTCCTTATTGCCGCAGGATTTCTCTTGGGACTTGCCCTTGCCGTCAGACAGGCTAAAAAACAGGCCATACCGCCTGACAAAATCATTGACCTCGGTTTCTACATGCTCCTTGCAGCCATAATAGGCTCAAGGTTCTTTTTTGTGCTTATCAATGCTGAATCTTATCTAAAAAATTCTCTTGCTATATTGAAAATATGGGAAGGTGGCCTTGTATTTTACGGAGGCGTTATATTCGCTGTTCCGACTGCAATATGGTATATAAAAAAGCAAGGGCTTGACCTCTGGAATACAGCAGACATCTTTGCGCCATCGCTCGCAATCAGCCATGCAATAGGAAGACTTGGATGTCTCTCAGCTGGATGCTGTCATGGAAAGCCTGCAGAGGGTCTTCCATGGGCTATAACATTCTTTGATCCTGAATGCCTTGCTCCAACAGAAATCCCGCTCCATCCAACACAGCTCTACGAGTCTGCTGGAGAATTTTTGAATTTCCTGATACTAATTACCCTAAGACGACACCAGTCATTCAAAGGACAGATATTCTGGGCATATCTTTTGCTCTACTCAGTTATCAGATTCATAGTCGAATTCTTCAGGGGAGATGAGGCGCGGGGCTTTCTCTTCGGAAACATCTCTGTATCACAGGGGATAAGTGTTTTGATGTTTATAGGGGCGATTGCGGGACTGGTTATTTTCAGGAAAACAAATAAAAAATCCCAAGCTTAATCTGGGTTATTTACTTCAAGGGAAAGATACGCCTTGATTCCTTTCAAGGGGATATTGGCTACTGGAAGATTTCTGATAGGTTCGGGAAATATCTCGTTCATCATGGTCTCCTTCTCATTTTTGCACATAGCGCCTGAAGTCATGGGGAGCGCGGTCGTTTCGCGCGATCCCATGAAGTGATTCTTTAGCCGCTTAATTTTTTTCCTCTATTAGCTTACCACTAACAAATTTATGAATTATGCTGGAAACATATGTCTGGTAAGGCAATCCCTCGTTTACTGCTTTTTTTTGCAATTCTGTTAGGTCTCTTTCGGAGATTCTTATGTTTAGTCTTTTATCTTTCTTTAAAGTGTTTCTTGCATACTTCATTAGTTCTGCTTTTCTTTTTGAAAGGTTTTTAACTGGAATCCATTCACCTTTTTCAAAACTGTCCAATATTTCTTGTTCTTCATTTGTTAATTTAGTTTTCATTTTTCTCCTCCCAAATAAATGTCTGTTGCCTTTCTACTGGGGATAATGGTTTTCAAAAATAATTCTTCCGCATCCTCTACATAAGGAACAAGGTATGCATAATTATCTATTCCTATTACCATTATCCGCTGTTCTGGATACCTTTTCTGATTTGGATGCAGATAATCATCCAAAATGTCGCCTTTTTCAATATAATAAACAACATCTTCAAAACAAATTCCTCTTGATTCTTTGAGTTTCAGACTCTTTCCAGTATTCCAATTTATATGCTTCATCTAATGGTAGATTATCACAACGTGTGCTTTTTGGCAACGCAAAATTGAGTTGAGTCCTTGTATTATTTTTTAGCTAATGCGCGAATCAGCAGCCCCATAAGGGGACTGTTCGATTCGCTTGTTCGGCGTCTTATTATGCCGAATCAAGCAATTCTGCTCATTCGCGCATTCGGCGCAGACACAGTTGTTTTTATATTTATATTTTATCGATTTTTGGTTTATGGGAAGTGATGATTCGGTCATTTTTATTTTTCTTTATTCTCTGTTAATATATCTGCGCTCTGGCGGCGCATCAGCGACGCCGTTGCGCCTTTTCTGCGCCGAACGACATGCATCACCAGCGGCGCCAATAAACTTGCCCGCAAGGTCGCAGCGCTTCCCGCCGTCTGGTGCATGCAATTGTTCGCCAGTTTTTAAATTTAACCCAAATAATCCGTTAGGCAAAGATTTCTAATGGCCGTCATTAGGAGTTAGCTAGCGTAAGTCATTGAAAAAAAGATAAAATATGGGATGTCCGGAGTAATATAGGGACGAATAAAGCAGTAAGGAAAGCATACATGTCAAAAGACCTTCAATTGAGTTTTACCGACAAGGAAATAACCCCGTGGGGTGGACTTGCGTTGATGAGCCGTTTATTAAAGAAGATAGGGTTTCGTGAAGCGCTTCAGAGTTCAGGCTTACCATTACAGAGATCAAACCGGGGTTATGCCCCTGAGCAATTGATAGAGCAGTTTCTGATTGGGGTATGGTGCGGTGCAAACAGATTTGAGCATATGGAAGTTACCCGCCATGATGAAGCGATCAGACAGATATTTGGATATGAGCGTATGGCTGGGCATAAGGCATTTATACGGCATTTTGGGAAATATACACAGGGGACCAACCAGAGAGTATTTCAGCATTTGTACCGGTGTTTTTATGAGCAGTTGAGGTTTGACAACTTCACACTGGATATGGATTCAACGGTAATGAGCCGGTATGGGAATCAGGAGGGGGCAAGACGTGGCTATAATCCACATAAACCAGGGCGGAACTCGCATCATCCCTTATTGGCTTTTGTAGCTGATTGCCGGATGGTGGCTAATTGTTGGCTCAGAGCAGGAGATGCACATACGGCAAACAACTTTCATGCTTTTCTGAGTGATACTCTGGAGAAGCTTTCAGGCAAGAAGATAGGATTATTGAGGGCTGATAGCGGGTTTTTCAGTAAGGATATCATTGAGCATCTTGAACGCACAGAGCGGCCGATACCTTATATCATTGCAGTGCGATTATATCCGACATTGCAAAAGATGCTGGCTGGACATCGGCAGTGGCAGTCACTTGATGACGGCATAGATGTAGCCTCTATCGAATATGAAAGTCCCGGCTGGGGCAAGACTCGAAGGATGATAATGGTACGGCAACTGATTACACGCAGGCCTAAAGCGACCGGCAAAATACTAAGGCTTTTTGCTGATGATGCCGAGTATCAGCATTATCGGTATGGATGTTTTGTCACAAGCATTGATCTGCCGGCAGAAGTAGTTTGGAAAATCTATCGGATGCGAGCCGATGCAGAAAACCGTATCAAGGAGCTCAAATATGACTTTGGAGCAGACAGTTTCAACATAAAGAACTTCAACGCTACCGAGGCCACAATGAACTTTGTTGTGCTGGCCTATAATCTGATGAGTCTATTCCGACAGGTGGTCTTGGGCAGCAAGGTTCAACCCACATTAAAGACACTGAGGTATAAGGTATTTGCTATTGGCGGATACCTGACGAAAAATGGGAATGCCAGAGTCCTGAAACTATCTCTGGCAATGCGAAGACGCGAATGGTTTACAGGCCTCTGGGATAAATCACGGGCTTTTGCTCT